>JADGCE010000012.1:14214-35684 GCA_015229095.1 Magnetococcales bacterium | reverse complement strand
TTGAGGCCATGGCAAGAATCGCACGAGTCGTTGCAACCGGCATTCCTCACCACGTCACCCAACGGGGTAATCGACGGCAGGTGACTTTTTTCGAGGAAGCCGATTATCGGGCTTATCTCGCTCTGCTTGCAGAGTGGTGTGCCTCCTGTCGGGTGGATGTCTGGGCCTACTGTCTCATGTCCAATCATGTCCATTTGCTGGTTGTGCCCCATGAGGATAACGGGCTGCACAAGGCGATTGCCGAAACCCACCGACGCTATACCCGCATGATCCATTTTCGGATGGGGTGGCGAGGCTGTCTTTGGCAAGGACGGTTTGCCTCGTTTCCAACCGATGAGCAGTACCTGCTGGCGGTTGCCCGGTATATTGAGCTTAATCCGGTGCGAGCCAAGCTCTGTATCGCTCCTGGTGGAGATTATCCCTGGAGCAGTGCCAAGGCACACCTCGCGGGGGTCGATGACGGTGTGGTCAAGGTGACCCCGTTGCTCGAAAGAGTACCAGACTGGCATGCCTTCTTGATGGGAGGAATCGAGGATTCTGTCGTCGATGCACTCCGTCGCCATGAACGAACCGGGCGCCCTTTTGGCAGTACAGCATTTATTGCCGATCTTGAAAAACGTTTGGATCGGCACCTTGCGCCACAAAAACGTGGTCCGAAAACCAAAATCCCCTCGCCGATCTGCGGAGAATGACATGCTTTTGAATGATCTTCAGGCCGCCATGCGCCATGCTCGTTACGAAATTCTGCCGGATGACAACTCCTTTTACGGCGATATTCCAACCTGTGACGGCGTGTATGCCAATGCCTCCACTCTCGAAGCCTGTCGAGATGAATTGGCAGAAGTGCTGGAAGAATGGGTTCTGTTACGCATCCATAAAAATCTGTCCCTGCCAATCATTGACGGTGAGACGCTGCGCATTCAGGAAGTGGCCTAATACCCCGATTGGGTCTGGTTCGACGAGATGACCTGATACGCCACCTGCGGCCATTGGCGGCCATTGGGATTTGCCGTTCCCTGGTCAGGCGGCAAGCACGCCTTCATGGAACGGGGAACTCTCACCATCCGTATTCCCAACCGCATCCTCATTTGGAAAGCGGTCGTCAAATTCCTGCATGGTTCGTGGGCAGTCAACCCCTGGGATTGGGTGTCTGGTGGTCTCCATGCAGGGATGGTATAAGCGTCACTTGCTTGAGTCAAGTGGATAGCACTTAAACGAAGTGGATACCTGGTTCGCCAATTTTATTGACAAAAGAGGTATGAAGTGGAAGATCATTCTGTTGTTGTTGAAATTTTAATAGAACAACATAGAGCTCTAGAAACAGAAATGAAAAAATTTATTGCGATCATTGATAAAGGGTCTGGCTCCGACGCCAATAGAAGTATTTCAAGAGTGATGACAGTTTTAAGAGATAGTATTATAAGTCATTTGGAGCAAGAGCATAAATTAGTTTATGCTTGGATTGTCCATCATGGCAGTATTAACCAAAGGCTAGTATTTCAAGGATTCTGGAGAACTGGGTTGGAACTTGCTCGTATCAATGCTAATTTTTTTAGGACGTGGCAGTCACTTAAATCCCGTGATGCCGATTGGTCTGGGTTTGTTTCTTCTGTTCATATACTCATAAATACAATTGAAAGACGTATTAGTACAGAAGAACTATTATTATTCCCTTCTTTTTTGAACGATTCATTTGTTTCACCACTATTTCTTCAGAAGAACGATAAACAAGACGACTCAAGACATCTCCATAAGCTAACAATAGATACGCTTTGTGAGTATTTGTCTGATGATGATGTCTTTTTAAATGTTGAAGCCTTTCCATGTCCAGAGTTTGTAGATAATAAAGAATTATTTTCTTGGATTGATCGCATCAATTAATTTCATTAAACTCTTTATTTTCAAAACCAGTTGGGGTGGCATGCCTGACATAACCGCTCAGGATCGGGGATGCGAATAAATTTTCGGTTGGTCGAGTGTGGGTCATGGCAACTTGCACATTCTACGAACGGCACCACGCTGTTATCGTCTAGGAATCTGGGAAACAGTAGGATGTCATCCGCTTGAAATCCTGGATTTCCAGTCTCCACCCACCAGACGTTTCCATCATTATAGCGGCCTTTTCTTGCAATGCCATAATCCAGGTTGCCTCCTTTGCCACCCTCGACAACCCCAGCATAAGGTATTCCAATCGGATGCTGATCTTGCATGAAGGGAACGTTCGATCTTAAGCCGTTAAGCAGTGATGCATCAGGAGTATGACAAGCCAGACACATGATGGAAACGGAGCCGGCTGTGGCGTTTTTGTCCTTTGATCTGTTGCTTGTTTGAAAGAAAGGATCCGAGAAAGCGGCCTGCCACTTTGGTACGATGGTATCGTCTGAAGAAGTTGTGGGAGTGTGACAAAAAACACACAGATCATCGGGCTCCCTGCCGGGAGACATGTTGTGGACAGTCGATCGCACAGACGCAAAGTCGGGATTGAGAGAGTCATCGCCGCAGATGCCATAGCTCCAGGCCAGCATCCACCAAGCCAACGACGGCACAAACAGCTTTTTCTTGATCGCCAAAAAAGGCCCCCATTCCTACGATGTGTCCAATGTATTGTATCGGACAGGATATTCAATAATGAGTTTTACAATTTACATGTTATTTTTAGTGATATTAAAAAATACCATAAATTAATAAACTGATCTGCACCGGGAGTCATGCTGCATGGTAATGGGTGGGTTGGTTCAAGTCAAGATAAGCTTGGGAGGTTCTCCGAAACCGTTGCAGGTACGTGGTACGATTGCCCCACCTGTTGAGCGACACCGGCGTCTGCCACCTTCCCTTTGCCGCCAGACAGAAAACCCAACATGGCGCGACTGGTGCGGACAAGGTGTGCGGAATGTCGGGTCTTGACAGTTAACAGGTATGGATTTTGCTTTCTGCCTGCACATCGTCGTAGCATGTAATAATTTTGACGATCCAACCAATCACCGACTGTACAAATGCAGCCATGAGTCGGCTTGCAACTTCCAAAAACTTGCAATAAAAAGGAAAAATCACTCAATGAGAAATCTGATCATTGCTTTGACAGCCAGTGCCGCATTGCTTTTTGCCTCTGCGCCGCTCTCCCTGAACGCAGCATCCTCAGGGCAATGGAACTCCGGCGGTTTTACCCAATGGCACGCCAGCGATGGCAGAACACCACTGGGGAGCGTTGGTACCCAATGCTTTTTCTGCAAGCCGGATACGACTGCTCCCGTCTCGACATCCACAACATCGGCTGCCCCTTCTTCGCCCCATGCTTCTGCCTCTTATCCTGCTGCCCAATCCCCCGTCAGACAGGCAGTGGCCACCCAGAAAGCCAACCATCCTGTTATAAAGAAGGCAGTCAAGAAAAATCCTGTCAAGAAAAAGGTCGGCAAGAAAAAGGTTAACAAGAAAAATTCTGTCAAGAAGAGTGCAGCTGCATATAGGTAATGTTTGTCAAAAGGTGGGCTGATTTGAGCGTGCCAGATCGGTCGACCCAAACCAGCAGGTTCCTACACCACATACAAAGTGGTTCAGTGTCCACAGTATGATGCCGCTGGGAGAAAATTCCGGCGGCATCAGATGTGATCATGCCTAAAGACAGCATCGGTTATCCCTCCGTAAGCAGGCTGACGGCTGGTTTGGCAGGATGGACTGGACAACGGTTGACATCCCCTTCCCGGCCAGGGGGATCACCCCATCCATGGTTAGAGGTATCACTCTCCCCTGTGCTGCAAATAACAGACAAGATAACTGACAAGTTCGATATCTTCGACAGGATTGAAGGTATCTTGTTTTTATGCAACATATATAGTTGAAACAAGCCAGGAAAATTACGACATTGATGACAATAATGATGTCATCGCTAATATTTTGACTTGTTTTCCGCATGTCCCTTGAAATACCCATTAAACTTGGTATCTTCCGCATTGACGTGCTGGATGAGCCAGTTGTAGAGGAAGAAAAATAAATCAAACATATAGTATTTGTCTTCGCTCCGCACATGCTCCGCAATCTGCATGCATTCAAGAATAAATTTCCATGCCGTTTTTTGTGCACAAAATATTCTGGAAACAGATAAACTGCATCAATTTTTCTTCAGCGTCAAAATGGCAAAAAATCGCCTTCCGAATGGCTGTGACTACACGGGAAAAATGATGGATCGTTTTGTCGGGATCCTTGCCGTCTGCAAACAATCGCATGCAGTTCAGCAGAAGAAGGAATGTTTCCCCCAGGATGCGGTGGTGTTCGTCAAAGATGGGTAAGCCTTGCCTGGAATGTACGTCGAATGGCAGTTTTGAAGGCTGCGATGGCAGGATAAAATGAGAAAATCCGGAAAAGTAGTCTGAAAAGCCATTTTCCCCGGTTTTCTCGCCGTTGCGCTGTTCTGGGGTTAAATGGGACGGTCTGCCCATGTTCGGTCCTCCTGCTCCTGTCGCTTGTTTGGGTCATTATCCGAAACCGACCGTTTCCAGTCTGCCGGGGGCAAGACAGGGCATGAGGCTTGAGTTTTGCCGGGCAAACGGGTACAATGCCGCACTGTTTCGTGTAAATGGTATGTACACGGGTCGTTAGAACATTATGGAACAAGGAGTCCAAACATGGCGGACAATTCCCAGAATATCACCCTTTCTTCCTGTTCAGATCCTGGCTCTTCATCCGTTGGGTATGTGGAAGGCCTCAGCATCCAACTCAGCGTGCCCTACTCGGAGAGCGAGGTCACGGTGAAAATCAACGCGTGTGACGACGAACAGCAGGCAGGCTCGGTCAAAGAGACAAAGTCGACAAAAACATTAAAATTTGATTTTGGAAAAAGCAACGTCAAGAAGGTCAAGGTCAGCCACAATGCCTATGTGGTCAAGCTGGAAAGCATCAACAAGGTGCAGGATGACTACTCGTTTGGTTTTCTGGTGGAGTGGTAGGCAGCAGCCCGCTGCTCCGCGCTGCGCTCGGAGCGTGTGAGTCGGCCTGCCGCTCGACGCTGCTGTGGGCGCCTCCTCTCTCGGCTTGCCCCATGGACGGGGGTGGGGATCGGAGTGCGCCCATGCCCGTCTGCGGCAGTGTCGGTTGGTCATGTTCATCCCATGGCAGCATCTGCGGATCACCCGGAGTCCGCTTGCCTCTTCCAGAGAGTCCAGGTGGGGGGAGGCGGCGGAACCTCCCTGCCCCGCACGTGCGTCAAAGGATCTCCCGGAACAGCTGATGCATCAGGGCAAAGGCCCGTTTGGCGCTTTTTTCATGGTATTGGGCGCGTCCCGGTGTGTTGGCATGGGGATCCGTGAACGAGTGGACAGCGCCGCCGAAGCTCACCAGTTGCCAGTCCAACTGGGGCTGGGCCCGCATTTCCGCCGCGAATGCCAGCACATCGGAGTCGGTCACCATGGGATCGTTCGCACCGTGGAGAACCAGGACGGCCCCTTTGATGTTGGCTGCGTCACCCGGGTCAGGGGTATCCAGATTGCCGTGAAAAGAGACCACACCGGCGATCTCTCTTCCGCTCCGTGCCAGCTCCAAAACGGCTCCTCCCCCAAAACAAAAACCAATGGCTGCGGTTCTTTTGGAATCGGCCCCGGCTGTCAGCCCGGCGGATAGCAGGGTATCCAGGGCATGATTGGCCCTGGCGCGGAGCAGAGGGCGGTTGGAACGCAGAAATGTTGCCGCCACTTTGGCCTCCTCGGAATCTTTGGGGCGCACCTTCTCTCCGTACAAATCGGCCACAAGAACGACATACTCCTTGCCTGCCACCTGTTTGGCTTGCTCCAATGCCTGGGGCGTAACCCCCAGCCAGTTGGGTATCATAAGGATGGCAGGGCGGGAGGCCGTGACGGCATTGTCGTAGACCAGCACACTCTCAAAGGCAACCCCCTCGTGGGTGTGTTTCACCCGCTCTTCCACCATGGCCGCCCTGCCCAGGGAGGGCAGGCAAGTCAGGATGAACAACAGCCAAAAACGCATCGACATGGTGTGTATTCCTCAGAATAGATGATCAACCTTGCCCGTACTTGAAAAAAACGGGTCCGTATAGTGTATTGGCCGTGTGGAATGGGGCCCGGTTGTGCGGACCCGGGCCACTGTGCCTGATCATGTTCTCGAATAATCCAGGCGATGGCCGTATTCCATCTCATAGATTTCAAAGATGGTGATGGCCATGGCGGCGATCAGAGGACCAAAAAAGAGACCAAGGATGCCGAAGGTCAGAATGCCCCCCAGGGTGGACAGGACGGTGAGCAGCGTGTGGGCAAGTGGCCCGGACCCATTCTCCATCTCTTCGCCACCGATCTGAGCAAAGCGCGTGATGAGAATCGGTCGCAGCAGATTATCCACGAAAAATCCATTGATGACCCCTCCCCAAAAGATCAAAAAGATGCCGGACAGCCATTGATCGTGGGCAATGAGCCAATAGGCGGCTGGTCCCCAGACAAGCACACTGCCCAATATGGGCACAAAGGCGGTTACTGCCACCGCCACCCCAAGGGAAAACCAGGGCAACCCCATGAAGGAGGTAACCAGAGAGATGGAAACGCCCTGGATGAGTGCCACAGAGAGTGTGGAAAGGGTAAGGACAGTTGCCAATTTGGCAAAACGCTGCATGATGAAATCATCCAGATGATTGGCCAATGGAGAGATGATCTTGATCTGGCGAACGATGGCAGGACCATCCCGATACAGGAAAAAAAGGGTAAACAGGATCAGCATCAGGGATGATAAAAAAGCAGCCGTGTTTCCAAATATGCTCTTGAATAGAAACAGGGAGATGTTTTTTGCGGCTTCTGTCACTTGATCCATGTTGGATGAAAATTGATCCACCAAGGCTTCCCGCACCTCATCAGGTACGGGGAGGCGTGCCAGCAATCGCTCCTTGAGGGAGATCAGTTCTGCGGGTGAAAGACCCGTTATTTGGCTTTTGAGATGGGTGACAAACCGGCTCATGCCGACGCTGATCACGGAGAGCAGGTAGACGATAGGCGTGATGATCAGAACAAAAACCAACCCAGTCATCAGCAGGGATGCCGACTGCGTTTTCAGGCTGTAGCGTTCCTGTAGTTTATGAAACAGCGGATAGGTGGATGCAGCCAACACAGTGGCCAGGAATAATCCTGGCAGGAACGGCAGAAAAAGCCACGTCAATCCGCTGATGGCCAAGAGGAGGAGAATGGCGATGAACCCCTCCTGAAAGATGAGGGGGTGGGTTTTGAGGGCATCTGGGTCGTCGGCCTTCATATCTGCCTCAATGACATCTCATTTGACACGGTTTTTCCAGTCAAGGTGTCGCCGCAGGGGGTGTGCCGGAGCTCTTGCCAGCCACGGCACCTGCCTCTCCCACTATCCGCAGCGGTCCAAACAGAGATGATAACCTCGTCTGGCTTTTTTGTGACAGTGCCGTTTGCCATACCGTTCACATGCACGCACCCTCTCCCGATATCTGCGATCGCATGTTTTTTCGCACCGATGGCTGTGGTGGTGTCTGCGGTTTTCGTTCCAGGCCAATGTGATCGGTTGTGAGGTCGATTGACCGGAAACAGTGCGGAGGGCTCCCGATTCCTGGCCAGGCACTGCGGAAGCGCTCGTGAAAGGTATGGCTGTCATGATGCACAGGGATACGAGAAAGGCAATAGATCGAACCCATTTCATGGAACACTCTCCTCGGTCGCCGGGACATGAATTTGCACAGTGCTGCCACCTGCCGGGAGCCATGTTGTCATCTTTTGGTCCCCTTTTCAATGCCGGGAATCGTGGGAGAGCATCCGGAGCTGTTGGCCGGATGTGGCATCCTCTCTTTTTTTAAAAAATTCCAATCTGTACAAATTTATGATGTGCGGGAAACGGAAGGTGTGTCAACACGCCTATTCAGAGATTTTTCCCTTTTACAGTCTGTGGTTGTGTCTGGTAGCATGCGCTGCTGGAGCCCGCCGGAGGCGTGCTCTGCCCGCCGTTGCGTGTGGCGGTGTCAGGGGTTGTTTCTGGAGGGAGGCCCACACGTACCGGTACGGGTGGCTGGCTGTTGCCGGGGCTGGGTCTGCGGGTTGGTCGTGGTCCGATTTGCGTAGGATTTTCTCACCATGTTGCGATTTGTGCTGATTTTTTGCGGCGTGATGGGCGTGGCGGTGGTATTGCAGGGGCTGTTGCCGGGGTCGGCTTTCGATGAAGAGGGCTTGGATCGGCTGGGCTATGCCGCCGGATCCGCTCTGCTCCTGGCCTGGTGGTTGGGTTCTGTGAGCGGGAAGGGGGTTGTGCGGGTTCTGAAAAGGATGGGGTTCTGGTTGATCCTGACCATCCTGCTGATTCTGGCCTATGGCTGGCAGCATGAAATGGGGGCGTTTCTGGGACGTTTCTGGGCAACGCTGCTGCCTCAACATGGCTTCAGTCAGGCTCCGGGAACGTGGAGCGTTTTCAAATCATCCGATGGACATTTTTATGTGGAACCGCGCATCCAGGGGGTCCCGGTCCGCATGTTGGTGGATACCGGAGCCAGCGGCATCGTTCTCTCCCGTGCTGCGGCCCGGCGCATTGGACTGGACCCGGACCGGTTGGAGTATACGCGACAACATCGCACGGCCAATGGTTTGACTCAGGCAGCACCGGTGGTGTTGCAGGAGCTGCGTCTGGGGGATCTGGTGTTGCAACAGGTGCCCGCCACGGTCAATGCCGGCGACTCCAACAGCTCGTTGTTGGGGATGGCGTTTTTCAAACGGCTGGATTCGTATGAGGTCAAGGATGATCGGCTGACCTTGCGCTGGAACACGGCACGGCATCGCTGAGCGGATGCCTGGCCAGGATGTGGTGTCCGGCGCGTGGATGCAGGAGAGGAGTCGCAATTGGGGGAGGCCTGCATAGTGCGCCTGGGAAGCTCCTGTGGAGTTCCCCAATGTGCGTGGCGCCGCATTCGACCGGGTGGCCGGTCCGTTCCAGAGAACCAGATCGGCCACCGGTCAGATTGTTCCATAACCCACTGGCAACGCCTTACGGGTTGGGCGGAGAGAGGGGACGTTTTCCCTCTGCCTCCAGGCGGACCATCAGGATCTGCACGCTTCCATTCTGGTCGGGTGGAAACAGCGAGGTATAGCCGTTGACCACCTCCTGTATAAAGCGTTCCCGCAATGTGTGCGGAATGCGTTGGGTGTAGGGTAACCAGGTGGTGCGAATCCAGGCTGCCATGTTTGCTCGGTTTGAGAAGCTCCAGGTGCGCGGCGTGAGTACCACCCGATGGTCGGCCATGCCCGCCTGTGTCAGCCAGATCCGGTAGTTCTCTGCGTCATGAAAGCCATACGGATTGTCCAATCCGCCTATCCACGCCGACCAGGGTTCCGCAGTGGCCAATGCATTCAACACAGCCAAAACCTGGGCTCCATTGCCCCGTCCCCCCATCTCCAGGTGAAACAGGCCGCCTGGCCGCAATGCCGAGCAGATGCCCGCCAGTACGGGACGATGGTCTTTGATCCAATGCAACGCAGCATGGGAAAACACGCGGTCGAAGGAGGTGTCCACCTGTATTTGACAGGCGTCCATCGTGGCGAAGGCGAGATTCGGGTGTGCTGCAACCGGAAAACGGTCACGGGCAAACTGAATCATCTCCGGGGAGATGTCTATGCCAAGCACTTTGCCCGGATAAACCAATCTGGCCAACTCCGCCGTGATTTTTCCATCTCCGCAGCCGATATCCAGGATCGATTCTCCCGATTGCAAGCCCATGCCTGCCACGCGGGCCATGGCAGTCTGGAACTGATTTGGGGAGTTGGCAGCATAGTCGCGGGCATCCCATTGTGTGGGGAGGGCAGGGGACTGCACGCAAGAGGTCTGCATGAACCAACGGGAGAGGATCTCCTGTTGACGTGCGGGCTGCTGCATTGCCAGGGCCCGGTTGATGGCCGTCATCAACGCCTGCAGCGTCGCCTCCACAATACTCTCGTGGATGGCCACGCCCGACCATCCGGCACAATCCGTATCCCCAACCAGGTGAACAAAAGAGAGGGCGCGGGCACCACTGCCAGGCCCCATGGCCCGTTCCTCATACTGCTGCACCTGCCAGGGTCCGCTCATGGCCTGGCAGGCAGCATCGATGGGACCGTTGCCCTGGCCCTGTACGTGTCGATCTTCTCCATCCACCACGAGTTGCAGCTCTACACGATAGGGGTTTGTCTGGAGTATGTGGTAGCCAACCATCCGCACCCTTTCCGGGGACTGCATGAAGCTCTGTTCGAACAGATCGGCGATCTCCAGCCCGGTCAACTCCCGGCCTCTTTGGTCGGTGGCATGCTGCACTACCCGACCAAAGGGGTGCTCCAGCCATGGAGGAAGCGTGATGCCCCGTGTCCTCTCCAACAGGTGAGCGGCCCCGGCCTTGCCGGACTGGCTGTTGACCCGGATGATGCTCTCCCAATCGTGGCCCACATCCCGTGGGTCGATGGGCAGGTAGGGAACCTCCCAGACCCCTCCCGGTTGCAGCGCGGCCAATCCCTTGCGGATGGCATCCTGATGGGAACCGGAGAAGGCGGTGAATACCAACGCCCCGGCGTAGGGATGACGGGGAGAGATCTCCATGCCTGTGCAGGAGTGATAGCACTCTATGATCTCTTCCATTCGGGAAAAGTCCAGCCCTGTCTCGATGCCCTGGCTGTGGAGGTTCATGGCCAGGGTGACCAGGTCAAGGTTGCCGGTGCGCTCCCCATTGCCGAACAGTGCCCCCTCCACCCGCTGTGCCCCAGCCAACAAGGCCAGTTCGGCCGCCGCCACGCTGCAACCTCGGTCGTTGTGGGGATGGATCGACAGGATGATCGCCTCCCGACGGGAAAAATGGCGGCCAAACCATTCGATCTGATCGGCATAACGGTTGGGAGAGGCCACCTCAACCGAGGCCGGCAGGTTGAGAATGATCGGATGTTGGGGGGTGGGCTCCCATATGGCGGTGACCGCCTCACAGATGGCCAGGGCAAACTCTGGCTCTGTGGCTGAGAAACTTTCCGGTGAAAACTGGAAGGTCCATCGGGTGTCGGGTTGTTGCTCGGCGAGGGTGCGGATCAACGAGGCAGCGGCGACCGCCCTCTGGATCAATGTTTTTTCATCCACCCCGAAGACCACCCGTCGTTGCAAGGGGGAAGTGGAGAGATAAAAGTGAACGATGGCCCTGGGCATGCCCTGCAACGCGGCAAATGTGCGGCGGATGTGCTCCTCCCGCGCCGATGTCAACACCTGGATGGAGAGCTCTTCCGGGGTGGTGGCAACCAGATGGCGGGTAAAGTGGTATTCATCCGAGGAGGCCGCCGGGAAACCGGCCTCGATCTCCCGGAAACCCAGACGGACGAGCATCTGGAACATGCGTGCCTTGCGTCCCGGGTCCATGGGGGTGACAAGAGCCTGATTGCCGTCCCGCAGATCGGTACTGCACCAGCGGGGTGCCTGGCGTGCCTTGCGTCCCGGGTCCATGGGGGTGACAAGAGCCTGATTGCCGTCCCGCAGATCGGTACTGCACCAGCGGGGTGCCTGGGTGAGCGTATGGTCTGGCCAGTGGCGGACGGCCATGGGGATGGGTGGGGCTGGGCGATATTTGCTGCTTGCGTTTGTCAACATCGAATGCGACTCCAAGGTAAAGGATGATCATCAGGGTTGGATGTGGATGGAATACGGTCGCCGACGCGCCACAACGCCATGCAGGGGCGACCGACGGGCAGTCGCAGCAGATCATGGGAAACAATCACGGTCATTCTCCTGGTCAGAGGGGCAAAAAAAAGCCACGGATCCTGTGGACCCATGGCTTTTGGTCAAGTAACGGCAGACGAACACACACTACTGCACATTATCTCCCACCCACGGGCCAACGCCAACACCCGGCAGGGCGCCACGCAGTCGCAGGTTCAGAGAGGTAGAGTGAGCGTTCATGGGACCATTCTGGCGCAGCATACATGGGCATGTCAAGCACAAAACAGCCGGATCTGGCAGGGGAGCTGGGTCACGTTTCTGTTTTGCTCCAACCTGGCCTTGGAGTCTGAACGGAGCGTTGCCGGGGAGTCGTGGGCAGCAGAAGTTACGTTGGATCGCCGCTTCGGTCATCCACCACGCCATGCAATGCCAAGCCTTGCGTCTGCCGCTGGATTTGTTACTCTTGCCGCCCAGGCCACGCCGTCCCGGACCGTCGCATGCAACGCGATATCTGTGGTGTACGGGTTTCCCAGGCAGCAATAGAAAAGTTTCTTTACGATAAAAGCGTTTCCCTGTTCGCTGTTGCGTGGGGGATTCTCCTGGCGGTTGAGCCCCCTCTGTGTATCGGTGCTGCTGCGTCCGGTACCGCGTATCACGCATCCAACATTCTATCACGGTGCCATCGTGTCATGAAAATTATCATTATCGGTGCGGGTGTGGTCGGCACGACGCTGGCCAAAAAGCTGTCGGAGGATGGTCACAGTGTTGTGGTGATTACCAACGAGGCTGCGCTGGCCAAACAGGTGCAGGAAAGCATGGATGTGCAGGTCATGCTGGGCGATTCCGCCGATGGTACACTGTTGCAGGAGGCGGGTCTGGCCGAGGCGGATCTGGTACTGGCCGTGACCGACTCGGACGAAAGCAACATCATCAGCACCCTGATGGCACAGGCCTACAACCCTTCTGCCAAGATTATTGCCCGCGTGCGCAAGCAGCAGTTTCTGAATAATCCTATCCTTTCCAAGGGTATGACCCTTGGTGGCGCCATGGTGTTCAGCCCCGAATATGCGGCTGTGGAGATGGTGCTCGATCTGCTGCAGGTGGATCAGGCCTTTGAGGTGGTGCCATTCAAGCATGGTCTGGTCCGCATTGCCGGTTTCCAGATGGGTAGCGACAGTGTGCTGCTGGGACGCTCTCTGCAAGAGAGTGGGCTGGCGAAAACCGGTGCCCTGGTCGTGGCGGTCGACAAAGGGGGGGAGGTGGTGATTCCCACCGGCAAGACCGTCCTGCAGGCGACCGACCGCGTGCTGATCTCCACGGAGGCCAAGGCCGGTTTTGAAAAAATATTGCCCGTTCTGGGGCGTACCCCTGTGCGGCACCGCAAGATTGTCATCGCCGGGGGTGGTTGGAAAGGGGAGCAGGTTGCCAGGGAGGTGGAACGGCGGGGCATTCCGGTGGTCATCCTGGAAAAATCCCTGAGCCGCTGCCAGGAGTTGGCGGAGCAGTTGGACAACACGGATGTCATCCACTGCGACGCTACCGACCCGGAGACCATCCGGAACATGGCCTGCCGTGCCTCTACCCTGATCGGGATGACTGGTCAACAGGAGGTCAATCTGGTCCTCTGTCTGTTGGCGCGGCAAAGTGGGGCCAAACGCACCATCGCTTTGATGGACAATCAGGCCTATCTGAGCCTGGCTCCCAAGTTGGGCATTGATGCGGTGGTCAGTCCCAAACTGGCCGCTGTGGGCAAAATCATGCGGTTTCTCAGTACCGGCAAGGTGATCGATGCCGCCACCGCCCTGAACGGTCAACTGGATGCCGTGTTCGTGGAAGTGCAGGCCAACTCCCGCATCGCGGGTATGGCCATCCAGGCTTTGGGTCTGCCGAAGCCGTTGATTGTGGCAGCCGTCGTGCGCGAGGGAAAGATGGTCGTGCCCACCGGCGGTTTTGTGCTCGGAGCGGGGGATCATATCCTGATCATCACCACCGCAGGCCATTTTCATAAAATCGATGCCGTGTTGAGTGCCGCTGCATGAACATTTTATTCGACTTGCGCATGTTGAGCCTGCTGATCGGTCTTGTCGCGGTTTTCCAATGTTTTCCCGTCCTGCTGGCCCTGGGTTTGGGTGAGGATCCCACCCCGCTGGTGCAATCCATCCTCTGTTCGGGGACCACCTGCCTTGTCGGTGTATTGGCAAGCCGCCGGGCGAATACCACCATGACCCCCAGGGATGGCTTTCTGGTGACCAGTCTGGGATGGTTTCTGGTCGCCTTTTTTGGCGGCCTGCCCTATGTGCTGCACGGTGGCCTGGATCTGCCGTCCGCCTTCTTTGAGGCGGCTTCCGGTTTTACCACCACCGGCTCAACCACCATGACCGACATTGAAATCTGGCCACAAAGCATCCTGTTGTGGCGCAGCTGCACCCATTGGCTGGGCGGCATGGGTATGGTGTTGATGATGATTGCCATTCTTCCCCTGCTCGGCGCCGGTGGCACCCAGTTGATGAAGGCCGAGGTGCCTGGCCCCACCAAGGATCGCATGACCCCGCGCCTGATCTCCACCGCGCGTGCCCTGTGGGGGGTCTACACACTGATCACCCTGGTCGGTGTGGGCGGGTTTGTCCTGTTCGGCATGTCGCTGCTGGATGCGGTCAATCACTCGTTCGCGGCCATCGCCACGGGCGGATTTTCCACCAAAAACCTCAGTATGGCCTATTTTTCACCTGCCGCGCAGTGGTGGGCCATCCTGATCATGTTTTTGGGGGGGGCCAATTTTTTGATCCACTACCGACTGCTGGTCCACAGGGACTGGAAGGCCCTGACCTATGAGGAGTTTATCGGGTATGTGATCATCATCTGCGGATTTACCACATACTGTGTGCTGGTGTTGCTCCGCTCGGAAAATTGGTCCCTGGAAGAGACCATCCGCCACTCCCTGTTCCAGGTGGTTTCCATCATGACCACGACCGGTTTTGTCAGTACCGATTGGGAAAAATGGCCCGCCGTCCTGCAGTTGCTGATGGGGTTGCTGATGGTGATTGGCGGCATGTCCGGCTCGACCGGCGGTGGCATCAAGGTGGTGCGGGTGATCCTCCTTCTCAAAACCATTCCCGCCGTCACCACCCGCTTGCTGCAGCCTTATCAGGTGGCCATTTCCAAAATGGACCGGCACCCCATTTCCCGTGAGATCCTGGAGAACGGGGTGGCCACCTTCATTCTCTCCCTGGGATATATCCTGTTTGGTGGTCTGCTGCTCCATGCCATGGATATGGATCTGCTGTCGGCCATGGGGGCCTCGCTGACGGCCTGGGCCAATGTGGGGCCCGGATTCAATACCGTGGGGGCCATGGACAATTTTGCCCATGTTCCGAACCTCGGCAAGATCATACTGGCCTCCATGATGATCGTCGGTCGTCTGGAGATATTCACCATTCTTCTGCTCTTTTCTCATAAATTTTGGCGGACCTGACAGGGGGGTGGGTTCGGACCAATATCCAAAAAACGGGTACGGTATGGCCATGGCGACACAAGACGATGCTCCTGCAACAACACCGACACCCTCCGATGCGGAACTTGAAAAGCTGCGGGCCGAGTCCGAGGAGAGGTTGCGCTCTGACCCAAACAACCCGGAACTGCTGCATCAGGCCAGTCTCCTCTGTGTGCAGCGGGGCGATTTTGACCAGGCCATCGCGCATATTCGCCGTGCCCTGCAGATCGTGCCGGGCCACCCGGCTCTGTTGATCAATCTGCGCAGAATAGAGCTCCGGCAGCAGCACAGAGAGGCCACAGTTGCTGCCCCCCCGGAGCCTGTGCAACCGAAGCAGACGACAACCGCCAGCCCGATGCACCAGGGTGCCGCCACCACCGGCGGCGGCCAGGATCCGCACCATGCCACCCCACCCGATGACGAAGGGCAATACATCCAACGGATTCGCCAGGTGCTCGCGCTCCACCCCGACCATTTCGATGCGTTGCTGGTACTGGGTGCCCTGTTGGCAAAACGGGGCGATCTGGGGGGTGCTTTGGAACAGTTCCAGAAGGCCCGCGCCCTGCAGGCTGATCGTGTGGATCTGCTCTGCCAGATCGGCCAGGTTTTTGTGCAGCAAGGCAGGACCGTGGAGGCGATTGGGGAGTTGTCGAGAGCCATCTCCCTGGATCCCCGATGTGCGCCAGCCCACTCCCTGCTCGCCGTTGCCTTTCGCTCCGTGGTCAATCATGGCACCGTGTATCCCTGGGGCACCCGACACCTCTCCAACTATCACCAGAGGATGGCGTCATATCATTCCAATACCCCCTACGATCCCCACGCGCTGCCATCGACGGATACCTTTTTTGCCGATCGGGAAAAGGCGCGGTCGGTCGTTCTCCAGGGTACCCCCCACGTCTGCTACCACGCGGGTGAACCTTTTGCCGATGCGCCTGCCCAACTGGTCTGCATACCTGCGGATCCGATGGAGGCCGGGCAGTTTTTTTATTCGGCCAACCGCCGGTTGCCGGAGGATATTGATTTTGACCCCGGCGTGGCGGAGCAGTGTGCCGCTGCGGAACGTTTGCTTGTCGCCCTGGAAAATCTCCATAAGGCCAGGGCGCGGGATGTGTATCGGTTGGCGGCGGTTTGTGAAGCCACCCGGCCTGAGTTTATCCCAGGTCAGCCCTTGCGGGTTTTTGTGCCAGCCACACAACACCGACCCGGTTTTTGGACCCTGGCCCGCGACTATGCGCGGGGGTTTGCCAAGGCCGGTTGTCAGGTGCTCTTTTTCCACGAATCCAAACGGCCAGGATCGGAGGAGTGGGAGGTGTTGGGCTTTTCCCGTTGGCAGCGGGAGCAGATCCGCTTCAATCCCCATGTGATCTTCGACATCAACGCCAATTTTGACTGGCATGCCGGTGGCATGTTGCGCACCCATCCCGATACCTTCAAGGCCTTGTGGTTCCAGGATCCCATCCCTTCCATCGTCTCCGGGCAGCCCATCCCCTGGCGGAAGCGGGATCTGATCTACTATACGACCTACCTGGATCGCCACCTTTACCAGACGGGCGCCACCAAGATTCGTCGAGACGCTTTTTGTTATGACGAGGAGATTTTCCGGGAATTGGGGGTGCCGAGAAAAAGAAAGGCCGTCCTGGTGGGGGGCGGCTACAGTAACATGTTGGGCGTCTTTGCCAACAGCCAGCAGGAGATCCGCTTTCTGGAAGGGATGTTTTGCGCCGGAGAACCCCTGACGGAGGAGGTGTTGGAGCAGTTGTGCCGCCGTTTTTCCCGTAAAAGGTCGGATTTTCTGCATGGATTGTGGACCTATGTGGTGCGCAACGTGTCGGCCCGCTGGTTGTGTGAGCTCTCCCGCGAGATGGATATCGAAGTGGATATTTATGGGTACAGTTGGGAGGGCAACGAGGCGGTGCAACCCTTTCTCCGGGGCCGTTTGCCCTTTGCCTCGGATGCGCTGGTCCAGGTGTACAACGAGGCACTCTATGTCCTGTCGCCGCAACCGGACTTTCTGCACACGGCACGGTTGGTGGAGACCGCCGCCTGTGGGGCTATCCCCATCTC
Source organism: Magnetococcales bacterium (assembly GCA_015229095.1). Taxonomy (GTDB): domain Bacteria; phylum Pseudomonadota; class Magnetococcia; order Magnetococcales; family Magnetaquicoccaceae; genus Magnetaquicoccus. Next base: position 18,478 of record JADGCE010000012.1, on the reverse strand, counting down.
TTATGACTGTCGCTACATGGCGGCCAAGCCGCACTATGATAACAACCATCTATGGTACCGCACCAAAGAGGATATGCGTGCCGCGCTGACGCAACATCCTCCCGAATCGCCCCGTCATATCTGCCAGGGGCGTACCTTTACGGACTTTGCCAAACGGGTTGTGGCGGATCTCTATGCCGAGTTGGCCGGGATCTGAAGCCTGCCGGGTGCTTGCCGGAGAAGCGTGCGGGCACCTTGACATGCCAAGCGCACCTTGGTAGCCTGCGAAAGGTGTTGCGTCTTGTTCTGACCGTTTTTGTTCTCCCCTCTGCCCGGAGTGCATCGGAGTCCCATGAACCCCATCCCCAACCGGTTTGACCTGTCGGCCTCCCAGGCCCGCTGTCGGCGGATGCGCAGGAGAATCCTGGGTATTGCCCGCAATTTGACGGCGTTGCACATCGGCGGCTCCTTCTCCTGTCTGGAGGTGGTGGATACCCTCTACCATGGCCTGATGCGGCGCGCAGAGGATGGCCGTTTCCGGGATACCTTCATCCTCTCCAAAGGACACGGTGCCATCGCCCAGTATGCCGTCCTGGAAGAGTTGAAAATTCTCAATCCGGAGGATCTGGACCGCTATTGCCTGCCCAGTGGACGCCTGGGAACGCACCCGGATCGCGGCCTGCCTGGCATTGAGGCTTCCACTGGTTCCCTGGGGCACGGCCTGGGCATGGGAGGAGGGATGGCCCTGCACGACAAGGTGTTCCGCGAAGATCGTGTGACCTATGTCGTCATGAGCGATGGAGAGCTTCAGGAGGGGTCGGTCTGGGAGATGGTGTTGCAGGCCCCGGCCTTGCGGTTGAACACCCTGGTCGCCTTCGTGGACTCCAACAATCTTCAATCCATGGGCTTCACCTCTGAAACCCATCCCAACTTGTACCCCATCAAGGACAAGCTGGTCAGCTTTGGCTGGGAGGTGGCGGTGGTGGATGGTCACGATCAGGCAGCCATCTTCGAGGCCGTCTCCACCCGTTCGGGAGAGGCACCCTTTTTCGTTGTCTGCAATACCACCAAGGGCAAAGGGGTCAGCTACATGGAAAACCAGCTCATGTGGCACTATCGTTCGCCCAATGCAGAGGAATACCAACAGGCCATGCTGGAATTGGCGGATCGGGAGTAGCAGAGGCACCATGAGAGATACCTTTTCCCGAGTACTGCACGCGGTGGCCAAGGCCGTCCCCAAAGTCTTCATCGTGGTTGCGGATATCTCCCCGGCCATCAGCATGGGGCCGTTCCGGGCCGAGTTTGCGGAGCGTTTTTTGAATGTGGGGGTCTCCGAGCAGAGCATGATCTCCCTGTGTGCGGGCATGGCCATGCGGGGCTGTCGACCCTTTGCCTATACCATCGCCCCGTTCACCATCTATCGCCCTTTTGAACAGATTCGCGTGGAGTTGTGTTACCAGAATCTGCCTGTGGTGCTGGTGGGCACCGGGGCGGGGGTCACCTACTCCACCCTGGGTGGCACCCACAACGCCTTTGAGGATGTGGCTGTCATGTCGTCGTTGCCCAACATGTCCGTCCTGGCCCCCTGTGACCCCAAGGAGTTGGAGGCGGCTGTCTGGGCCTGCATGACGCTGAATGGTCCCGTCTACCTGCGTCTGGGCAAGGCGGGAGAGCCCGTGCTGACGGAGGAGGCTCCGGAACCCTTTCAGTTTGGCAAGGTGCGTTGCATAAAAAATGGCAGCGATCTCTGCATTCTGGGATATGGGCCCATCCTTTCCCTCGCCTGGGAAGCTGCCCGTCAATACGAAGCCCGGCAGGGGGGATCGGTGGCCATCTATTCTGCCCACACCCTCAAACCGCTGGATACCGCCGGCATTACCCGACTCCTCTCCCGGTTCCGGCGCGTCGTGGTTTTAGAGGAGCACTCTGCCATGCATACGCTGGGTGGTCAGGTCAAACAACTGGCCTGGGATGCCCGCAGCGACGCCACCATTGCCACCCTCACGCTCAAGGATGAATTTATTCACCTGTACGGTCCCAAAGAGGATCTGTTGCGGGCCCATGGCATCACGCTGGAAAGCCTGCTCGCCTGCTGCCAGGGGAACGTATCGTAGTCTTTCCATACAACCTTTTTCCGGTGAGTTGCGTCATGGATGTTTGTTCCGTCCTCCCCGGCAGGGTTCTTGTTTTCGGTGGTTCCGGCTATATCGGTCGCGCACTGCTGCGTGCGGTGGGTCAGGACCGGGCCCTGGGCACATTTTTTCAGAACCCTTTTCCCGGAGGCCGTTTTTTCGATCCTGCCCGGATGGCACTGACCGCGCTGCTCCAGGATCAGGGTGATTTTTCCCATGCCCTGATCCTCTTGAAAAGCAACGGGCCGGTGGATGGTTTTGCCGGCGATGCAGAGGGTTTCTATCGTGCCAACGTCACCCATGTCATCGCCCTGATCGAGCAGCTTTTTGCGTTGGGTATCAAGCCGATTTTTCTCTCCAGTGATACCGTGTTCGATGGCCGCACGGGGAGTTACACGGAAGAGGATCTCCCCAACCCGCTGATGGAATATGCCAAACAAAAAGTCGCAGTGGAACGCCATCTGCAGCAGTCCGGTCATGATCATGTCATCATCCGGCTCCCCAAGGTATACGGCGTTACCCGGGGTGATGGGACGCTCTTTACCCAATGGCTGGAGGCCTTGCAGAAGGGGACCACCTTGCAGTTGGCCTGGGACCAAAAGCTCTCCCCCATCGTGATCGGGGATGTGGTGCGTGGCCTGCTGGCGACCGTCACCCACGATCTCTCTGGCCTGTTTCATCTCTGCGGTCCTGCCGCGTTTTCCCGGGTGGATCTGTTTCAGATGTTGTGTGCTGCGCTAAGGAGTCGGTTGGGCGATATTCCGGAGATTCCCGTCCAGCAGTGCCGCATCAACGACCTGGCTTTCCGGGAGAGGCGCCCCATCGACTGCTCCATGAACCCTGGAAAATTTGTCAGGGCTGTCGGTTTGCAGCTGCAAACGGTCGAGGAGAGCTGTCGGGTTATTGCCGACTCTCTGGGAGTTTGGCCTCCCCCGGATTGATCTGTGGGCTCTTGCCCTCGTCCGCCAGTTGGGCATGGATGTCTGCCAGTACCCGTTGGGCGAATTCGGTGTAGCTGCGTCCCTGGCTGATGCGTTGCGGGGCCTCTGCGGGCTCCTGGGTCAGGGAGAGGCGCATCTCCTCCTTGGTGCGATACCAGAGCGCGGACGGGTTCCATGGGGGATTGCCTGCCCGGTGGCGGCAGTCATAGACCACCGGAATGATGCCGCAGGCCGAAGACTCCACCAGACGCATGCTTTGCAGGTCGAAAGAGTGGGGTACAATGGTATAGCGTGCCTCGCTGTAAACCTGGGCCAATGCGGGGGAGCCGAAGGGCAACCGCCCCCGGAAAAAGGGCTGTACAGCGGCGTTGCTCTCCCAATGGTAGCCGTAGATATCCACCTCCATCTCCAACTCGCTGGACAATTCACACAACCATCGCGCCGACATGTTGCGCACCACATACAGCCACAAGCGAATCAAAATATCCGCCCTGTCATAGGAAAATTGCTCGGAGAGCCGGTCCAGGGCCGCCTCTGTCATGGGCTCTCCGGCGGCAAACATCTCTTCCAGTACAGCCAGCAACGGGCCTCCATTGGGAAAGGCATGCAGGACCGTGCTGTAGCCCCCTCCCACCAAAACCGCCTTGTTTTTCCTGGGGGTGCCCGTCGCGTGGAAAATGCGCGCATCGTAACAAAAACCATCCCGCCGCACCTTTTGGGCACCGCTCTGGTACAGGGGTTGATCAAACTCTTTGTCCAGGGAATAGATCAGATCCCGCCCTCGCCAGGAGACGGGTTGACCGGACATGACGATGGGTACCGGATCCTGAAACCACAGCACTTTGAAGGTATCAGGATGGGCGCGCAACAGACCGCCCGCATGCCAGTCAAAGTTGGCATTCACATCCATGATCACGTGGGGATTGAAGGCGATGTGCGCGTGCTGCCAATGGGAAAACGGCAAGACTTCCCAGTTTTCTGCGCCGGCCAGAGGGTGTTCGTGACAGAAGAGAACCTCACAACCCGCCTGGGCAAATCCCTGGGCATAGTCTCTGGCCATGGCCCAAAAGCCGGCTCGGTGTTGCGTGGCCGGCACCAAAACCCGCAGCGGTTGACCGGCTACAAAGGTCGGTTGGGTGGCCTCGCACACCACAGCCAGGCGACGGGACTCTTCCAGACGGGCCTGCTGGGCGCGGTCCAGAATGGCGATCA
>JADGCE010000012.1:0-14114 GCA_015229095.1 Magnetococcales bacterium | reverse complement strand
GCAGGCGGATCAGGGCCATCATCTGGAGGAGATCGGGATTGTCCGGGCTCGCATGCAGCAGTTGCTCGTACAGGTTCCAAGCCTGCTCCAGATTGCCCTGCTGGAAACAGTGTTGGGCCTCTGAAAAGAGACGTGGATCCAGACTTTCCTTCCCCTCCTGCTCCCCCCCCTGGGTCTGCTGTTGCGACAATTGCTCAACATGACGCCGTGCTTCCGGATGGTCCGGGAGCAAACGAACCACGGCCTGGAACTGTTCCAGAGCTCTGCCGGTTTCTCCCTTTTTTCGCCACAATTTTCCTATATTCATCAGGAGATCGGCTCGATCAGGCACGGCCAGGCTGGCTCGACTCATCCGCTCGATCGCCTGATCAATCTCGCCGCGCTGTGCGCAGATCAAAGCGGTAATTTGCAGCATATCCGGGTTGTTCGGATGGGCCAGCAGCAATGTCTCGTACATGGCCCAGGATTGTTCCAACTGGCCCTGGGCAAACAGACGCCGTGCCGTCTCCTCGGACACGGGGGACTCTTGTGGTAAATCCGGTTGTTGTACCATCGGGGCATCCTTGGATTGTGGACCGCACTCTCCTGCGCACCCGCGCATGAGTCCGTCGGGGGATTCTCCTGCCATGCCGGTTGGGAGTCAAGGAGTGTGCGTCATCTCCCCCCTCTCAAATCCGATGATGACCGGCCCTGCGGGAGGGCAAACGGCCTCTGGGATAGTGTGTAATAATGCAACACTCTCAATGTTTTAATGAGAGTTATGCTGCGCCATGACGGTTTCTCCCGGTCGTCGTCGCAGGCAATGGCGTGGGTTTGCTTCATTTTTTCTTGACTCTCCCGCCTGTTTCGGTTATCAAGGCGGCTATGGTGTGTTGTGCGTGGGCCACAGCAGGTGTGGCGCATGTGACGCAACGACCGATAGAACTCTAAAACGAGAGGACGCTGACATGTCATCCAAGAAAAACACGTTGGGCGTGGTTGCCGGTGCGGCCTTTGCCGTCGCCCTGACTCTGCCGGGCCTCGCTCTGGCGACCGAGTGGCAGTGTCAGGGGGGGCGGCTCCTGGTGGACATAGGGAATGGCGCCGGTTTGACCGACCTCGCGGCCATGGATGAAGCCACCTGGAACGCTGTCGGTACCGGTTATTCCTTTCCGCAGTTTGTCTCTTCCCTGAACGAGGCCAGCCGGCTGTTGTGCGCCTCCACGGCGGCGGCCAGAACGACACAGCTGCGCAGCAGCGCGGGTCAGACCGTGGGTTTGCTGAGTCAGCGGGCCGCCGGCACCGTGCGCTCCTTGCGGAGTTCCGCCAACACCACAGCCCAGATGAACGGGACGTTGACCGGCCTCTCCGCCGGGTCTGCTGCCGGCAAAACAGGGGTGTGGGCCAACTATGACCATACCCGTACCGGTGACGATGTGGCGGGGGTCGATACCAAGCTGAACAATTTTGTTCTGGGTGGAGACTACAAGGTGATGAGCAAATTGGCGGTGGGGGCTGCCCTCTCCTATCAGGAGACCGATCCCAGCCTGGCAAGCTCCGACAGTGTCGCGTGGACCGTGGCACCCTATGCGGCCTATCTGATCAACGACAACATGAGCGTCGATGCGGTGGCCGGCTATACCTGGCTCGATACAGACAGCCCCCTGGGAGGCGGTTATGATACCCGGCGGTATTTTGTCGCCTCCAATCTCAACGCCTTTACCACGGATCTGGAACAGTGGGAGATCGGCGGGCATGTCGGGTTTATGTTTGCCAAGGATGACATAGACTCCTACCAGGGTGCCGCCCAGAACGATATCAGCTTCCTGCAAGCCAAGACCGGCATCGAGACGGCATACAGTGTCACCAAGGGCATTCAGCCCTACCTCAACCTGGACTATGAGCAGGATCTGGTTTACGAGGCCAATCCGGGCACCTATGATGATGCCGGTTTTGTCTCGGGGCTGGGTGTGCGGTTTGATCTGCCCTCCTCGCTGCTGGGAGAGCTGCGGTATGGCAAGACATACGGTCGCAAAAATTTTGAGCAGGATGCTCTGACGGCCAACCTGCGCATGAACTTCTGATCCTCCATGCCGTGTTGAACCCCACGACCTCTCCCGGCGGGCCCATGCGGTGCCCGCCGGGGTTCGTCGTTCGCTGGCTGCCCGTTGTCCTGTTGTGCCTCTGCCTTCCGGCCTGTACCTCCCTGTTGCAATCCCGTACCGAACGCACCCTGGCACTTGCCCGCGCCCATGGCCTGCAGTCCATTGTCCTGCACAAGGGCGGTTTTTCCCTGCTGGCTCTGTTCAAGAAAACCACCTCCCCCACCCCTTTGTTGGTCATCTATGTGGAGGGGGATGGCGTGGCTTGGCTGGATCGTTCCCGCCTCTCGCCAGATCCCACGCCCCGGGATCCTTTGGTCTTGAGATTGATGGTGCAGGATCCCAATCCGGCGGTCGGTTATTTGGGCAGACCCTGTCAATATGCAGAGGAGGGGGTGCATGCGTGTCCAGACCGCTATTGGTCGTCGCATCGCTATGCCCCGGAGGTGGTGGCGGCCATGGGCGCGGCCATCGACCAGATGAAAGAGCATCTGCAGAGTGCAGAGATCGGCCTGGTAGGCTATTCGGGGGGAGGGACGGTAGCGGCCCTGCTGGCTGCGGAGCGCAGGGATGTGCGCTGGTTGATCACAATCGCCGCCAACCTGGATGTGGCGGCCTGGACCCGCCATCATCAAGTCAGTCCGATGCCCCATTCCGCCAATCCGGTGGATGTGGCCGATCGCCTGGGCCCCATTCCCCAATGGCATTTTGTCGGGGCAGAGGATGAGCGTGTGCCGGAGGTGGTGCTGCAATCCTATCTCAGCCACCTCCCATCACCCAACGCCGCCACGCTGCAGCGGGTGTCCCGCATGGATCATGAGTGCTGCTGGGAAAAGGCATGGCCCGCCTTGCTGGCTCAGGTGCCGTTTCGCAGGGAGTGACGCCGCAGAGTGCTCAAGCAGACTCAATCCTCGTCAGCCGAGGCAAGCTCCGCGCAGCCCGTCTGGGCGGTTGTTTTGGGACAGACGGGCTGCCAGGCCTGCGAAGCCGTGCCCGTACAGGCTACCCGTTGGCTCTCCTGTAACGGGCCCCATTCCGGTTTGAACAGGGGGGTTGTATAGGTGGCTTGCACCTGCTCTCCCGCCACCGCAAACCGTGCATGCAAATAGCCGAATCCAACCGCCACGGTGCCGAGCAGATCCCCTTTGCCTGCCATCTCGCAACTTTTTCCCGGCGGGCCGGAGAGGGCAACCCCCCCGTTCCCCACGGTGATCTGGGTGGGCTGAGAGTGGGCGCGGATCAGGTTGAATTGGTGTTTGTGGGCCGATACCACCGCTGCCACCTGCGCCCATTTGCCATGCAGACGGGAATCTTTGACGGCCTTTGTCACGATGGTTTCCTCTGCTTCGCCCTTTTTGGTATTCCACTCATAGGCGGGAATGTGTTGGAACAACCAGGTGGAGCTGCCTGATGGGGGAAGATGTTCCGCCACCCAGTCAAACTGTTTTGTGTACAGTTTTCTGGTCTCCTCTTTGGCCTTGTCGCGCCCATCCCCTGTACGGGCCGTATCCAGGATCATCAAACGCGCCTGTTGTTTGGTTGGCTGCGGTTTGGCCACACTGCCGCCATGAATGACGGCATCCATGGCAAATGCCGGCAGCACGTCGTGCCGATCTTTCGCAAGCTGGCTGCAGGAGTGCTCGCTGCTGCCAAAAAAATAGAGCCACCCCTCTCCCCGATCTTTCCAGTCTGTTTTGTCCCAATCGTTGCCTGGGACAAAACAGCCTTCGTGGTTGCCACGCATCATGACCACCCAGCTCTTTTCCAACAGTGTGGCGGTCGGCTCAAACAGCTCCTCCTTCCAACCCAGTTTGCCCTCCGATCTTTGCCAGGAATCTGCCACCCCCTCTTTTTGGCCGGAATAGCGCATATCCCCCAGATGAATCCACAGGGGAGGGATGCCATCCCCCGCCTCTGTGGCCGCCCGGCCACTCATGGCACCATACAGCCAGGGCAAAGCCCCCTTTTTTCCCTCCCGTGCCGCCTGCTCGGAGCAATATTGGGCCTTGCCGTCCCGGCATCCACTGCAACCGGAGGTGATCAACTGGGCCAAGGGCACCCCTCCCTGGGAGAGATCCGGCAGGAGCACCGGTATCGCTTTGCTGCCGTTTGCCAGATAGCCGGTAGTGAAGGTTTGCAGCAGTTTATCATCCGGTTGCAGCGTGTGCTCGCATACCTTGATTTCCGCAAACCTGTTCTCTTTGTCCAACGCCCCCTGTTTGTGGCGTTTTTTCATGGAAAACAATATCTTATCTTTTTTCAAGTCGGTTGTCGCGTAGAGATCGGGGCACTCCTCCTTGTGGTCGACAATGGCCCGCACGGAGACCTTGGGCAAAAACCGTCCCTTGTGTTGTTTGCCTTCGATCAGCTGTACCCAATGATAATGGATGGCACTCCATCCTTCGGCGGGCAAAAGCAGCAGCAGAAGCACGGTCAGTATGCTGTGCATGCGGGGGGGGGGATGCCCCCTTTCCCTCTTCGTGGCGGATGTTGCCCAGCCGCCTGCCACCGCTCCTGTCAAAAAAATTGCCATGTCGTGCTCCTTGGTGGGACGTTGTTTTTGACGGGAGAGCGTCAGTTGATGCTATGGGCGCGGCCCATGGGTTCGTAGAAATCGCTGCCGATACCCTCTCGACCGCTGGTTGAGAGGGTCAGAGGCAGATCCCACTCCGACTTCCCCACCGCATCGGTGAGCAATTTGCAGAACGAGTGCAACAGTTTGGGATCCATCGCCACCTCGATCCCATAACTCTCCTGGGGATGAAAGCTGACCATATAGCCTCCCTGTTCCCTGGGTTCGATGCGCGCCCGCGTGACCAGGACCGGTAACGGCCCCAGCGGCGTTTCGCAGGGCTCTTCCATGAAGCGGGTGGAAAAATCGCTTTCGGCGACGGCCTGTTGGTGCATGAATCCCAGCACGGCGGCTCGGGCCGCAGGATCGGCGGTAACCCTCTCCAGGCGTGCCTGTGTCTCCAATGCCTGCCGCAGACCGGGCCATAACCGTTTGACAAAACGCCGCGTCAGCCAAAAACGAAATTCTGTTCGCCCCTGGGTATTGATTTTGAGTTGCAGTCGATCTTCTTCCGGGGAGAAAATCACTTGAATCTGGTGGATACGCTGTGCATTCATGCGTCGGAAACTCTGAAAGGTGCGAAAAGACAACTGTCTGACGGTAACACCCCCCATTGTAAGGGTCGCTCCTGCCATTTGGCAATCGATTTTGTGAAAACCCTCATACCGCCTGCTCCGACCGTATGCTTCAAGAGGGTGCATGCAGGGGGATAGGCCGGGCGGCTTTCCAAAAAAATTGGGGAGACTCTGAAAAAAGTTGAAATCTGTAACAATGGCTCGTAGAATGGTCAGGATGACATCGCAGAAGGGTAGGCACTGGTGTTTCTGAGCATGACGCCCCGCAATAAAAACAAAAAATCAATAAAAATGAATAAGAACGCTCATTGGGTCGCTTTGATCTCTGCTGTCGGGTTCTCTCTGGCTGCCACCGCGTATGGGGTGGAACCTCCCCCGGCAAAAAAAGAGTGCAAGAGCGACAAAAAGTGCGACGAGCAACAAAAAGCCGCCACCATCAAGAAATAAAATCCGCCTAGCAGAACGGTCCGCGTTTTGCACTGGGACGCAGCATACCCCACTGACCGATTTTTTTCTGACGCAGACGCAGGCTGGCTGGCGGGAGATGCCCGGGGAGTCTTGGCAGAAGAGACCAAAAAAGCGACCATTGCGATGGCTTTGTTTGGAGTGCACAGCAAACAATCAGTATGCAGTACGGACAATTTCAGTTTAACAGCTTCATCAAGTACCAGGATCTAAGGAACGAGTAACATGCAGAATTTCAAACGGATGGTGGGCGTTGTGGCCCTGTTGGTCACCATGGGTCTTTGGGCAACGGCCCCGGTTGCCACGGCTGCGGATGCAGGCGCGGGCATGACGACGACGGAAAAGCAGCACAAAAAGCACGCCAAAAAAGCCAAGAAAGCGAAAAAAGCCAAGAAGAAGGCCGCCGCCGCCATGTAATGTCCGGCGGGCTGTGCTGTCGCACAGCGACGGGAGTGGAGAACAAAAAAGGCGGGACAGAGTGCTGTCCCGCCTTTTTTGTTGGCCTGGTCCTCCCCCCGACCCGGAGCCCCCTGCCGGGATTACGGGTTGGCGGCCAACAATTTCATGGCGGTCTCGACCATATTTTTTACGGAGAAGCCACAAAATTCCAACATCTGCTCCCCAGGCGCGGAGGCTCCGAAATGGTCCTGGGCCACGATGGCGCCCCGCTCTCCCACCCAGCGATGCCACCCCATGGAAGAACCGGCCTCTACCGCCAGGCGAACGCCTGCATCCGGGGAGAGAACAGCCCGTTGGTAGTCGATCGATTGCTCGGCAAACAGCTCCCAGGAGGGCATGGAGACCACCCGGACACGCCCCACGGAGCGCTCGGCCAGTGCGGCGCGGGTGGCCAATGCCAGATGCACCTCGGCACCACTGGCCAGAAGGGTCAACTGTGGAGCCCCCTCGCAGTCGGCCAAAATGTACGCGCCCCGCGCCACCCCTGTGCGGGCGGGCTCTGCAGGGAGCACGGGCAAGTTTTGTCGGGAGAGAATGAGAGCAACGGGACGTTGCAACAGAACAGCCAGTCGCCAGGCTGCGACGGTTTCCACGACATCGGCTGGTCGCAAGACCACCAGGTTGGGGATGAGACGGAGGGAGGCCAGATGTTCCACGGGTTGATGGGTCGGGCCATCCTCTCCCACCGCGATGCTGTCGTGGGTCAATATATAGATGACGTGCAGCTCCATCAGGGCCGACAGACGGATGGCCCCGCGCATATAATCGGAGAAGACCAGAAAGGTGCCACAAAAGGGCAGCAGCCCCTTGTGCAGGGCGATCCCATTGCAGATGGCCGCCATGGCATGCTCCCGCACCCCGAAATGGATGTTGCGGGCATCATCCCCGCGCAACCAGGTGTTGTTGGAGGGAGCCAGGTCGGCGGAGCCACCCCATAAAGCGGGCAGGTGGGGGGCAATGGCATTCAAGACCATCCCGGAGGCCACCCGTGTGGCGGTGGCTTTGCCGGGCATCTCCAGTGCGGAGAGCCCCTGATCCCAATGGTCTGGCAGGAGGGCGGCGGTCTGCGCCTGGAAACGCGCCATCTTTTCAGGAAACGGCTCCCGCAGGCTCTCCCACCGCGCTTTCCAGGCACTCTCCAACGCCTGGCCGCGGGCCACCAGGGTCCGCCAGTGTTGCACCGCCTCCGGGGGGAGATGAAAAGGGGTCTCCGGCCACTGAAAAAATTGCCGCGTCGCCGCCATTGCCTCACCCAGGGGAGCGCCATGGACCGCTGCACTGTCCGCACGGGGTGAACCAAAGCCGATATGGGTGCGAACCAGGATCAGGGAGGGGTGTTGGGTATCGGCCTGAGCCTGGCGGATGGCGGCTTCGATATGCTCCAGATTTTCTCCATCCGCCACCCGAATCACCTGCCAATGGCAGGCCGCAAAACGGGCGGCCACATCTTCGGTAAAGGCCAGATTGGTGTCGCCCTCAATGCTGATATGATTGTCATCGTAGAGATAGATCAGCTTGCCCAGCCCCAGATGGCCCGCCAATGAAGCCGCCTCTGCGGAAATGCCCTCCATCAGATCGCCATCGGAGACGATGGCGTAGGTGTAATGGTCGATCAGGGGGGGGCAATCCGGCGGGTTGAACTGTTTGGCCAGCTGTCGTTCGGCCATGGCCATGCCGACTCCCATGGCGAACCCCTGTCCCAGGGGACCGGTGGTGGCCTCCACGCCGGGGGTGAGGCCATATTCGGGGTGTCCAGGGGTGAGGCTGTCCCGCTGGCGAAAGTGCTGCAGTGCCTCCAGGGGCAGGTCATAGCCGCTGAGATGGAGCAGTCCATACAGCAGCGCGGAGCCGTGTCCTGGGGAGAGGATGAAGCGATCCCGATCGGGCCAGAGGGGGTTGCCAGGATTGTGGCGCATGATCCGGTGCCAGAGCACATAGGCCATGGGCGCAGCGCCCAATGGCATGCCCGGGTGGCCGGATTTGGCCTTTTCCACGGTATCCACAGCCAGCATGCGCAGGGTGGTCACGCACAACGGGTCAAGCGAGTTATTCATGGGTTGGAAATCCAAATAAGGTGCGAGCACAAACCGGACACGCCATGAAGACACTTCTAACATATTTATGGGGTACGGGTAAATGGATTGGGGTCGGTTGGCAGCATATTGCGGGGGAAAAAGGGGTGGATTCTGTTGTTTTGTTCTTGATTGTTGGCGTGAAATGTGCCAGATTTGCCCGGTGTTAGGCTGGCCGCACTGTGTCGGTCGTTTTGTTCTGCCGCATCCCCCATGCAACCCGGAAACAGATCCCGTGAGCACCCATGTCTGATGCCATCGTCCGCCGTTTGCACGCCATTCAAGAGAGGATTGCGCTGGCTTGTCAGCGCAGCGGTCGTCCATCGCAACAGGTGCGGTTGCTGGCTGTTTCCAAGGGGCAACCGGCTCTCCATGTGCAGGCTGCCGTAACCGCCGGGCAACGCGCTTTTGGTGAGAACCGGGTTATGGAAGCGCGCGAGAAGATCGCCGCACTGCCCGAGGGGCTGCAGTGGCACTTGATCGGCCCCTTGCAGCGCAACAAAGCCAAATGGGCGGTCACCTTGTTTCAGATGCTCCACAGCGTCGATTCGTGGCCCTTGGCCCAGGCCCTGGTCGCCGCCGGTTGTCGCCAGTCGCCGCTGCCGATTCTGATGCAGGTCAACATCGGTCGGGAGCCGCAAAAACAGGGCATACCCCCGGAGGAGGCCGAAGATCTGGCCCGCGCCATCAGCACCCTGCCTGGCCTCGCCTTGCAGGGCTTGATGGCCATCCCCCCCCAAACCGCCCATCCCGAAGCGGCCCGCCCCTATTTTCGCGCCTTGGCCGCCTTGGCCCGGCACATTGAGGCGCAGGCCATTCCGGGTGTCCGCATGGACGAACTCTCCATGGGCATGAGTCATGATTTTGAGGTCGCCATTGAGGAGGGGGCCACCTGGATACGGGTCGGCAGTGCCCTGTTCGATGGCCCATAGCGTGGCAAACAGGGCGCAGAGAATCCTGCAGACGCCGCGATTGTTAGGTGTCATCGTCCTCCTGTGGCATGCCCAGGCCGCTGCCGGGGAGGGCTTGGAAAGCCTGCAAAGCGCAAACCAGGCCATGGAAAGAGAGGCCTATGGTGAGGCCGTGGAGCTGTTCGATCGGATTTTGTTGGACAAAAAAATAACTTCCGATCATCGGGTTGCAGCACTTTTCGGGCGCTGTTCCGCCTATCATCAGCACTTTCTTGGCAGCAAGCCATTCCTGAGAGAACCCCTGGCTCAGCGCGCCCTTGTCGATTGCAGCCAGGCCATCGCGCTGCGGCCCCGGTATGGCCCCGCATACCGGCTGCGAGGGATGGTTTACCTGAGCATGGAGCAGCCGGACAAGGCCTTGGCAGACCTGGACAGGGCCATTCGCCTGGATCCCGCCGACTATCGCAGCCTGCAAAGTCGGGGGGCCGCCAAGACGCAACTGGAGCAGTTTGCGTCCGCCTTGGCCGACATCAACGAGGCCATTCGCCTCAACCCCGATTCTCCCGGCAGCTATTACCATCGTGGCCAGTGGCATGCCGCACAGCAACAGATGGAGGAAGCCTCCGCCGATTTTGATCTGTTTTTGCAATTGACCCAACACGATCAGACCTCCTATCGGCAGGTTGAAAATCGGCACGTGCGGCGACCCGTCGCAGTCGGACCGCCTTTGCAAAAAAAATTGGCCCCGCCGTCGGCTGGCACCCTGTCCCAGCACCACCGGTCAACGGGCACGCTGGAGTCGGATGGGGTGGAGGAGGCTTTTGCCGCATTGCTTGCGGATGCCGACGCCGTTACCCCGCAAACCGACAGATCCTCACCCCGCAAACCGACAGCAGTGGATAAAAACAATAACAACAAGGCGCGCCAATCGCCCACGACCCCAAAGGGGCCGCAGCTCTGTTTCAGGATGGGCTCGTTCCAGGAATCCCACTCTGCGGAACAGGCTGCTGTTCAAGGGCGTCGTTTGCATCTGCCGGTTTACATAAAGAAGGATACCGTGGCGGAGCAGAGCTACCATCGGGTGTGGGTGGGCCCGTTCGAGAGCGGGCGCGCGGCCACCCTCGCGCACCAGCGTATCCTGGCAGCGGGCTTCCAACCGGGACCGGTTACCCTGTGCTGAGCCGTCGTTCCCGCTTGCCACGGAGGGCTTCCACCCGACGCGCACCGTTGAACAATGAAGAGGGACGCAGAAAAAATCCGCACCCGATCGTCCTGCCATTGTTGAGAAATAGGCTTGCATGGATCGGATCGGTACGCATACAATGCGCAGCCCTGACTGTTCCAGCAACGGGTTTTGGCTGTTCCAACCACGAAAGGAGTACCGACCATGTCTTTGCGGACCATTTGTTTGTCTGCGGTCATTGCAGCAGGGATGAGCACTCTTGCCTGGGCGAGTGCCGATCAGGATTTCAGGCTGCGCAATGCCACGGGATATACGATCGACAAGGTTTTTGTTTCTGCCTCTCACCGGGAGAGTTGGGGTTCTGATGTGCTCGGCCAGGATGTCCTGGATGATGGTGAGTCGGTCAATATCCGCTTCCATCGGGATACGGAAACCTGTGAGTGGGATTTGCAGGTGGTTTACACCGATGGCGAGTCGGCCTACTGGCGGGATATTGACTTGTGCAGCGTCTCCAAGATCACCATTCGCTGGAATCGCTCCAGTGGCGACACCAGTGCCAGCTTTGAATAGGGGAGGTTGGCGCCCCACGCGCAGTATCGGAGCGGGCGCACCGGGTGCGCCGTCGTGATCACCTTCATTCGCGGTATCCTGATATGAAAAAAGCACTCTTTGCCATTCTGTTGTTCTCTGCCTCTCTGCTCGTTGCGTTGCCGGGTCACGCACGCAAGCAGAGCAAGCACCAGAATATTGATTTTGGCGCCTATACCTGCCGCGCTTTTCTGGAGGAGGTGGCGCAGAGCAGTGAGGAGGATGTGGGTGTCGTCATGATGTGGATCGATGGCTATCTCAGCGGTGTCTCCGGGGATACGGTGCTGAATTGGAGAGAGTTTGAACAGTTTTCCGAACGACTGGTCGAATATTGCGCACGGCATGGCGATGCGCAACTGCTGGATGCCGCCCGCAGGAAGGGTATTCAATAATCTTTGCGGTTTTTCAACCCCACGCGCCCTCCCCATGCGGCGCTCCCCGGTTGCCGATCGTTCACCTGTTGCCGTTTGCTGGCATGGATGAAAAGGGGTGGAGGGTTGGTGAGATCTCAACCCGCCCCACCCGTGGCAGACAGGCCTGCCGGGCGCTGCCGTATGCGGGTCGCGCCGGGCCTGTCTCATGGATTTTGATAGGATAAAGAGCGATGCTGAACGATACCACGATCGCCTTCATCGGCGGCGGCAATATGGCGGCGGCCATGATTCATGGCTTGCTGGCGGCGGGTTCTGCCCCGGAGCGTATCCGGGTGGCCGAACCGGACCCCGACCGGCGGGAAGCCTTGACACGCCAATACCCGGTTGCCATCATGGCGGACAACCCGGCGGTTGTGCCCGGTGCCCAGGCTCTGGTAATCGCGGTCAAGCCGGGCAAGGTGGTGGGGGTGCTGGGTGAATTGGGTCCGTTGCTTGCCCCGGAAACGCTGGTACTCTCCATTGCAGCCGGGGTTTCCCTGGCCCAACTGCAGCAAAACCTGCGTGCGGATCAACCTCTGGTGCGGGTGATGCCCAACACCCCGGCCCTGATCGGTGCCGGGATAGCCGCTCTCCTCCCTTGTGCCCACCTCTCTCCTGCGCACCGTCTGCTGGCCCGGCAGATCATGGCCTCCACGGGGGATGTGGTGGAGGTGGAGGAGGAGAGTTGGATGGATGGCATTACCGCCCTCTCCGGTTCCGGACCAGCCTATCTGTTTTTGATGGCCGAGGCCCTTTCCGATGGGGGGGTGGCATGTGGTCTGCCCAGGGCATTGGCGGACCGTCTGGCGGTCAAGACCCTGATCGGTGCGGCCCGCCTGATCGATGAGAGTGGCCAGCATCCTGCCGTGTTAAAAAATCAGGTCACCTCCCCAGGCGGCACCACGATTGCTGGTTTGGTGCAGTTGGAGAGTGCCGGCGTGCGGGGCGCACTCATTGCCGCCGTACAGGCTGCCTGGCACCGTTCCCAAGCGTTAAGTGCCGGTCATTGACCGGAAAATCGATCGTTCATTCAACCCGCACGCAGGAGAGCCCCGCACGCCGGCACCGTCGCCGGTTGACGCTCCCCAGGCCCCTGCTGCTCTCCGCATGACAAACATGGAGCAGATATGGGTATCTTGGGATCTCTGGGCATGCTGCTGGATTTTGCTTTGGGCATCTATACCTGGATGATTTTGATCCGGGTGTTGCTCTCCTGGGTCAACCCGGACCCCTACAATCCTGTTGTGCAGTTTTTGGTCCGCAGCACGGAACCGGTTTTGGAACCGCTGCGGCGCGCCCTTCCCTCCATGGCGGGTCTGGATCTCTCCCCCATCGTTGCCCTGCTGGGACTGTCGCTGTTGCAACGGTTGATCGTGGGCATGACCCATGCCGGTTTGGGGGGTGCGGCCCTTTCGTCCGTACTGGTGGAAATCATTCGGGTGCTCCACCTGCTGTTTACCTTCTATCTGGTGCTGTTGCTGGTGCGAGGGGGGTTGCATGTACACTCCTGGCTGGCTTTTCGCGATCGCCGCCCGTTTCGCCTCTCGTTGAACAATCCTTTTATTCGTTTTATTTTTCAGGCGACAGAGCCGGTGGTGCGTTTTCTGCGCCGGTGGGTTCCCACCTTTTATGGTTTGGATGTCACCCCGATGGCAGCGGCCCTGGCCATGCTGCTGGTGTTGTCCGTGCTGCAAGAGGCGATCCTCCGGTTCACGCTGGGTTGATCGTGGATGGGCATGGGCGTTGTGGTCGTTTGAAGGGGGTGTGATGCCTGTGCAGTGGCGGGGAGGGGATCTCTTGTTGGCGATACGGGTGCAGCCACGGGCCTCCCGGGTCGGGGTGACCGGCCTGCAGGGTTCCGCCATCAAAGTTGCCCTGACGGCCCCCCCTGTGGAGGGAGCGGCCAATCAGGCCCTCTGCCACTGGTTGGCGGAGGAGTTGCAGGTGGCCAAAAACCGGGTCAGCCTGGTCTCCGGGGCCCATGCGCGGGACAAGCGGATCCGCATACAGGGCACAGAAAAGGCCGCTGTGCTGGCTTTTTGCCGGCGGTGGCAACTTCCTGAACCGACCTGAAACCACGGACCGGGAGGCACTGCGTCGGAGAGCCTCCCGGATTCCGGACAGCGAAAAGGCACGGAGCGATCTGCACGCGCATGGCGGGTGTGGATCAACCTGTGGCCGCACTCAGGCGAGGAGACCTTCGACCCACTCGTAGAGCTTGGATTTGGGCAGGGCACCGATTTTGGTGGCTTCGATCTGGCCTTTTTTGAAGAGCATCAAGGTGGGGATGCCACGCACGCCATAGCGACCGGGTGTGTTGGGGTTGTGGTCAATGTTCAATTTGGCAACGACGACGCGCCCTTTGAACTCCACGGCCAACTCTTCCAGAAACGGTCCGATTTGTTTGCAGGGTCCGCACCACTCCGCCCAAAAATCCACCAACACCGGCAGATCCGCCTGCAGCACATCCTTGTCGAAGGTGCCATCCGAGGTTTGTACGATATGTTCGCTCATTGTTACGACCACTCCTTGGGGTTGCTGTTTCGATTGCACGGTGCGGTAAAGCCGCCGACCGCATAAGCGGCCTGTTGTCCATTGTGCAGGCCAAGCACGGCTACAGGCTAAAAGCAGGCAACCGTTTTTGTCAAGCCTCATTCATCCCTTTGACAACGGCCTCCATCGTTTCTATAGTTCCATCCATGCCCCGATGCGCGGTTAGCTCAGTTGGATAGAGTGTTGGCCTCCGAAGCCAAAGGTCATTGGTTCGAATCCAATACCGCGCACCAATAAAATCA
>JADGCE010000011.1:15707-35882 GCA_015229095.1 Magnetococcales bacterium | reverse complement strand
GCCCCTGGTGGGGCTGGGGGCAAAGCCCCTACTGGCCGAAACGATGATCAAGGCCGAAAAATGCGAGGTGGTCGTGCAGAGGAAAAGCGGATGAGTCGTCAGGGTATGCGGGGCCGGGGTGGGTGGTGGGTGGTTGCACTGCTGCCGGTGGCACTGCTTCTGTGGTATCACTGGGCCGGCAAGTCTGATCCCCTGCTCCCTGAGGGACTCTCCCGTGTCGTGTTGCCCATTCCCAGGCCATTGCAACCTTTTTCCTTGCTGGACCAGGAGGGGGAGCCTTTCGCGCTTGCCCAACTGAAGGGCCGTTGGACTTTTCTGTTTTTTGGCTATACCCGTTGCCCGGATGTTTGTCCCACGGCTATGGCTGTGCTGGGGGAGCTGTTTCGCCGCTTGCAGGAGACTCCTCTGGATCTGGCCAACAGCCAGGCCCTCCTGGTGACGGTGGACCCGGCACGGGACACCCCCCCGGTTCTCAAGCCCTATGTGACCTTTTTTAACCCCTCCTTCAAGGGGTTGACCGGCTCTTCGGAACAGATTTTGGCCTTGTCCCGGCAGTTGGGGGCTGCCTATTTTGTGAATCCGGCCCCACCAAGCGATGCCCCATCCGCATCGGCAGCCGCCGATCCCTCTATTGGCCACACCAGTTCCCTCTTTCTGATCGACCCCCTGGGACGCCATGTGGCCCTCTTTACAGGGCCCCACGAGGCAGGGGCGATCCTGGAAGAGTATGCCAAAATTCGTCATTTTGTACGCAGCCGCACCCTCTATGCCGAGCCGGAGCATAACCGCTGATCCCGTGCTCTACCCGGTCGCTTCCTGCTCCAACGCCTTGCCATACCAGGCAAACCAGCCTGTGCCGAGCATGCCAAAGCCGATGGCCACCTGAAAGTTGAGCTGGGGGTCGAGCTGCCACAGCAGGGCGCCACAAAAAGCCCCCATCGCCACAAAAATATCCCGCACCAGATAATACAAGCCAAAAAAAGTGGCTTTGCGCCCTTCCGGAGCCAATTGCATAATCAGGGTTTTGCGGCTGGGTTCGCCAAACTCTTTCAGGCCCCGGACGATAAAGGCAAATACCAGGGGCCAAAAAGATTGGCACTGGCTGAGCACCAGGGGAAAGAGGGCGAAAAATATAAAGGTCATCAACACGAAACCCTTCTTTCCCCAACGGTCGGCCATCCAGCCCACCGGCAGATAGAGCAGCATGGCGGTGACCATTTCAATCGCGGTCAACAGGCCGAATTCCAGGGCAGTGACCGGTTCGGCAATCATTTTCATGCACCAAATGACCACAAAGGCGTAGGGAATCTGCTCACAAAAACGGACCAGAATATCGGCCACCAGCAGACGGCGCAGGGAGGAGGGCATCAGAGGGAGGAGCCGGAAAGGATTTTTTTCCAGTTCGGTGCCGGGAGGAGCGGTGGCTTGTGCATCGATCAGCCGATATTGCAGAAACAGGGAGAAGGTGGCCAACCCCAGGGCCACCACAAAGGCGGCGCGCACCCCATCCCGTTCTCCCCACCAGGCGATGCACAGCCCCCCCATCAGCGGTCCCAGGGCCATGGGCACACGTTTCACCATAGCATGCACCGAGGCCCCCATGGCCTGTTTATGGATGGGCAATACCTGGTTGATGAGGCTCATGGTGGCGGGCAGGGAGACGGAGGACCAGGAGAGAAACAGCACGGCCCCCACCAGCACCGCCTGCCAAGTGGGGATGAGGATGACAATCGAAAAGCCCAGCATGCTGAGCAGGTTGAAAAACATCAGGGAACGCTTGGCTCCGAAGCGGTCGGCCAGATAGCCACCCGGCAGGGAGTAGAGGGCTCCCAGGAGATTTTCCATGGCGTTGAGCAACCCGACGGCCAGGGTGCCGCCGCCGACCGCCAGCAGATAGATGGGGAGGAAGCGGTCGGCCATCCGCTCCCCCATGCCCACCAACACCACCACGGCCAGCATTCCCATCATGCTGCGCCGCAGGCCGAGAAATTCGGCCACGGCCGACCAGCGGGACGGGGACATCAGCCATTGTCCTTCGCGGTCTCCAATCGG
This sequence comes from Magnetococcales bacterium, assembly GCA_015229095.1. Lineage (GTDB taxonomy): Bacteria > Pseudomonadota > Magnetococcia > Magnetococcales > Magnetaquicoccaceae > Magnetaquicoccus. The sequence goes on along the minus strand of JADGCE010000011.1, from coordinate 33,830 downwards.
CACCAGGCATAGAGGGCGTCGTAGAGTTCAAACTGCTTTTCCAGATTGACCGCATCGTCGGGATAGCGCAGCCCATAGCCGACGGCCAGGGCCTCCAGACCGCTGGCCAGGGGATCCTGTTCCAGACGACCGGTATCGGCGGCATTGACCACTTTGGCCATCCGCAGCAAGGCTTTGTCTGTCAGGCTGTATTCCCGGATCAGGACAGAAAAGGTGCAGAGATCCCCGTCGTGGTGATAGCGGGCACCGGGGGAGTCGAAGGAGATGGCCCCTTCCCGTTCGGCGGTGGCCAGCAGCTGGCTTTTCGGCACAAAAAGAAATTTGGCCTCCGAATCGATAAAGCGTTTGATCAACCAGGGGCAAGCCACCCGGTCGACGTGGACATGGGAACGTGTGATCCAGTTCATGCGTGATTCTCCTGCAACGGCTGTTAATGTTTGGCTGTGGGGCGGTCGAAAAAGATATTTTTGCCGGAGACGCCGATGGGCACGCCCATGGCCACCTCGGCGTCGATCAAGCCCAAATCCCGTGCTGCCGCCCCCACACGCTGCTGGACCCGGTTGTCAATGTTGAGCAAGCCAGCCGTTTTGGCGGCAGAGACCAGGGCCGCTCCAATATCCATCATGCGCATGATGCATTGGGGGCCGGCATACCCCATCTCTTTGCTCTGTTCCTCCCGGTGTCGGCTGAACTCGGCGCAAGTGGAAAAGCCGCAGCCGTTGCAGTCGTAGCCTGCGGTGGTAAACCGCCGCAAGCCGACCAGGACCACGGCATCGCACTGGGCAATGTTGGCGGCATCCCGCCGCCAATAGGCCTCATTGGTGCTGGCCGGGGCATATTCGACCATCCGCTGGCTGATGCGCTGCAACACGGTCTCCTGGTGGATGATGACAATTTCCAAAAAATCTTTGCCACCTGCCTTGGGTGCCGTGCGCATGGCAGCCGCCATCAGTTGGGCGACCATTAACGAGGCCTCTTTCATGGAGACTCTTCCTCGACAATCGGGGCAAAACTGGCGCACCGTGCCCCACAGTCTGGACACAACCACTCTTCAGGCAGATCCTCGAAGGCGGTGCCTGGTGCAACCCCTTCCCCTGGATCACCAACCGCCGGATCGTAGACATAATCACATATGGAGCACAACCACTTTGTTGCCATCGTTTTTTCTCTTTTTGCGAGGATTGGAATGGGGATTACACGAAACAAGCCGGATTGTCACAGATTATTTACTGAACAGCAAGACAAAATTATTAAATATCTCCTTGTGAAAATGGCTGAGCATTTCATCCCGCATAATTTTCAGCGCACTGAATGGTGACATACCCTCCTTGTAGGAGCGTTTGGCCGTCAAGGCGTCATAGACATCGGCAATGCAGCAGATACGCCCATAGTCGTGAATTTGTTCTCCGACCAACCGCAGCGGGTAACCTGTTCCATCCGCCCGTTCGTGGTGCTGCATGGTGATCACGCGGCACTCCTCGCTCAACTGGCTGGTTTCTTGTAAAATTTTAAAACTTTGATAGGGATGGGTCCGCATGCGCTTCATTTCATGCTCATCCAGACGACCGGGCTTGTTGAGAATCTCCTTGCCGACGCGCACCTTGCCCAAATCGTGCAGGAAAAAGCCCGCCCCCATCTCCCGCATGTCGTGGCTGGGATCTTTTTGAAAAAGCTTTTTGGCCAGACAGACCGAGAGCGTTCCCACATTGACAGAATGGGTATAGGTATAAAAATCATGCTGGGTTACTTGGATCAGCGCATGGGCCGCCTCGTCATCCTCCATCACCATATCCACCAGGCTGCCCACCGCCTCTTTGGTATCCTTGATAAATTCTGCTGTGGGGCACTCAAACAGCTCTTGCATCAACTCCTTGACGGAATAATAGACCGCTGCCGCCTTTTTGCCGGGCTCCATGGAGGGATCCGCCGCCGCCGATTTGACCCTCTCCATGATGATTTGCCGCTCTTGCGGGTTGAAGCGATGGCTCTGGTGCGGCTCGTTGGTTTCGCTGTCGGCAGCTGTCTCCTGCGGGTGGGAGATGTCATCCAGGTGGGAGGCGACCCACTGTTTGTCCCGGTCCACATACACCTTGTCATACCGGAGGGAGAGATTTTGCAGTTGCCGCAGTTGACCGGGATCTGTGATAAAAAACTCTTTTTTCAGATCGGTGCCCCGGATCCAATCGCCCCGCAGTTTGACATACATGCCAATTTTCAGATCTTTTATATCCACCAGGGTGTCCATGGTTTTGACCTTTTCAGACAAGCCGTGAAGCGTACCGCGTTGACAGGGATGGTGACATCTCCGGGGGATGGTACAGCATAGATTTCCGCGATGCCAGCACCATTTTCAGGGAATTCTTGCATGTGGGGCACTACCGGACTACGCAACTCTGCATCCGTCATTTCCTCTCTCCCGTCGCCGCTGCGATCTCATATTTGGTGCCATAGCCACGGGGGGTCACCATCACGCCCGCATGGATAAAACTGCTGGAATTACCAATCAAAACAGTCGTCTCCATGGTGATCTCCTGCGCGGTCATCCGGGCCAGATCGGTCAGGGTGATTCGCGCGTCGTCACGAAAGGCCGCCGTCACCACCGCCACCGGGGTGGTGGGTAGCCGATACGACAAAAAGATGCGTTGGGCTGTCTCAATCTGCCGGGTGCGCTTGCTGCTCTTCGGGTTGTAGAGGGCCGTGACAAAATCGGCCTGTGCCGCCGCCAGCAGCCGCTTTTCGATCACAGGCCAGGGGGTCAACAGGTCTGACAGAGAGATGGTACAAAAATCATGGGTCAAAGGGGCCCCTACCAAAGCGGCGCAGGCATTGACGGCACTGATTCCCGGAATGACCTGCACCGACATGCCGCTCTCCGGGGACCAACCCGATTGCAACAGCACCTCAAAGGCCAACCCGGCCATGCCGTAGATGCCCACATCCCCGGAAGAGATCAAAACTGTCCGGCGGCCACTGAGTGCCAACCGGCAGGCCTCCGTACAGCGTTGCACCTCCTGACGCATACCGCTGCCCACGACCTCCTTGCCCACCAGCAGCGGGGCGATCAGCTGCAAATAGCTCTTGTATCCCACCACCACTTCGGCAGTCTGGAGGGTGGTCAAGGCCTGCTGGGTCAGTTGCTCCAGCGCGCCCGGGCCAATGCTGAGCAGGGATAAACAACCTGTCATGATGCGGTTTTCTCCGGGTTGGTTGTTGCCATTGCAGACTGGGGCCTGCCACGGGCGATGGCCAGGGTGACATGTTTGCCCTCCCTGCCTCGATAACACTGTTTGGGCAGCAGCAGCTCACCATCTGCCTCCTCTCCTGCCAGCAGGGCCGCCGCCTCGGCCACCGATGGGGTATCCATGTGTCGTCGCACCGTTTCCGACGGGGTGGGCACCGGCATTTGGGCCAAACGGCTGGCCGGATAGAGGGTCAATGGCAACTGGAAGAGATCAGCCAGTTGCAACAGCCCCACCTCATCCCCCTTGCGGTCAATGGTCGCCAGGGCAGTCACCTGATCCCAGAGGAAGGGGTACAGATGGCGTGCTTCGAGCAATGCCTCCCGCAGGGTGGTCAGAGGGGTGCCCCGATCACACCCCATCCCGATCGCCAACGGCTCTCCCGGTTCCCTGGGGGGACGGTAGAGAATCAGACGCTCCGGCCAGCGCTGCTCGATTGCGGCGACATCGGTGCTGTGGGTGATCCATAGCAGGGCCCGATGCTGGCGGGGGTCGGCCTGGCGGATGTCAGCCAGGGCCGTCACATGGGCGGGCAGCTCCGGCATGGTGATCCGCCAGCGTTGTGTACCACACGACTGTACCCAGGCCACGGGCTCTCCGTTTACCACACAGGCAGCGGTCCGGGTCAGGGCCAGGGAGGATGCTTGAATGTGCCAGCCCAACTCCCGTCCCACCAGATCCACCGCCAGGGTGTCCAGGGCATCCGAGGCGGTGGTGATGACCGGCAGGGCGGCCAGCCAGCGGCCAATGCGCAGGGCATGTGCATTGGCACCTCCCAGGTGGCCAGAGAGTACCGGAACCACAAAGCGGGCGGTCTCATCAATGGCCAGCACGGCGGGATCCTTTTGTTTGCCCTGCAAGTGGGGGGCAAGCAGGCGTACCACCACCGCCACGGCACAAAAAAAGCAGACCGGATTGTGTTGGCTGAACAACCGCGCCATATGTTGGCGCAAAGGTGGCTCCAACCGCTGGGCCTTGCCAGGCCACTCCGCTGCCCAGGGTTGGAGCAGGTAGAGCTCCGCCCCTGGCCACTGTTGTGCCAGATGGGCCGCATGGTGGGCACCACGGCGGCTCAAGGCCACCAGGGCGGGTGGGCGCAGGGTGCTGCTCATGGAGAGCGGCCCAGAGCGGCCTCGCCATCGTTGCAATGGATGATCAGCAGGGAGAGATAGTGTACCTGGGTGCCTTTCAGACTCCAGACATCGGTGATCACCCGCTCTTCCGGGCTGCCTGCCCGTTCGACAAAGCGCGCCTTTTCCAACAGACGGCGTTCCCGGAGCAGTTCCAGGACCGCATCCAGCATCGGCCTGATTTTGAGCAGCACCACGGTTTCAAAATCGGTCAGCAGACGATCGATCCGTTCCAGGCCCACGGTGGCGGGCACCAGGGCAACCCCCTGGTCCCCATCCCCCAGGCTTTGCCGGGTGCAGGCCGCTGCCGCCAGGGGGGAGGAGACACCCGGAATGATTTCAATCGGGACTCCCCCATCCAGGGCCTGCACGGTGCGCTGCAAATGGCCAAACGTGGCAAAGAAGGAGGCATCCCCTTCCACCAGAAAGAGCACATCCATGCCTTGATTCAGTTTGGCAAGCACCTGTTGGGCAGCCATGTGCCAATGACGGGCCAACATCACGGGGTCGCGGGTCATGGGAAAAGCCAGGGGCAGGGTGTGGGCGGGCAACGGCAAACCGGCCCGCTGCACGATGGCCATGGCATATCCCCCCCCCTCCCGGCTCTCCGGCCAGGCCCAACAGGAGGCCGATTGCAAGGCGTGCCACGCGGAACGGGTGATCAAGCCTGGATCGCCCGGGCCCAGGGAGGCGGCGATCAGGCGTCCCTGTGGGGAAGAGATGGGAGAGGACATCGGTGTGGGCTCCTTGTCAGGGGGAGACATGCCGATCCTGGCCGCGGATGATGCGCAACAAATCCTCCGTGCTCAGCTTGCCGCTGACATCGCTGCCATCCAACAACCCATCGGCCAGATTACGTTTGTGTTGATGCAGATCGACAATCATCTCTTCAATGGTGCCCTGGGTGACCAGTCGGTAGATGGTCACCGGACGCAGTTGGCCGATGCGATGGGCACGGTCTGCCGCCTGATCTTCGACGGCGGGATTCCACCAGGGGTCCATGTGAATCACATAATCGGCCGCCGTCAGGTTGATCCCCATACCTCCGGCCCGCAGGCTGATCAGGAACAGATCCCCCTCACCGGCTTGAAAGGCCTCGACCCGCCGTTGTCGTTCCTGGATCGGTGTGCTGCCATCCAGATATTGGTAGCGGACACTTTGACTCTCCAGACGTTCCCGAATGATGGCCAGGTGGTCAACAAATTGGCTGAATACCAGCACCTTATGCCGATTTTCCAACAGGCCCTCCACCACGCTCCAGAAGAGCTCCAACTTGCTGCTGATCATCGTGCTGTCGGGCAGAATGAGACGACTGTTGCAACAGGCGCGCCGCAAGCGCATCAACTCGGCAAAAATTTGCAACTGCTTCTGCTCCGGTGGACCTTGCAGGTTTTCAATCTGTTCAAGGGCGCGGCGACGCAGAGATTCATAAAAAACCCTCTCTTCTTCACTCATCTCCACATGCAGGACGATTTCGGTACGGGAGGGCAGCTCCTCCAGCACCTGGCTCTTGGTGCGGCGCAGGATGAAAGGCTGGAGCAATTTTTTCAGGCGATGCCGGGCCTCCTTGGAGCCATGTCGTTCAATGGGCGTCGCAAAGCGTTCGTTGTAGGATTCCGGTGTACCCAACAGGCCGGGATTGATAAAGTGAAACAGATTCCACAACTCTCCCAAATGATTTTCAATGGGGGTGCCGGTCAGGATCATTTTGAAGGAAGCCTGCAATGCCATGGCCGCCTTGGAGCGCTTGGTGCCCCGGTTTTTGATGGCCTGCGCCTCGTCCAACACCAGCACATTCCAGCGCACGCTTGCCAACATCTCCTCTTCCTGCTGCAACAGGCCGTAACTGCAAATCAGGACATCAAAGGGCTGCAGGGCGTTCAGGGTCTGTTGCCGCTGACCACCGGTAAAATAAATGCCCCGCAAGGTGGGTGCAAACTGCTCAATCTCCCGCAGCCAGTTCCAGCAGACGGAGGTGGGTGCCACCACCAATACCGGTCCCTCTGCGGCGCGGCTGACCAGCAGGGCCAATGCCTGCACAGTTTTGCCCAATCCCATATCATCGGCCAGACAGGCCCCCACCCCCCAGGCAGCCAGACGGGCCAACCAGTGAAAGCCGCTCACCTGATACTCCCGCAACTCCACTTGCAACGTGGAGGGCAATGCCACCGTCAGGGTCTGCGCGGCTTCCATGCGCTGCAGGTGTTGTCGCCACTGCTTGTCCACCTTGTTCCACTGGGCCTGTTCGGTAATCTCCTGTACCACCGGAGCAGCCAGGGGGTGAAAGCGTCGTCCCTGGCCGTGGGTGTTGGAAAAGGCCTGCAGTTCCAGCAGTTGGCGGCGAAATTTTTCTGTCAGGGTGAGAAATTGTCCCTCCCCCAAGGCGATAAAACGGCTGCGACTGCTCAAAACCAGTTCCAACAGCCGGTTCATTTCCACAACAGAAGACTCATCGACCGACAATTCACCCGTCAACGCAAACCAGTCACGATCCCGCTGCACCTGCACCCGCAGGTGCTCCATGGAGAGCGGTGCCGTGACCCGCAATTTTTCTCCCTCCGGCCACTCCACGCGCACGCTATGGGCCACCCCCTGCAGCTCTGTCAGCAGTTCCAGGCAGGCTTCCGGATCGTCAAAATACCACTCTGGCAGAATCTCATCTCCCGTGGCCAAACTGGGGCAGGCGGTCAACACCTCCAGGGCCCGCGCCCTTTCATCCTGCAACATCCGATGGGTCTGCAGCCGTTTCCCCCCCACCTCGGCAATGATGGTCTGCCCTCCCTTGCCGGGTATAAAGTAGGGGCCCTCCTGGCCAAAAGGACGCACCAACAGTTTCATTTTCAAGCCGGTGCCAAAAGGCAGTAACTGCACACGGGGTATGGCATCGGCGGGCAGGGTTTCGATGCGTTCGTGGTCACCGGCAATGGCGGATTGGATGGTGACCAGAGCGGAGAGAGCCTGCACGACGTTCAGCAGTTGGGCGGTGCCGGCGCTGGGTATATGCAACCCCTTCTCGCCCAGAATATCGGCGATCGCCTTGTGGGTGGCCGTGACCTCGATCAATTGGCAGCGGGTGGGTGAGACCTGGCTGACCATGACGCCGGGCTGGCTGAATGATTGGGAAAACTGGACCTGGATGCGATGGTTGTCCTTGTGTACCAACAGCTCCGGTTCGACCCGCACCACCTCCACGTTGACCGTGGGTTGCGTTTCCCAAAACACCAGGGGATGGCCCACCATGGCCAGCATGGCCTGTTCCCAGTTGAAAAGCAGCCGTGTACGGCCATACGAACTGCCCACCCGCTCAAGTGCGCGGCTGATGCGCCAATCCTGTTCCGTCAAAAAAGTGAGATCCTCGCTCTTTTCCAGCAGACGTGTCAGAGGCAACAGGCGTCCTTTTGACCAGCCGCCATGGCTGTTTTGGCTCTGTTCTTTGGGCTGGATGGAGGTCACCGAGGGGCCATCCACCTCAATCAACCAGATCAAACGGCGTGCCGTCCCGGTCTTGCCCACCCGTTTGCCACTGCCATCGGGTGTCAGTTGCAACAGGGCCCGCAGGGCCCGCTCCCAGGAGGCCTCTTTGGCGACGATGGGCACAATGCTCTGCACGCCCGTCTGCGCCCGTTTTTCAGTGGCATAGTGCGTGTACAGCTCGCTCTCCCCCTCCAGGCGGGATAACAACTCCGCCAGTTCCATGGCTGCCCAACCGCACCCAGAGCTTTGGGCCTGGGCGAAGGCCGCTTTCAACTCCGCAAGATAAGGCGGGTTGCGTGGTCCTTGAATCCAGTAGTGGACAATCGATTTGAACAGCAACCCCAGTCGGGGTACCGGGTATGGGTGCAGACGTCGCAACAGTTGGCCGATGCTGGCGGATAAACTGTCCCGGTGTTCGGCCAGGGTAAGCAGCATCAGTCCTCGCGTCACCTCATTTTTTTGTGCCCACAGCAGGGCCTCCAGGCTGTAATAGACCATGGAATATTTCAAAAAATTCTTTTTTTGCGCAATGGCTGCCAACTCGGCGATGCGGCTGTGCTGAATCGGATCCTGGGTTTTCAGCAGAGCCAACAGAAAGAAGGGGCCGGCCCAGTGGGAAAAATAGGTTTTGTGGGTGCGGGCTGTTTTCCTTAATGCCTGCAGGGCGGCATCAAAGCGCTGAATGGCTGCGGTGTTGTCGCCCTGCAAAAACAACAGCCAGCCGTGCAACTCCTCCTGGTTGGCCACGGGGGCGTCGCCCAGGAGAATGCTTTGCGCGGCCGTCAACTCCCCTTCCAGGAGCAGCGCGGTGACCAGCAGGGCGCGAAAACGCTCGCCAAACTGTTCCACCGGCAAGGCGCGATAACGCCACAGTAGGGGTGGAATTTCTTCGGGGAGAGCGAAATTCTCTATAAAAAACGGCACAATATCTTCCAATGCCCGTATTTGAATGGCCAAAGGAAGGCTGGCAAACCAGACGGGATCAAAGGGGTTGGCACACAGGGCAATCAGGGGTGGCAAAGCCATCATCTGTTCCGGATACTGTTCTTGCCCCCACAGCAGATATTGCTCCATCCGCTGGACATCCTGCGCAAAGAGCGCGATACGGATCTCGCGCAGGCAACGGGTAAAATCGAACAGCTCGTGGCCCCGATGCCGGAATGAATAGCTGACGATGGCCGGCAAAAATTTTTGTACAACGGGCGCCATCTGCTTGAACGAGCCCTCTTCCACCGCCGAGCGGGTGATCTCCCAGGCGATGGTGTTGTTGCAACTGAACAGGTGCATGTTGTCCTGCAGCATTTCCTGGTGGATCAGGTTATGCACAACCGGGGTCAGGGTGGTGGCGGAGAGCGCCTTGCCCTGGCTGCCGGTAACGCCCGCTTCTCCCAGGAGGCGACTCAAATCGGTGCGATTCAGCGGGCCGCTGACAATGGAGAGCAGTTGCAAGACCGCCCGTTCCAGGGGGGGTAATCGCTCAAAGGCAGCCAGCAGGGTGGCGCGATCTGCGGGAGGGGTGCTGGTGGACATGGGGCGCTTTTCCTAAGGTTTTTCATCCAGAACAGGCATCTTGTTGACGCAACGGTCGATCAGGAGGGTTGCAGGTGTCGGGTCACCTCCTCATTGCCGTACAAGTCGATAATACTCCCCACAAACTGCTCGAAAAACTGTCCAAATTCTTTGGCGTGATAATGGTTGTGCCAGACGGCTGAAACGTGCAGTACATCGCCCTCCTCATCACCGATGATGATGCCCCGCACCCCGTGGCTGAAACCGTGATTGAGACCGTTGAGCATCTCAAAAAAGGTATTTTTGCTCTCTTTCCAGCTTCCGTTCAGGGGCAGATCATGGAAAAAAATCAGTGTGCAACCGGCTTGTACCACACAAAAGGCGGGCGCATGGTCGTGAAAGGCCCAGAAATCCAATTTTTTAATCTTTTCGATCGTCCATCCCTTGGCCATCAGATGGTTTTTAATCTTTTCCACCACTATTTTTTTCATGGTCACGCGCTCCATCTCTTGTGCCTGATGCCTGTCCGTTTGCCGTTGTGATGGCAAGCGGGCCTCGTTCTCAACGGGATTGACCGGCCTGCCAGGGGCGCAATGGCACAAAAACATCGCCTTCCAGGCTCTGTTGCGATTGCTCTGCGCGGGGCTTGCGGTCATCGATGCCCAGCAGGTGCAAAAGAGCCGATGGTTTGACGCGGTTTTCTGTCTCATTCCCCGTGTGTCCGGAGTGCTCTTTGCACATCTGCACCAGGGTGCTGGCACTGGTATCGTTCTGTACGGTCGGAAGGTGGTGCAGCAGACATTCGTCCAATGTTTTGTGCTCGTCCCGCTGGTTTTGTTGTGTATTCACCCCGCTCAGGGATCCTGTGGCGGCGGTCACGGGTTCCGGGGCAAACTGCCGCTGACAGGCCTGCTGCAGCCATGCAGCCGCTATCTGGCTTTGTGCCGGTTGTACATGTTTGAGCAAACAGGTTTGGTACAGTGTCCGGGCGGTCTGTTGTTCATCCTCGAAGCGGATGAACTCAGCCTGGGCAGCACGGAACGGCATTGCCAGACAGCAGCACCCCAGCAGGGTGCAGAGGGGTCTGCGTCGCCACGACCAACGGACGATCCGTTGCAAGAAAAAGCACCATCTGCTCACTGCGTCTCCCGGAATCCCCCCTCGCTGACGTTGACAGAGGCCGTCATCCATTGTCTAATGCGGGGATGACAGGGTGCCGACCCTGTTTCCTACCTCAGTTTACCGCAGACCGCAAGGGGTTGCCCATGGCAAAAGTCTCTTACCTGCCCGATTGGCCGCAGAACCCCCTGGGCCTTGAAGCGTTCAAGAGCCTGAAGGAGTCGTTTGAAGCGGATGGATCCCAGGCGGTCGGGGTCCACTTGACCCCGGAACAGGCGGGATTTTTGCGCTGGGAGCTGCACCAGCTTTATGGCACGGATCCGGGTCCCTGTTTGCCGACCTTGTATGGTTTGGAGGTGCTCTCCACCGATGCCCCGGCCTTGCGTTTTGTCTCTGCCCCCCTCCACAAGGGAAAATAAAGGGTGGGAGGCACCGCTATCCTCCGCCGGTACGCCGCAAGAGTGCCATGACAGGCTCTGACGACTCCCGATAACTGCCGATCAGGCCGGTTGCAAAGAGCAGAGTGCTCCCGCCGACGAAGGTTGCCAGGGTCAGCCAGGGGTTGAAATGCCATAGGTCGCGCAACAGCCCCTCGATGACCAGGGCGGTAACCAGATGGCCGATGATGACGCCGATGAGTGCCGCCAACAGGCCCAGCAGGGCAAACTCGGCGGCAACGATGCGGGTCACCTCGGCGCGACTGCTGCCGATCAATCGATAGAGGGCGATCGCATGTCTGCGCCGGCGGCGGGAGGCGGCAACACTGACCCCCAGGAGCAACAGACCGGCAACGACCGCCCCACCCCCCAGGAAACGCGCGGCGCGGGCCAACTGCTGCAGCAAGGCCTGCACGCTTTCCAGTACGCTGCGGGTGGCGACGGCGGTGACGTTGTGCAACCGGTCGTTCATGGCCATCAACAGAGCCGCCTCCTGTTCCACCGGGGCCACCACGGAAGCCAGGTGGTTCCAGGAGACCCCAGGGGTCTCCTGCAGCACGGCGGGGGAAAAAATCACAAAAAAATTGATCCCCAGATCAGACCAACGCACCTCCCGCAGATTGGCGACAGTGGCACTCACCGGATGTCCCTGAATATCGAATGTCACCCTATCCCCCACCCCCAGACCCAGAGCTTTGGCCATCTCCACCTCCACACTGGCCTCCTGCGCCGTGGGTGAACTCCACCAGTTTCCCGCCAGCAGGCGGTTGCCGGCGGGGAGGGTCGCCGTCCGGGTCAGGACATACTCGCGGGCTTTGCGCCAGGATTGGGGCTGATCGGGATCGTCGGTCACCCCCACACCGCCCAACAGTCGGCCCCGCACGGTGGGGAACAGGCGGATGGCATCGGGGTATGGGGCAGCATACTGTTGGGCGATCTCCTGGAACGTCGCCCGTTGATCCTCCTGAATGTCGATGAAAAAAAAGCTGGGCATGCGCAGGGGAACCCGGCTGACCAGTTGCTGATGCAGGGCATCCTCCAGAAACAACAGGGCTGCCACCAACCCCAATCCCGCCCCCAGGGCCATAAGGAGGGTTCCATAGGGCTCTCCCCGGCGCAACAGGGTGCGGATGGCCAATCGCCAATAGTAGCGGCGGGGGGAGAGGCGGCCCAACCCCCCCAGGAGGGCGCGGGCCATACCCCAGGTGACCAGTATCAGTACCAGCAGACCGGCTGCAAAGAGCCAACCAAACTGGGCCTCTCCCGACCAGGCGGTCACGCCCAGAGCAGAGGCGATGACCGTCAACAGGGCCCAGACCCCCATCCAGCCACCGGGCCCGGTGGGCTGCAGGGCCTCTCGCCAATCGGTGGTTCGGAACAGGTGGGCGGGGGAGAGGGAGCGGCTCCACCAGAGCGGTCCGATGGCACAGAGCAGGCTGAACAGCAGGCCCATCACCATACCCGCCCCGGCCAGCCAGAGGGAGGGCTGATAGAGGGCCCCCTCTGGAAAGAGACCGGGCAGCAACGGCGGCAACAGGGCCGGCAACAGGATGCCGCTGATGCCCCCGGCCAGAGCGGCAGGCCAGGCCAGACGCAGGAGGCTTCCCACCACCAGGGTCATGATCTGCCGATTTTCCGCCCCCAGCACCTTGAGAATGGCAAGCGTGGCACGGCTGTCGTGCAGATAGGCCCCCATGGCAGCGGTCATGGCCACGCCCCCCACCAGCAGGGTCAACAGGGCGGTCAGGCCCGTGAAGAGGGCAAAACGGCGTACAAAGCGGCGCACGGAGGGTTGACTCTGTTCCGGGGTGATCAGGCGAATGCCCGCCGTTGTGGCGGCGGCCCGGAGGGTTTCTGCCACCTCTGTGGCCTTTTCCCCCTCTCGCAGGCGGACGGAGAGTATCTGGGTGACCCGGCTGCCGGTTTGCAACAAGCCGGTTTCAGGCACCTGTTGCAGGGCCATGATCAGCCGTGGTCCCAGGCTGAACAGGTGGGTAATGCGGTCTGGTTCGTGGGCCAGGGTGGCGGCAATGGTCAATGGGGCATCGCCCACCCAGAGGGTATCACCCACCCTCAACCCCAGGCGGCTGAGCAGGGTTTTTTCCACCACGACGCCGCCCTGGGAGAGCACTGCGGGCAGGGAGGCCCCATTGTCCAGGTGCAGTTGTCCCCGCAAGGGATAATCGGCGGCCACGGCTTTGACCTCCACCAGGGTGGTGCGTTCCGAACCGGCCACCCTGGCCATGGCCCTGAACTCCAGACTGGGGGAGAGGTGCCGTCCATGGCCGGCGATATGTTGTTCGGCAAAGGTGGATAGGGTGGGGGGCAAGGTGCCTGGCGGGGGGATGACCAGGGTGGCTTGCAGGCGCAGATCCGCCGCCAGCAATTGGCGGGCGTTCAGGGTGAGGGCCTCGTGCAAAAACAGAGAAGCGGCCCCCACCCCCACCAGCAGGGTGACGCAGAGAAACAGAGCGGCAGCAAAAAAACGGCCATTGATGCGGGCGGTACTGGCGGCCAGCGTTCCTGTCGGTATGGTTATGCCCATGGGTGCCTCATGCCTGCTCCATGGGTGCAGGGAGATCCGTCAGTTGACCATCCACCAGACGGAGACAGCGGTCTGCCCGTTGAGCCAGTTGGGGATCGTGGGTGACCAGAAAGAGGGTGGAACCCCATTGTGCGGCGCAGGAGAACAATAGATCTATCACCTGTCGGCTGGTATCCTGATCCAGATTTCCGGTGGGTTCGTCCGCCAGGATCAGTGCCGGTCGGCTGATAAAGGCGCGGGCGATGGCAACCCGTTGTTGTTCTCCCCCGGAGAGTTCCCCCGGGCGGTGGTTGCTGCGTGGGGCCAGCCCCATCCGTGCCAGCATCTCCAGGGCGCGGGGCCGACTCTCCGGTTGGCCGGCGAGATCCAGGGGCAGGGCCACATTTTCCCAGGCGGTCAGGGTGGGCACCAGATGAAAATCCTGGAAAACAATGCCCAGATGTTGGCGACGGAACAGGGCCAGGGCATCGGCAGAGAGGCCATCCAGCCGCACCCCGTTGACCTGGACGTGACCCTGGGTGGGGTGTTCCACCCCGGCCAACAGGGCCAACAGGCTGCTTTTGCCGCTGCCGGAGGGGCCCAACAGACCCACCGCCTCCCCTCTGGCAATGGAGAGGGAAATATTTTTAAGGATGTGCAGGGTTTGCCCTCCATGCACCCGTGCATAACACACTCGATCGAGGTGAATCATGTCTGCCCCTGTTGCCAGTGTTGCGATTGTGGCATATTGCCCTGCGATACATCGTTTCTTCTATGCGCTTCTGGTGCTTCTGCTGATGATGATACAAACGCCCCTCCAGGCACAACCCCCTGCCGTCATACTCTGCCTGGGAGACAGCTTGACGGCGGGCTACGGGGTGGAGGCCGAGGCGGCCTATCCAGCTCTGTTGCAGGTGCGTTTGCGGCAGGAGGGGTATCCCTATACGGTGGTGAACGCCGGTATTTCCGGGGATACCACAGCGGGGGGGCTGCGCCGTTTGGAAGGGTTGCTCCACCATCCACCCACGCCCCGGATTGCCCTGCTCTCCCTGGGTGCCAATGATGGTTTGCGGGGGTTGAGCCTCCAGGAGATGAAGGAAAATCTGGCCCGGATGATCGATCGCCTGCAACAGGCAGGGGTGCGTCCACTCCTGCTGGGGATGCGCATTCCTCCCAACTATGGCCGCGCGTACAGCGAACGTTTTGCTGCCATCTACACAGAACTGGCCCAGGAAAAATCCATCCCTCTGGTGCCCTTTCTCCTGGAGCAGGTGGCCACCGATCCGACCCGCAATCAGGGAGATGGCATTCATCCCAATGCCGCTGGCTATCGACAGGTATTGGCCAATATTTGGCCGGTATTGCAGCCGCTTTTGCATGAATAGACAGAATGCTATTCCAGAGTAAACGGTTATATTTTGTCTCCGTTGTGCAGGAAGCGCAAGCGGGCCTGTTGGTGCGGTTGCAGCGGCAGCTGTTGGGTTTGCTCAGCCTGCTGCTTGGTCTGTTTTTGGGGATTCCCGGTGTGCCGGGACCGGGATTTGTGTTTGTCGCCCTGGCTCTGGTGCTGCTGGATTTTCCTGGTAAAAACCGCTTGTTTGGCCTGTTGCGACACAAACGCTGGTTTCGCGTGGCGCGGGTGATGATCCGACAAAAAATGCGCGTTCTTCTTGTGCTGCCGAAAAGAGCCTTGCCCTCGCAGATGCACTCTTGAATCTTATATTTCATGATATAAAAAAATGGGATGGAACGCATATAAAGAGTGACAATATGACACTCTTTTTTTCTTTTTTTGGATGGGAAAAGGGTTGCAAACGCAAGAATGAAACCATTAGGATGCTGCGCGCATGGTGCAAACTGGAATGGTGATTTGTTCGTGGTTGCGTGTAGTCAAGATGGTGTCGTGCGGGGGTGCCGAGGGTGTTGGGAGGGTTGACGATGGAACAATGGTTGCGGAAACTCGATGTCGGTACACGCCTTCTGTTGTTGGTGAGTGTTCCCGCTCTTTTGATGCTTTGCATGGCAGGATGGCTGCAGTGGAGCAACGGCTCCATTGCCGCAGAGCTTGCCCGGGTCCGTTCCGTTCACCAAAAACTGGCCATCTTGGCCATGGAAATGAAATACGACGTTGCCCAGGTTCAGCAATGGTACACCGACATGGCCGCGACACGTGGATTGGACGGCCTCAATGATGGCATGAGCAAGGCGCATGGGCACGCCGATGCCTTTCTCCGGAAATTGGATTTGGCAAAACGCATGGGGCAACGGGATATTCGCCCCGCCCAATTGGATGAGATTCGCGCCCAGTTTGTCGCCTACGCCGATGCGGGGCAACGGATGGCCGAGGCCTATGTGGCAGGCGGTCCTGCTCGCGGCAACCGCCTGATGGGGGAGTTCGATGCCATGGCATCCGCCGTCAGCGATGCGCTGACGCCCTTTGTGGAGTCCCAACTCGGAGACTTTGATGCCAGCCTCCTTGCCGTCAATGCCCGCCTTGAGTCCACGACATATCGCATACTGGGTGTTGCCATCGTTGTGATATTTCTGGGTGTGTTGTTGGGGGTGATGGTCGGTCGCGGCATCCGCAACCAAATCGGAGCCAACCTGGTGCTGTTGGAAAACCTGTTGCGGGAGATGTCCGACGGCAAGTTGACCGGTGCCCTCCCCGTGGTGCAGCAGGACAGTATTGCCGGTCTGGTCATGCACCTGCTCTGCTCGTTCCGGGACAACATTCGTACCATCGCCCTGCAGGCAGAGAGTGTCAAGGCGGTTGTGCACGAAATGGCTCTTCTCAATACCACCCTGAGTGAGGATTCGGCGGCCAATTTCAAACTGGCCAGTCATGTGGTGTCGGAAAACGGCCTGCTGGATGAACAGACGCAGAGTCTTCGCAGCTCCATCGATACCTCCCAGGAGAGTACCCGTTTGGTCTCGGTCGCTGCTCAGACGCTCTCTGACAATGTTTCCACTATTGCGGCCGCCTCCGAACAGGCCAGCACCAATGTCTACACCATGGCCTCGGCCGCCGAAGAGATGACCGCCACGCTCTCCGGGGTCAATCGCAATTTGGTGCGGGTTTCCCAATCCGTCATGACGGTCTCCGATGCCGTGGTCGATGTGCGTGCCGCCCTGGATGATATCCGCACACGTTGTCAGGGAGCCGAACAGATCTCTGCACAGGCCGTTGGCAACGCCAAGGATACCCTGTCGGTCATGCAGGGACTTTCCCAATCGGCCGGTGAGATTGGCAAAGTGCTGGAGATGATTGCGGGTATTGCCAATCAGACCAATATGCTGGCTCTTAACGCCTCCATTGAGGCAGCGACGGCGGGTGAGTCGGGCAAGGGGTTTGCCGTGGTGGCCAATGAGGTCAAGGAGCTTGCCAGACAGACCACAACCGCCACCCGGATGATCCAGGAGATGACGGAGGAGATCCGAAAACGGACCAAGATGGTGGCAGAGGCCACTTTGAAAGTGACGGATGGCATTCACCAGATTGCGGATACCAATCGTTCGATCACTCATCTGGTCAATGAACAGGCTCAGTCGGTTGACAAAATTGCTGCCTCCTTTTCTGCTGTCAGTGCAGCCTCCCAGGATGTGACCCGGAACGCTTCGGAGCTGGCTCTGGCCGCCCAGGAGGTGGCTCGCTCTGCGGCCGAGGCGGCCTCCGGCACCGAAGAGATCGCCCGTTCTGCCGGTGAAGTTGCGCGGGTGGCAGGGCAGTTGGCAGACTCCAGCACCCGGGCGAATGACCAGGCCCAGGCGATGCAAACATCTGCCAAACGCATTTTTTCTGCGTCGACCGAAGTGCAAGGCATGATGCAACGCTCCATGGAGCTGATTCGATACCTGGATGGTTCGGTTCGCCAGACCTCGTTGTTGACCAGCGTCAACAATGATGCGGCGGAAAGCCTGACCCAAACCAAGGAGAGATTCAGCATCGGTCAAGCCCCCTTCGATGTCTGTTCCGTCAAAAGGGCGCACCTTCGGTGGCTTGCCACCCTGGAAAATGTGGTGCGTGGGCGTGTGACCATGAAGCCTGAAGAGGTCGCCTCAGGACACGAATGTGAGTTTGGCCGGTGGTATGATACGGAAGGCATGAAAAGCTACGGCAGGATGCCGCTTTTTGCAGAGATGGGTGAGATGCATATGCGGGTTCATGAGCAGTCGCGGGTTGTTGTGCAGAGTGTCTCCCAGGGGAAAACCGAAGCGGCTGTTGCCGAGATGGAACAATTCAATCATCTGCGCCAACGTTTGTTCAACATGCTTGACCAGCTCTATCTGCTGGGCAGCCCAGGGGAGTTGCAAGTCAACCGGGAGCGCCTGTTCTTTATCTGGTCTGATCGGATGGATACGGGTATTTCGTTTGTTGACAAGGATCATCGGTGGTTGGTCGATCAGATCAACGCCCTCTACCAGGCACTCAACAGCGGCATGGGGCGAGCGGGTATTGGCAAAATATTGGACGATCTGGTGGGATATGCGGTGGCGCATTTTGAACGTGAGGAGGTGGTGTTTGCCAAACACGGCTATCCGGCTGAAAAACACATACAGGAGCATCGCAAGCTGGCTGGGTCCGTGTCGGCATTTCAGGATAAGTATCATCAGGAGGGTGCCACCATTACGCTGGAGGTACTCAATTTTCTCAAGGAGTGGCTTGTCGACCATATCCTTGTCTCCGATCATCA
>JADGCE010000011.1:9521-15607 GCA_015229095.1 Magnetococcales bacterium | reverse complement strand
TGATTTCTGGAGATACAGCGACCATCATCCTTCCGAAAGAGTTCTCGTTCAGTACCAGGAATGAGTTCAGACTGGCTCTCAAAGAGGGGAAACGGTTCTATGAGGTGGATTTTCAAAGGGTTGAGAGAATGGATAGCGCCGCCTTGGGAATGTTGTTGTTGTTGAAAGAAAATTCAAACGGCAATGCGGCGAGTGTTCTGTTCAAAAATGTCAACCCGGACATTTTGAAAATGTTGCGACTGGTTCGGTTTCATGAGTTGTTTACCATCACCTAGGGAGTACGCAGTTTTTTCTGGGGCTTTGCGCGATTGTTGTGGACCCTGTTTGTGCTTTCATGCTAGATTAGCATGAGCAGGAGTGCCGCCATTCAGTCCGAGAGGAATGCTCCATGTCTCTTCCCGTCACCCATGTTACTTCCCACGATGGCCGGCTCAGCGAGCGACCCGCTCCCTCCGCTGTGGCCAGGGAACGCGGGGCGGAGGCGGATCTTTCTGCGGCTCAGGAGGATTTTGTCGGTCGTTTTTTCTCCAGCCCGGGTATGGCGGAAATTCGCAAAAAAAATCGATGGCTTCAGAATGCCAATGATGCCGTGGCGCTGATTCAGGTGGCGGACGATGGCCTGGATGGCACCGTCGCTGTCCTGCATCGGATGCGCCAAATCACCTTCTCCCCACACCCGGTTGCCAGCCAGGCCTTCGTTGATCTTTTTTTGGAACAATTGGAACTCACGGAGGAGATCTGGCTGTTGACCCAGAGAACGACCTATGCCCGGCAGCCGCTGCTGACCGGCCAGATCCAGAAAAAACCATTTGTCGTGGGAGAGCGTGCCGAACAGGTGATTCCCATCAGCATCGCGGATGTATGCGGGATGGCACTGGCACTGCAAACGGAGATCGGGGAGGCTGTCAGAGAGGGGGATCGCCTGGGCAGTCAGGGGGTTGTCGAGTGCCAACGGGCGCAGATCGAGCGGATGCTGGGAGATGTGACCCGGATACGCACCGACCTGGACGCCTTGCAGAGCCGCTTTTCAGCGGTCATCGCCCTGCTGCAGCAGGTCACCGATGTGACGGAGGGGGCGATGGACCGAGTGGTGCGTGGAGATGTGGCGGCGGAAGTGGCCCGCCTCACCCGTCGCATGGTGCAGCAACAGGGAGAGAACTCCGTTGCCATCCAGGCCAATCAGCACCCCCGGCTGACCCAGCAGTTGTTGCAGTAGGCACTGCGGAGGCAAAGAGTGCTGCACAACCGGTCGCCCCATGCCTCGTTCGGAATGTGGGCGACCGTACCAGTTGCGGGCGTCAGTCGCTCACCACCCGCAAAAAGACCAACTTGTTGATAATTTCCCGATGTTTCCACAAACGATCGATCTGGCTCAGGGTGACATTCATCCGCTGCCGGGCTTCGGTCAGGTTTTGGGTGGCCACTTGAATTTGCCGGTTGAGCCACTGTACCCGTTCCTGGCGGTCGCGAATGCTGGCTTCGGTCTCCCGTTTGAGGCGAAGATATTCCTGCCGTTGTCCCTCCGCATTCATCAGGGGGTCCACCATGGCGATGGCCTGCGTGCGCCGCAACTTTTCCGTTACCTCTTGCAGGGGCCTTTGGAAAGTGCGCAGGTCGGATTCTGCGGCTTGCAGTTGGTCCAGCAGATCGGCCAACGTCTCCTCGGCCCGGGTTCGCTCCAGCAGTTGACTCTCGCGCCGCTGGTCCAGCTCCTGCAGCTGGGTGTTCAACGTTTCCGTCTGTTCCACCTGCTCCGCAGGGGTTTCCGGGTACCAATTGGCCAAGCGGGCCCAGGCACTGGAGATCGGCGACAGGGTGACGGCACAGGCGATAACGGTATAAAAAATGGTGCGCTTGCCAGGTAATGGGATCCGGTATTTCATGGATGTTCTCCTCTGCTCAGGAAACGTAAGAGGGCAGACAACGAGAGTGTCCTGCCTTTCCGGAATATATCGGCAAAAACGGCACAGAAGATGACAGGTTTCGAGAGACTCTTTTTTTGGGATAATGCCCCTTTTCTGGTAGACAGAGGAGATGGTTGAGTTAAAATCACGGGGCGTGAGTCTCACATGGAAGGAGTTTGATCATGCCGATAGAAATTGTCCTGGAATTGGTGACCGATGCCCTGAAAGTGGCACTGCTGGTTTCAGCACCGATGCTGCTGACAGCCTTGATCGTGGGTATCATCATCTCCCTGTTCCAGTCTGTCACCCAGATCCAGGAGATGACACTGACCTTTATCCCAAAAATCCTGGCCACCTTTTTGGCCCTGGTGATTACCATGCCCTGGATGGTCCAGACCCTGATGGACTACTTTGACCGGTTGTTTGCGGCCATTCCGGGTATTCTGCGCTGATTGTCACACGGAGGTCTGCCATGGATCCCATGGCTTTGATGGATTTTTTTGGTTTCAGCATCGGGGAAGTGGAACGTATGATGCTGGTGATGGCGCGGGTGTCCGGAATCTTTTTGTCCGCCCCGTTTTTTTCCCGTACCGCCGGTCCAACCCGCATCAAGGCACTGCTGATCATTGTGTTGACCATTGTGCTCTATCCCCTGGTCTCCCCGTGGTCCCACGAGGGGCAGGGGAACATGCCATACATGCTCTATGCAGCGGTGGTGGAACTGGCTATCGGTATCGTAATCGGCCTGTTGGTGCAGTGGGTTTTGCTGGCTGCTCAAGTGGCGGGTAGCGTGCTGGGATTTCAAATGGGGCTCTCCATGGCCATGGTCATGGATCCCACTTCCGGTATCCAGGAAGGGGTGCTGAGCAACATGCTCTACCTGACCGGCTTGATGTTGTTCCTCGCCATGAACGGCCACCACATGCTCCTGGAAGGGTTGGCCCGCTCGTTTCATGTGCTGCCCCTGGGGCAGGGGTTGCCTGGGGGCAATGCCCTGCTGGAGGCCGCCGTGACCGCTGTGCTGGGCATGTTCAAACTGGCTCTGCTCATTGCGGCACCCATTATCACCTTCACCACCGTACTCTATCTGGGTATGGGGCTGATCAACAAGGCAGCCCCCCAGATTCAGGTGTTTTTTCTCTCCATGCCGGTCGCACAGATGATCGGTGTGTTGGCCTTGGGTCTCTATCTGACCGTTTTTGGCGACGTGATGATGCGGGAGATCACCCTCTCTACCGGGGCGGCACTCAAACTGATGGGGCTGTAAAGTCTGGGCTCACTCTCTACCGTTGGTGGACTGCATGAATGGCTGAAGATTCCGACAAAGAGTCAAAAACTGAAGATCCGACCGGCAAGCGGCTCTCGGATGCCCGTGAAAAGGGGCAGGTGATCAGCTCCAAGGAGGTCTCCACCGCCTTTCTGTTTGTCGCTGCCACAGGATTGTTCTATTTCCAGGGCGGCCAGTTGTGGGGTGCTCTGCAGCAGCAGATGCGCTTTTTTTTCAGCGGGGCCATCCAGGAAGATTTTACCCTGGGGGGATTGACCCGACTTCTGGAAGGTACCATTTCTGCTGTGCTCGCCGATTTGGCTCCGTTTTTCCTGATTTTTTTGGTGATGAGCGTCGCGGCATCCCTCATCCAGCACGGTTTTGTGCTCTCCTGGGAGCCGGTCATTCCCAATTTTTCCAAAATTGACCCTGTCAGCGGTTTTGCGCGGCTTTTTTCCACCCGTTCCCTGGTCGAATTGTTGAAATCCACCCTGAAGATTATCGTCATCTCCGTGGCCGTTGTCTGGGCACTGGAGGATAGTGTCGAACGGACCCTGATGCTGACGGCTACCTCTTTGGAAGGGGTGATCCATGCCCTGGGGCAGGATATTATCGTCGTCATGCAGTATGTCACCGTCGCCTTTGTTGCCATCGCTGCGCTGGACTATGGCTATCAGCATTTTCAGTATAACGACGGCTTGAGGATGACCAAACAGGAGATCAAAGATGAACAAAAACAGATGGAAGGTGACCCGCTGATCAAGGGACGCATCCGCCAGATTCAGCGGGAGTTGGCCAGACGACGCATGATGGAAGAGGTGCCCAAGGCGGACGTGGTGATTACCAACCCCACCCATTTTGCGGCGGCCCTGCTTTACAAACAGGGAGAGATGCGGGCCCCCATTCTCACGGCCAAAGGGCAGGGGGCCGTTGCCGCTCGTATCCGTGAGATCGCCAAGGAGAAAGGCGTGCCTGTGGTGGAAAATCCTCCTCTGGCGCGGATACTCTACAAGGATGTGGAGCTGGGGCATCCCATCCCTCAGGAGATGTTCAAAGCCGTCGCCGAGGTCTTGGCCTATGTCTACGGTTTGCGTCGCCAGAACGGGCGGCCCCCCGTGTAAAGCGTCCGGTTTGTCAGGGGTCTGCGCGCTTGCGGGTGAGATGGGTCAGGACAAGGTTGTACAGCACCGCCCGCAACTCCGGGTCAGCCACCTGGGTGACCCATGCGGCTGCCTGCTGTTGATCGGCCTCGCAGGGGAGGGGAAGAGGGGGAGGGGCGGGTTTGCTCCGCAGCCAGTCGGGCAGCAGGCGCAGGGATTCCTGCCGAAAGCGGAGCTCCCGCAGTGTACCGTCAGGCAGCAACCCTTGCAGCTTTGTCAGCAACTCCCCCTTGAGATGATGCAACTGGCTGTTCCAGACCGGTGAGTCCACCCGCACGGTCAGGACACCGTTGCTCAGCCGGGCCGGTTCGGAGTGCAGTGCCACCTGCTCTCCCGCTGCTTGATTCCAGGCCCGTCGGAGTCTTTGTGCCTTGTTGCGGGGCTGCTCCAGCAGATGACCGGCAACCTGCTGGATGACCGTTCCCACAGGGACAAGAGCACCACTTTTTGATCTGTTGTCCATGGTATGGGATAGTATGTCATTCTTTTTTAAATCACCATCAAAAAAAGAGACCGCACAGCGCTCCCCGATCCAGACCCCTGCTCTCTTTGCCGGGACGGCACTGCTGGCCTTTGTTGCTCTGGCGGGCTGGCAACAAGGGCCCTGGTCCACGGCGGTGGTGGCCCATGGGATTCTGGCTGTTGGGGCATTGCCGCTGATTCTGGCCACCATGCTCTATTTTACCCCTGTGCTGACCCGCAGCAGTTCCCCACCCGGAGTGTTGCAGGCTCTGCCCCTGTTGGCTCTGGTGGCGGGTGGGATGGCTCTCCTGGCGGTGGACCATCATCCCTCCCTGCTGGTCGTGGCCGCACCTTTGGCCTTGCTGGTGACCATCAGCCTGTTCGGTTGGATGCTTCGGCGCGCCCATCGGGCCCTGGGTGCTCCCCATCCCGGTCTGTTGTGGTATCAGGCCGCCCTGCTCTCCCTGCTGCTGGGGTTGGCAGCCATCCTGGCCACCCGGTGGTGGCCAGAACAGTGGGCAACGTTGCGCACCCTGCACCGTCACCTTAATCTGCTGGGTTTTGTGGGGCTGACCGCATTGGGCACCCTCCAGGTGTTGTTGCCGACAGTGGGCCAGTATGCCGATCCCATGGCCAGTTGGCGGTTGCGCGTTGATCTGAAATATGCCCTGCTTGGGGTCGTCTGTATGGTGAGTGGGGCGGTTTTTGCCAACCCTTGGCTGAGTGGGCTGGGTTTGCTGGCCTGGGGGTGGGTCGCAGGGCGATTGCTGCGCCCTGTGGGACGGGAGTGGAAAAGGATGGTGCGTATGGGCGGGGCAGAGCTCTCTCTGCTGGGTGCCCTGCTAGGCTTTTTGCTGGCCCTGTCCAGTGGGTTGTGGCAGAAGGGTGAGCTGTTTCTGCCGCTCTTTTTTGCACTCTTTTTGCTGCCTTTGGTCAGCGGTGCCCTGGCCCATTTGCTGCCCCTCTGGTGGTGGCCCGGTCAACCCACCCCGCAGCGCACGGCGGCCCAGCAGATCCTGGGGAGCTATGCCCTGTTGCGCCTGGGGGGCTTCTGGCTGGGTGGGGGAGCCATCCTGCTGGGATATGCTTGGGGAAACTATTGTGTCATCGTGCCTGTGCTGGCGCTGCTGGGGCAGGTGGGCTGGTTACGCGGAAAACGGGGAGCATGAGCACGATATGTCTTTGATCCATCTTTTAAAAATGAGCGGTCTGCACCCCAAAAAAGGGCTGGGACAAAATTTTCTGGTGGATGATGCCCTGGCCGACCAGATCGCAGAGGCTGCCGCTGCCCAT
>JADGCE010000011.1:0-9421 GCA_015229095.1 Magnetococcales bacterium | reverse complement strand
GGGGAGGCGATTGCAGCGATGATCCTCATGTTTCAAAAAGAGGTGGCTGAACGCATCACCGCCCCGCCCAACACAAAATCCTATGGGATCCTCTCTGTCCATTGCCAGTTGTGGATGGCGGTCGAACCGCTCTTTTTGGTGCCCCCCAAGGCCTTTTATCCGGTGCCCAAGGTGGACTCCTGCGTCGTGCGCCTGGTGCGTCGCGAGAGCCCCCTGGCCCAGGTGGGGGATCCCCTCTGGTTTCGGCAAGTGGTGCAGGCTGCCTTCGGACAGCGCAGAAAAACCCTGCTGAATGCTCTGAAAACCATCGAGGAAAATCCGGCACCCTGGCTGACACGGGCTGCCATCGATGCGGGGCGCCGTGGCGAAACATTGTCCGTGGTGGAGTTTGCTCGTCTGGCCAACGCCTTTCACGACGAGGGCTGAATCTCTTGCATCATGGTTTCGATGCTCTCTTGCACCTGGCCCAGCAATGCCTTGCGGGCGCTTTTGCCCAGTCCCTGGGTGGCAATGGGCGGGCCAATGCGCATTTGAATTTCTCCGGGTTTTTTCAGGAAAGAGCGGCGTCTCCAAAAAGTGCCCGCATTGTGGGCCACCGGCACGATGGGTACGCCAGCCGCCAGGGCCAGGGCTACCCCTCCTGCGTTGTAGTGGCCCACCGTGCCGGGTGGTACACGGGTGCCTTCGGGAAAAATCAAAACGGAAACGCCCTGGGCAAAGCACTGTTTGCCCTCTGTTTGCAAAATGCGCAACGCTTCCAATTCCCGCTTGCGATCAATGGCAATCTGACCGGTGGCCTTGAGAGCCCAGCCAAAGAAGGGGATAAACAACAGGCTTTTTTTCAAAACCAGGACAAAGGTGGGAAAGAGTGCGTGCAACGTCACGGTCTCCCAGGCGGATTGATGCTTGCACAACAGTACGAAGGGGGGGGGTGGGATGTTTTCCAGACCGACGATCGTTTCCCGCAGATCGCAGATCACCGCCAGCAGACGGCGATTGTATTGGGCCCAGGAGCAGGCCATCCTGCGACGCTGGGCAAGGCTGGTCATGGGCCAGAGGGCGACGATGAGGGTGGCATAGAGGAGAATGCCCGCCACAAACAAGAGGAAAAACAGGAAAGATCGTAAAAAAATCATTCAAATACACATGGAGAAGGGGGGTGGTGCACCCGCTTCTGGGGGGGGGGTGAATTCACCCCCCCCCAGCCTGCCCCCTTCGGCGATCCGGGGGGTATCAAGGTGCGGTTGCACGGTTCAATGGGGGCTGCTCTGCATCTTTGGCATGGCGACCGATCGCCTCTTTGAGGCTTACCAGCCGTTCATAGATCGCCCAGGCGCCACGAACGCTACGGATACCCGAGACGACCGTCTGCTTGCGATCATAGTCAAAAATCTGATAGCCCTCCCTGTTGGCAACAATTTGTAATGGTTCCATCTTTTTTCTCCTGCTCGGTGGGATGATACTGCCGAGGGAGATCCAGCATTTATTGTGCCATGTGGTCGGGCTATTGCACGGTTTTTTCCACCGGGATGACCCTGTTCCGTGCCTTTTTGGCGGCAGCATCGCTCATGCTCGCCCTTTGCAAGGCATCCCGGTCGATCCACCAGTCATCCCCAACCATGATTTCCAGGCAATTCAAAACAATCGGTATATAATGGTTGGGATCATCCAGACGATTGTGGGCCACCCATTTGCCAAAGGCCTCTTCCCCCACCACGCCGATGCTGTCCAGCACCAAGGCAAACATTTGCTGTGCCTGTGCCTGCGCCAGTGCCCGATCCGGGTGTTCCGGGGTCCGATGTTTGGCCATAAGATGGGCCAATGCCACCACCGGGCCGGCGATTTCGTGACGAGGGCCCAGGGTGTTGAGTAGATGATAGAGGGCCAGGACCACATCCGTGACCGGTGCATCGCTTTTTAACGCCACCCAGACCCGCTGGGCCAGGGCCTTGTAAATCTCGTGGGTTTTTTGCTTTTTGGACAACGAGGTCAGCAGTTCCAAGGCCTCTTTCCAGTGACCGTTGCGACTGAAACGGGCCACAGCCGCCTTGTTCAGTCGCCACTCCTCCTCCGGGGAGAGGTGCTTGTTGGCGGCAGGGGTTCCTCCATCGGGGGGGCATCCCTCTTTTTCCGCCACGATGGGGATGACCAGGGTCGACTTGTTCTCTTTGCTGGGGTGGCTCATGGGGTTTCCAGTCTACAAGGGTGGGAACAGGGTGGTAATGGTTTCCAGCTCTTCTGGTTCGTTGAGGGCGACGGCCCGCACGGTTGCATCAATGCGTTTGATCATGCCTGTCAGCACTTTTCCGCTACCCAGTTCGATGAAGGTATCCACGCCCAAGGCGATCAACCGGTGGATGGAGGCCTCCCAACGCACCGCGCCCGTGACCTGTTCCACCAGCAGGTGCCGAACGGAGTCAGCCGAAGTGACCTCCTGAGCGGTGACATTGGCAACAAGCGGGATGGTGAGATTTTGCAGGGGGGTGGCTGAAAGGGCGTCCGCCATGGTGCCGGCTGCCGGTTGCATGAGGGGGCTGTGAAAAGGGGCGGAGACCGCCAACATCAGGCATCGTTTGGCACCCCGCTCTTTGGCCAGGGCCACCGCCTTTTCCACTGCCTGCTTGTGCCCGGAGATGACAATCTGCTGGGCGGTGTTAAAGTTGGCCGGCACGCAGACCCCCTGGGTGCTGACGGCGGCTTCCTGACACAGAGCAGCCACCTCGGGAGCGGGTACATTGAGCAACACCGCCATGCCGCCCTCTCCAGGGGGCACCGCCTTTTGCATGGCCTGGCCCCGCAGGCGGACCAGTCGTATCGCATCCCTGGCCGTCAATCCCCCTGCGGCCACCAGAGCGGCATACTCCCCCAGGGAGTGCCCGGCGACAAAATCCGGACGGATGGTTGTGCGGGTGGTCAGGAGATGGTGGGCAGCCAGGGCAGTGGTCACCAGGGCGGGTTGGGCGTTTTCGGTCAGGGTGAGCTCGCTCTCCGGGCCGTTCCACATCAGGGTACTCAGCGGGAAACCGACCACATCGTCGGCCATGGCGAAGAGGGCGGCGATTTCTGGATCGGCGACCGCCAACCCGCGCCCCATACCCACAGACTGGGCCCCTTGTCCAGGAAAAAGAAAGGCAATCTTGTGCATCGTCTCCTCGTCGTTTGTCAGATCGCGCTCCGGATCAGCTCCTTTTTGATGGAATCCAACTCGATGAATTCATCCGCCTGGCGACGCAATTCGTCGGCAATCATGGGGGGTTGTGTCATCAGAGAGCTGATCACCGTGACATGCTTGCCCAGATCCTGCACGGCCTCGACAACGCTGCGGAAATCACCATCTCCGGAAAAAAGCACCGCATGATCGTAGTAGGGCGCCATGCGCAACATGCCGATGGCGATTTCGATATCCATGTTGCCCTTGGTTCGTTTGATGCCCGTGGTGGGATCGATATACTCTTTGATGGGTTTGGTGACGACGGTATAACCATTATAGGCGAGCCAATCCACCAGCGGACGAATAGGGGAGTATTCTTGATCATCTCCCAGTGCGGTATAATAATAGGCGCGCACCAAGCGACTTTTATTTTGGAAGAAGGTCAGCAACTTTTTATAGTCGAAGTCGAACCCCAAGGAACGTATGGCTGCATAGAGATTGGATCCGTCGATAAAGATGACAACGCGCTCGTCTGCATAGAACATTATGTTTTCCTTAAAATAATAAAGCTTTACCCGCTCATCGCGCCCCGGTCCGTGGATGTTGGGCAATAAAGGCCACCCACCCGACGGAGCACACGCAACGTGCCCCATACAGTGGAGGCGGTCAAGCTAAAGGGATATGGGACTAGGCGGTTTCTGTAAAATTTTTTTTATACGCTGCCAAAAAAATGGAGCGGGAGAAGGGGTTCGAACCCTCGACGTCAACCTTGGCAAGGTTGCACTCTACCACTGAGTTACTCCCGCAGCGCAAGCAACGGCACGACTGCGCACAATACCGGATGGCCAGAATCGGCTGGCCAGGGGGTGTCTGGAGGCCGGGGTGGGATTTGAACCCACGAAATAAAGGTTTTGCAGACCTCCGCGTTAGGCCACTTCGC
The DNA here is from genome assembly GCA_015229095.1 of Magnetococcales bacterium. Classification (GTDB taxonomy): domain Bacteria; phylum Pseudomonadota; class Magnetococcia; order Magnetococcales; family Magnetaquicoccaceae; genus Magnetaquicoccus. Next base: position 5,330 of record JADGCE010000011.1, on the reverse strand, counting down.
CACCCGGCCAGAAAAAAGATGGAGCGGGAGAAGGGGTTCGAACCCTCGACGTCAACCTTGGCAAGGTTGCACTCTACCACTGAGTTACTCCCGCAATACTCTCTCGTGTACAACACCCACTTTTTGCACCGAGCAGTGCGCCGTAGCGAGAACGTGTCCCCATGCTAGAAAAAAAACGGCGGGGAGTCAACGGTTCTTGAAAATTTTCAGCCGGTCATGCGCCGGCTTGCAGCTTTGGCCAGGCATACCGGAAATAGTGGTATCCGGAGAGGAGGGTAAAAGCAGTGGAAAGATATAGAAAAAACTCGCCCAGAACCTGGAATGGGAGGCCCCACAGTGCCTCTTGCACCAGCAGCATGATAATGGCCGTCATCTGGAAACCGGTCTTCCATTTTCCGGTTGTGGAGACCGGAATACGGTGTCCCAGGCCTGCCATGCGTTCCCGCAGGGCCATGACGGTAATTTCGCGGGCCACGATGATCAGCACCAGAATGACCGGTGCGTGATTTTGGGCAACCAGCAGCACCAAGGCGGAAATGACCAGCAATTTGTCGGCAACCGGGTCAAAAAAACGGCCAAACTGGGTGAGCAGCCCCTGACGGCGGGCGATATAGCCGTCCGCCCAATCGGTAAGGGCGGCCAGACTGAAACAGAGGGCGGCCAGAATGAATCCCAGGCGATCCGGCAGGTAGGAAAAACCGACAAAAAACGGAATCAACAGGATTCGGGTTGCCGTCAATGTATTGGGCAGGTTCCATACCATGAGACGTCTCAGGAGCCTTCCTGAAAAAATTGAACAATTTTTTCTGCCAATCCGATCGATACGCCGGTCACTTTCAATAACTCCTCCATACTGGCCTCCTGCAGCGCCTTGACCGAGCCGAAGTGACGCAACAGCAGACGTTTTCTCTGAGGGCCGATACCGGGGATCTGGTCAAGCCGGGAGCGGACCTGGGTGCGGCTGCGCTGGGCCTTGTGCATACCGATGGCAAAGCGATGCGCCTCATCTCGTATCCTCTGAAGCAAGAATAATACCGGAGAATGGCCGGGTAACACAATGGGTTCCGGGTGCTGGGGCAGGAAGAGCCGTTCCTGGCCGGCCTCTCGATGTTCTCCCTTGGCGATGGCGCAGACCGGTATGCCTGTCAGAGGGCCATTCTGGAGGAGGGCCAGGACGGCGTGGAGCTGGCCGAGCCCCCCATCCAGGAGGAGCAGATCGGGCCAGGGGTTGGTCGGGTCGGGGTTGTTTGGGTCGCGTATCGGGGAGGGTGCCGCAGGCGGCGGAGAGAGACGAGCCAAACGCCTGGCCAGCATCTGTGCCATGCGGGCGGTATCATCCCGCAGGGCACTGTCTGCCAGATTGAAATGGCGATACTCCCTTTTGTGCCACCCATCCGGGCCGAAGACAATCTGCGAGCCCACCGGGTGGCTGCCGTGCAGATGGGAGACGTCGTAGACCTCAATGCGCCGCAGAGGCGTGCTGATTCCCAACAACGTGCCCAACGCCTGCAACAACCCTTCCAAGGTGGCCCGGCTTTGTTGATGACGTTGCAGGGCCTGTTCGGCGTTCAAGGTGGCCATGTTGAGCAAACGCACCTTTTCTCCCTGGGTCGGTTTGTGCAGCCGTACCTTTTGCCCGGAGAGGTCGCTCAAAGCGGCGGTCAACCACTGCCGTTGTCCCAACACCCGATTGACCAAAATTTCCGGGGGGAAGGTTTGTATCTCCCCCGCTCGGCGGGCATAATATTGGGCCACGAAGGCCTCCAGCACCTCTTCCAGGCTGAGACCGTTGCTGTTTTCGGGAAAAAAACTGGTATTGCCCCAGTTGATGCCGTTGCGAATGCAAAAAAGCTGGACCGCGCATCCCAGGGTATTCCCGGCAATGCTGATCACATCCAGGTGGCTGTTTTCGGCCAGATTGACCCGTCGTTGATCCTGGATCAGGGTAATCGCCCGGATCCGGTCCCGGAGTTGGGCGGCTTTCTCAAACGCCCGCTCCTCTGCCGCCTGCCACATAGCCTGCTGCAGCTGCTCCAACAGGGTGGTGGATTTGCCTTCCAGAAAAAGGCAAACATCCCGCACCAGTTGCCCATAGTGCTCCACGGAGATGCGATCACAGCAGGGGCCGCTGCATAATTTGATCTGATAGTTCAGACAGGGCCTCTGTTGCTGGTTGAATTGGCCATCTTCACAATCCCGCAAGGGAAACAGGCTCTGCAACCATTTCAAGGTTTCCCGGAGGGCACTGACGGAGGGAAAGGGACCAAACCATCGGCCTGCGGGGGGATCTGTTCTCCCCCCCGCCCCTTTTCTGGGATGGTGGCGCAGCAGGGCTAGGCGCGGAAACGGGTGGTGGGAGAGATGGAGATAGGGGTGGGATTTGTCATCCTTGAGCAGCACATTGTAGGGCGGGCGGAAGCGTTTGATCAGGTTGGCTTCCAGGATCAACGCCTCATTTTCCGTGGTTGTCACAGCGATTTCCAGCGTTCTGGCCAGGGAGAGCATGACCTGAATCCGGGGGGTGAGGCCCTCCCGTTGGTGAAAATAGGAGGCCACCCGTTTTTTCAAGGATTTGGCTTTGCCGACATAGAGCACCCGCTCGTTTTCACCCACAAAGCGGTAGACGCCTGGAGAGAGAGGCAGAGTGGCCACCGTCTCCAGGAGGGCAGGGTGATACTCTGTCATGGATCGGGTACGGGGAGAGGGTGGCGCAGGGAGAAGAGCCACAGGCCAACACCGGCCACGATCATGGGAATGCTCAGCCATTGGCCCATGCTCAAACCCAGGGCCAGCAATCCCAACTGGGGATCGGGTTGCCGGACAAATTCCGCCAGAAACCGGCAGATGCCATAACCGGCCAGAAACCAACCCAGCAAAAAGCCAGGGGGACGTGACCGGCGCCCCAGCCATTGCAACAGCAGAAAGAGGCCCAGTCCCTCCAGTCCGGCCTGATAGAGTTGGCTGGGATGGCGTGGTTCGGCGCCGGCACCTGGAAAAATCATCCCCCAGGGCAGATCCGTGGTTCTGCCCCATAACTCTCCATTAATAAAATTACCGATACGGCCCAGAAAAAAGCCGATGGGGGCGATAGGTGCCACCAGGTCGGCCAGAGAGAGGCAATTCAGGTGGTGTTTGCGGGCAAAGAGCACGCAGACGGTGAGAACCCCCAGCAAACCGCCATGGAAGGCCATGCCCCCCTCCCAGACCCGCAGCATGGCCCAGGGATTGTTGAGATAATAGTCAAATTGATAGAAGAGGATATATCCAGCTCGTCCCCCCAGGATCACACCCAGCAGGATCCAGAGGATCAGATCTCCCACATCCTCCTGGGAGAGTTGAGGCAAAAATCGTTTGGAGCGGGCCAACAGCAGGGGCCAGCCGATGAGAAAGGCAAGGCTGTACATCAGGCCGTACCAACGGAGGGCCAGCGGTCCAATCTGCAACAACACGGGATCAATATTCGGATAGGCGATCATCGGTATGGTTCATTCCACCTGGTTGGAGGCCTCTGGATAGCAGCCCAAGATTTTCAGGGAATCTGTGAAAAAGGAGATCTCTTCCATGGCCAACTGGCAGTGGGGCTCTTCGGGATGGCCCTGAAAATCGAGATAAAAATGATAACTCCAATGCCGACCGGGGAGAGGGCGGGATTCCAGACGGGTCAAGTTGATGCCGTTGGTGGCAAAGCCACCCAGACATTTGTAGAGGGCGGCGGGAATGTTGCGCACCTCAAACAGCAGGCTGGTTTTGCAGGGCACCGTCAGGGGGGGGGTGGTTTTTTCCCGGGAGATCAGCAAAAAACGGGTGGTGTTGAGATGGCTGTCCTGAATATCCTTGGCGAGAATATCCAGTTGATACAGCTCGGCACACAACTCGGAGGCCAGGGCAGCTTCGGTGAGAGTGCCCCGTTTATGCAGGTCGGCTGCGGCCCCGGCGGTGTCATAGACGGCGTGGCGTTCCCAGCCCTGTTTGGTGATAAAGGTGTAGCATTGGGCCAGAGCCTGGGGATGGGAGCGGACGGCGCGAATGTCCGCCAGTTGCGCCCCCCGATTGGCCAGCAGACAATGGCGAATGCGTTGATAGTGTTCATCGATGATGAACAGGTTGTGTCTGGCCAGCAGGTCATAACTGTCGCTGACCACGCCGGCGACGCTGTTTTCCACCGGCAACATGCCCCAATCCACCCGCCCCTCCTCGACCTGTTGGAAGAGATCTTCAAAGGTTTTGCAGGGGATGTAACGCTCTTTGGGTCTTTTTTCCCGACAGGCCGCCTCGCTGTAGGCACCAGGCTCGCCCTGAAATGCGATTGTTTTTTGCATGCGATTGATTCACCATGGACGCAGAAGCAGGATTGCGATTGACTGCCAAAACGGTTTTTCACCATGACCCCGGGTGGGGTCGGGGCACAGCCCCCATCGTGGTCTGAACGATGATCCAGCAGAGCCTCCGGAGGATATTATGAACCCTTTTTCTGAATTGGTAAAAGCCATCACCCACATTTTTCCCGGTGGAAGGTCATTTTGTTGATTGCGCATCCCTCTGCTCCGCCGGCACGGGTGGCTGTGTTGCTGGAGGATCCGCACCAGAAGCCCCAGGCCGAAGCCTTGGCCGCCCGGTTGTGCGTGCCGTTGACGACGGTGGCGGACCCGGCCCTGGCCCCACTGTTTTTGGCTGTCACCGCGTGTCGTCTGGAGTTGCGCAGTGCCGACCCGACGGCGGGGGGGGCCGTTTATGCGGATTTTGTGACGGGCAAGAGTGGTTTTCGGCGGCACTGGGGGGGTGGGGTGCGCCAGCAACCGTTGGCCCGTGCGGTGGGTTTGCGCGGCACCCGTCCCTTGACGATTGTGGATGCCACGCCGGGCCTGGGACAGGATGCCTTTGTCCTGGCCGGTCTGGGGGGGTGTGTGCGGATGGTGGAGCGGTCGCCGGTGCTGGTGGCTTTGTTGGCGGATGCCCTGCGGCGGTTGGCCGAGCATGCAGAGCAACGGCACGAGGCACTTCCCTCGCTGAGTGTGTGGCAGGGGGATGCCCGGCAGGTGCTGACCCATCTGCCGCCGGAGGAGCGGCCAGCGGTGGTCTATCTGGATCCCATGTATCCACACCGGGATGGCAGCGCATTGTCCAAAAAGGAGATGCGTCGCTTGCGCCTGCTGGTGGGGGATGATGAGGATGCGGCAGAGTTGTTGGTGGTGGCCCGGGGTGTGGCCCGGCAGCGGGTGGTGGTCAAACGGCCCCGCCTGGCCCCCTGCCTGGGCGATCAGCCCCCCAGCATGGCGATTCACAGCAAAAACACCCGGTTTGATGTCTATTTGTTGGAGTAAAATCAACCG
>JADGCE010000117.1 GCA_015229095.1 Magnetococcales bacterium | reverse complement strand
ACGAACCGCCTCCCCCAGCCCCCCCCTGTTTCGTTCGCCATCAGGGGTCCAGGGGCAAAGCCCCTGGTGGGGTCGGGGGCAAAGCCCCCCATCGCGGCGCTCTACTGCAAAGTCGCAAACATGCGCGTGTTATTACGTTCCACCTCCAGCAGGACAGGCTGCTGCGGGGGAAGGGCGGCGATCACCTGGTCCAGGGCGCCCGCCGAAGGCACTGCCTGGTTGTTGATGGCCACCACGATATCACCCGTCTGAATACCCGCTGTCTCCGCCGGTGTCCCCGGATCCACATCCGCCACCACCGCGCCAAACTTGTTGAGCAGGGTGGTATCTTTTTGCTTCATGGCCGGGGTAATGGGGCTCATTTCCAACCCCATCCACTCAAACTCGGTCTTCAGGGGAGCGGCCGCCTTGGCCGCCGGCCCGTTGGGCTGCGCGTTTTCGGCAGGCATAGGCATGGTTTGCGTCATCATCGGATCGGTCGCCGTGGCAGGCACCCGCAGGGCAACGGGCTGCGAAACAGCAGCCTGTTGCCTCCCCGGTGCGCCCTCCGCACCGCCAGCACTGACCGTCACCGAAACGCTCTGACGCTCTCCACCCCGCACTACGGCAAAGCGCACCGTCTGCCCGACCTCAACACCCGCCAATGCGGCATGAAGCTGTTGCGGCGATTTGACCCACCGGCCATTGACCTTGATAAGAATGTCATCGGCCCGCAGCCCCGCCTGCATCCCCAGGGAACCGGGCAGCACACTGCGCACCAGCACGCCATCGGGATAGGGAGAACGGTACTGACGCGCCAACGCCGCATCCAGGCTCAGCACATCCAATCCCCCACTGCCCAGCGGACCCGTGGCAGGCACACCCGCAGCAGGCGTCATGGCCGCAGGAATACCCACCGCACCACCGGGGGAAAAGCTGTAGTTGATACCACCCCGCCCTTGATAACCGGGATGCAGGGCACCCATTCTACCCATCGGCTGCTGGCCGGCACCGGCACCCACCCCCGGAACCATCGCCGCCACCGGCTGCGGGGCCGGCAGGATCGCATGACAACTGGCGCAGGGCCCCCGATCTTCGTGGGGCATCACCGCGTTGGCCGCAATCGGGGGAGCCGCCACCGCCGGAGGAGCCGCCGCTGCCGCCGGAGTCACGGCGGGCGCGGAGGTCGCCGCACTCCCGCCCCCCAAAATCTGATGACAGGAGGCGCAGGGCCCCCGATCCTCGTGGGGCATCACCGCATTGGCAGCAATCGGAGGAGCCGCCACCGCCGGAGGAGCCGCCGCTGCCGCCGGTACCGTCAGATTCGGCAGAGGCACCACCTCCTCGATGAACGATTTGGCCCGTTCGACGGGCACCGCAAAGCCGATGCCCGCGAAAGCCCCCGTGGTGGTATAGATGGCCGTATTGACACCGATCACCAACCCTTTGCCATCCACCAGCGGCCCGCCGGAGTTGCCCCGATTGATGGCGGCATCGGTCTGCAGCAGATCCCGGTGCACAACCCCCTCGATGGTAATGGCGTTGCGCTTGCCGGAGATGATACCCTGGCTGACCGTCTGATCCAAACCGAAGGGAGAACCGATGGCAATGACGGGATCCCCCACCTGCGCCGACCGGCTGTTGCCCAGGGCCGCCGGCCGCAGGGGACGCAGCGGGTCCACCTTCAGCAACGCCAACTCCCACTTGGCATTCAGGCTCAACACCTCCGCCGCATAGCGCATGGTGGTGCCATCTTTCTCGAAGACGGTCACATAAATTTCCTGCGACTGCTCCACGACATGGTGATTGGTCAATATATGACCCTCTGCCGTCACCACAATGCCGGACCCGACACTCTCAAAAGCAGCACCGGTAAAAGGCTGCGCGAAGCGCAATCCTCCCTCCGGAGTCGGGGCCGGGGCTGGCTGGGCCACTGCCGCACCCGGCTGCGTTGTCGCTCCCCCTGTCCCGACCGATCCTGTACGGGTGGCACTGACATTCACCACGCTGGGCATGAGCCGCCGGGTGATCCGGCTGAACCCCCCCTTGGGCACCGCCGACATCGCCGCCACCGCCTGCATCTGTGGCACCTGGGCAGCAACCGCCGGTGTCACAGGCCCCCACTGGGCGGCAGGCACCCCCTGAGGGAGCGCCGCGCCCGCACCGACCGCCGCCGGTTGGGAAACTCCGCTCTCCACCAGGCCACCCACCCCAACTCCCTTCAGGTAGTACTGGGTATACCAATAGCTGCCGATCAGCACAATGAGGGCGACGATGCCGATAAGATACAAATATTTGCGGAGATCCTTTCCGCAAAAAACCTTGTCTGTTGGACTCATTCTCGATGATCCACTTTTGCCTGATCAAACGCGATTTACAAAGGCCGTGCCGTATCCTGCTGCAAAAGCTCCCCGGGCTCATCGCCCAATTCACTCTCCGCCAGTACCGACTCCACCTCGCCATCTTCCCGCAGCCTGGTAATGCCCGCCGCCAAAGCCACCGGACCGATCAAGATGAGCAGCAGTGGCACAACGCCACGCAACACCTCCACCACCGACCACCACCAGGTAGAGAGCCCCCACAAACCCAGTGCAATGGCCACCAAACCAAACACAATATTCGCCATTTTTATCTCTCTCCCGAGAAACCCAGTTTTTTATTCAACACGGCAGGCCAGCCATCACACCTCCTCCAGAATCCGCGCACCTGAACTTTGGGCGGTTTTTTTTCTGAGGAGTAGCAGACCATAGAACATAATGATAAAATTCGCAATCCCTGTAAATACAAATGGTGCATTGGGGCCCAGCCAGTCAAACAGCAGCCCCCCCGCCTGCAGAAAAAAAATAATCCCCAGACAGCCCACCGTGTTGAAGACGCCCAACACCGAACCCCGCATGGCCACCGGGGCCAGGTCCATGGTGGTCACCTGGGGAGCCAGCAGACAGCCTGCCTGCCCCACCCCCACCAGAAAGGCGGGCACGAAGACCCAGCCCCCCAGGGGGTTGACGATAAAGCCCATGCCAGCAAAACCCGCGCCAGAAAGAAACAACCCCAGCACCATGGCCGGAACCCTTCCCAAACGCAGGATCAACTCCCCCCAAATATTGACGGTCAACAGCACCATCAAGCCAATAAAACCGATCACCATACCCGCCTGGGCCGCCGCCTGCACATGGCTGACCCCCAGCACATCGGCGAAATAGATGGCCCAGGTCATCAAAAACAGGCCGATGATCACCATGTCGTTGCGGGAGGTGAACGCCGAATAAAAGCTGAGGCGCAGTTTTTCTTCCTGCCGCAGCAATTGCAGAATGGCCCGCAACGGGATGCGGTCCACACGGACTTTGGGGGCGACATCGACGAGAAAACAGCGGGCAATCCAACCGCCGGCGAAGGCAAAACCGGCCATCAACGCCATGGCCACCACCACCCCGGCCTGCTGGGGAATTTGCATCAGCACCGTATAGACCAGGGTGGCCCCGAAGGCCATCATGAACCCGGCCTTGGCCAACAACCGAGGTCGCAAACGGTAGGCCTCCGCGCTGTCGTGACGCATGGAGGCGGCTCCATCGGCAAAATCCCCGGCCAACGTGGCAATCTGGGGCCAGACGGCCGTGGTTCCCAGGGACATGCTGGAGCGGAACAGGTAGACAAAGGTCAACCCGCCCAAACCCGTCATCACCCCCAACTCCAGACTGAACGGCAACAGCAGGGCGGAGATGCCCGCCAGAATAAACCCGTAGTAGACGACCGGAATACGCCCGATACGGTCGGAGAGATACCCCAGATAGGCCACCGACAGCAGGTCCACCAACTCGGTGATCACCTGGATATTGGCATTGACAAAACCGGCATTATCCCGTGCCAACCCCAACACTTTGCGCAGATAGAGGGGCTGCAGTGCCAGGGCCATGGTCATAAAAATCATGGAGAGGGCCGCCAGCAGATACAGGGTATTGTGATGTCGCGCTTCTACCTGTTTCACAATTTTTCCGCCAAATGAGCAACCACCGGCAACCGCCAGCGGCGGTGCAGAAGGACAGAGACAATGCCAATCAGACTGTAAAGGGCGATCACACCGGAAGAAAAGGTCAGAAAAAAACCGCCGATCTCACCGGTGGCCAGGGCAAAAATGGACAACAGCGTCCACAGCCACAGGATCAACCCCTGCCGGGCGTGAAAGTGAACAAACGCACTGTGTCCACCGAACACCAGGGGAATCAGACACAGTATGGTCAGATAACTCATCGCAGCCAGGGCACGGGTTCGGCGCGATTCCGGCAGTTGCAACACGTAGTCCGCCATCAGGATACCTCAACACCACAAAGAGAAAAAGGATTTCCCCCCCCCTCGAACAACTTAAATAAAAAAACAGCCGCACAAAAAAAATATAAAAATTTTAATAAACTTTTATCAGCAGGACGGCCTGCCCGACCCCATATCTGCTCGGCCCATCACCCCTCCGGCATACCCCCTGCGTCGACCTGCCCACCTGCGGCGCCATTGCGGTACAAATAGTTGCAGACGCCCACCCCCAGGGCAATGACGACCCCGATCAGGAGTACATGGGCCCAGGCCCCGACGCCCAGACTCACGCCCAGGCCGGTGCTCGCCCCTCCCCCTGCCTTGACGGCCACCGCCGCCCCACCCCCACCGCCGCCCATGGCCAAGGAGTTCATGGCCTGTCCGACCGTACTCATCGTCTGACCCACCACCCCTTTGCCGGTCACTGCGGTGATGCTGACGGCGGGCAGGGCACCGCCCTGGGCCACCAACCCCTTGACCAGTGCCGGTGCCTCCAGCTCCCCCACAGCCAACAAGCTTTCAGTTATCTGCATGGTTGACAATCTCCCCCGGATACCTGCATCCTGTTTCCACGCTCCTTCGCCCAACAAATCGCATCATTCAGAAGGTCGGTAGTTAGCCTGCAATTGCGCCGCCTGTCAAGAGAATAAATTCATTTTTACCTCCAGTTGGTGGTACGGAACAGCCCTCATGCACAGCATCGCCCTCTACAACAACAAAGGCGGGGTCGGCAAATCGACCCTGACCTTTTTCATGGCCGATTTTTTGGCCTCCGTGCGGGTGGCAGGGCGACCGCTGCGGGTTTTGGTCATGGACCTGGACGCCCAGGGCTCCAGCAGCACGGCTTTGCTTGGGGAGGAACTGGCCCGGCAGGCCAGGGCGGAGGCACGCACGATCGGCCATCTGGCCATGCAGCTCGCCCAAGGCCGGCAGCCGGATCTGCGCCCCTTCCTGCTGCTGCGTCCCAGCAGCCTGCGGGGTCATCCGCCCCTGCCTGCCGTCACGGTGCTCCTGCCAGAGAGGGAGAGCATCTTCAATTTTGATGCCAATCCCCTCCATACCTTGACCCTCTTCGCGCGCACCCTCAAGCCGCTCCTGCTGCCGCACTTTGACATCGTCCTGCTGGATCTGCCCGGCAACCTGGACGAACGCCATCTGTTGGCCGTCAACGCCCTGGTGATGAGCGACTCCCTGGTCATCCCCATGGAACCCACCCGACTGGCCCTGCACGCCCTGCCCGAAACCCTGCGCATGATCCGGTATGCGCAGGAACACGGCCAGGGGTGCCCTGTCTGCCTCGGCATCCTGCTCAACCGCACCGACAAACGCAGCCGGCAATTCCGCCTCCATGCCCCGGCCATTGTGCGGCTGTTGCAAGAGGTCCAGATCCCCTGTTTCAACAACTATCTGCCCAACGCCCCCGAGTTGGCCAATGCCACCGACGACACCTTGGCCTTTACCTCCCTCAAGGATCGCTATGGGAGCTATTATCCCCACGTCAAAAAGGTGGTAAGCGAGCTCTTCGATCGCTGGCAAACCCGCATGCCCGCCTGAAGGGGCGCGCAGAAACGCACAGGCAATAACCCGTGCAGATTTTGGCAAATTGGCACGTATTTTGGTAGGGCTCGTCATGGCGGGTGATCTGCCCGCTTTTGCCGTCGGAGAACTCCCATGCTGGACTGGCTTCTGCATCTGCTGAATCATCCCTGGATCCCCTGGATCGGCTCCGGCACGATCATGACCTGGGGAACCCTGCAATGGCTGCACTGGCAACGGCACAGCGTCCGCCCCATCCAGGAGCGGTTGGCCGAGGATCTCCTGCGTTTGCAACAGGGTTTTCCTCCCACGCACGCCACACAGGGCCACGGAGCGGGCAACGCGGCAGCGGCCATACCCACCCTGCCGATCCTGCGGGAGCAGCTGGAAAAGGATTGGGAACAGCATCATTTGCACGCCATCCCCACCCGTTTTTTGGGTATGGGGTTGCTCTTCACCCTGTTGGGCCTGACGGCTGCCCTTGTTTTCATGAACCGCGCCCTGCATGCCGAACAGATCGCCTCTGCCCGCCAGGCGTTGGATGGTTTGCTGCTGGCGGCATCGTTCAAATTTCTCTCCTCCATCAGTGGCCTCTGCACGGCTTTTCTCTATGCCTGGGCGGTGAAATGGCAGCGGAACCGGTTGGCGGAACAGGCGCGCATGCTCTGCCAACACTGGGAACCCCTCTACCAGGAGGTGCCAACAGCTGATTGGCCCACCACGGTGCAGACCCTGACGCAGGTGGCCCTATCCCAGGAAACTCTGGAGGAGGATGACACGCCCCCTATCCCGGTGCAGAGGCAGGCGGACGAAACCGACGACACCGCCCTCCCGCCAAGCGAGGTGTCGCCATACGCCCCAGCCGCCGTGACCCAGCCGCCGGCACCACCCCCCACGTCATCCCCCGTTCTGTTGCAACCCCTCCTGCCGGTGGCATTGCAAAAAACGATGGACAAACCGGTGAAAACCTTGGACACTGGCGGAGAAGAGGGGGATGCGGCAGCCGGTATTGGCCCGGATCCGCAACAGCCGGTCATGGCCACCGACAGGGCAGCAGCGATCGCCCGGATCGAAAAACAAGGACCGACCGTGACCGCACCACCCCGCGCACAACAGGCCCAGGGCGCACGTGGTCCTGTATTTGCACAGCTGGCGGGAGAGTTTTTTAATACGCGGCAAGGTCGACGCCGGACACCCCCTGCAAAAGCGGTCCTCAAGAGACAATGAACGCCATACCGAAAAAATTTTTGTTTATCCTGATGGACCTGGGGCTCAGCCTGCTCTTTCTGGTGATCATTCTCGTTGCGGTGCTGGATTTTAACAATCGGCTGAAGCAGGAAGAGCTGCATGCGCGCCACCCGGCACCCAACAGCGCCCTGGCGGGTAATCTGGCCCAATTGCAAAAGCAGAAAGAGGCTCTGGCCTCCCAGGTGGGACAAAACCGTGCGGAGTTGCAGGAGCTGTGGGATAAAAACGCCATCCTGACGGCGGAGCTCCGCAAAAAAAATGCGGAAGCACGCAAGTTGCTGGAAGACAACATGGCTTTGATGGGGCAGAACGCCTCCTTGATGGTTCGCCTGAATCAGGATGCGCAACAGGCCGCCACCCAGGGCTCTCTCCCCTCCCCGGCGGGAGTGCCGGATCATGGGCAGGCCTCCACTGCAGAGGAGAGCCCCCAGGCCCAGGCATTGCGTCAGGAGAATGCCACCCTTGTCGCTCAGTTGGCGCAGATGAATGCCACGTTGCAACGTTTGCATCAGCAAAAGGCCGATCAGCCCCAGACAACGGCGGCGGTTGCCAACCCGTCGGAACCCGGCCCCCGTCCCACGCCGATCCAGGAGCAACCGGCGACCGCCCAGGAGAGTGCAGAGGCTGCGGCAACGGGCTTTTGGGATAAAATGGTGGCCCATTTTCAGGAAACGCCCCGCCCGCCTGCGGCAACCGCCGACCGTTCGGCGGCAGAGAACACCCCGCCACAGACCGGCAAGCCCCACACCCCGGAGCCTTCGCCCGCCCAACAGGGTGCGGAGGGTGGCGCCACCCCCGGCACGGGGGAAAAGCGCGACGGCGTGACCACGATGACCGGCCAACCCGCTGCATCTGGCACCGCTGTGGGCGGCACCAACCGCAACCCGCCTGCGGTCGCGTTGGAAAAGGAGATGCTCGCGCCGGGGGTGTTGGATCGGCTGGCGACTTCGTTCCAGGGGGGCTCCCCGCCCGCTGCGGCGGTCCTCTCTGCTGCCAACCCGGTGGGCGGCGGCAAGCTCCCCTCCCCTGCCTCTGACACGGGGGCAAAACAGGCGGTTGGCAGCCAACAGAGCAATGGCTCGTCGGACAACAAGCCGGAGGGGGGCGAGGATGCCGGTTTCTGGAACAGGCTGTTGAACAGCTTCCAGGAATCCCCCAGGAGCACCCCATCCACGGTAGAGGTGGCGGTTGCGTTGCCACCTGCCACTCCCGCAACCCCCTCATCGCAGGCGGAAAAAGCGGCAGGATCCACCTCCGCCAAAACCATGGATGCGCCGCCACCCAGAAAAACGGTGACGACCGGGGAACAGGAGAGGGTGCCCGCCCGTTCAACCCCAACAACAGAAAAACAGGCAGAACCAC
>JADGCE010000116.1 GCA_015229095.1 Magnetococcales bacterium | reverse complement strand
ACATGAGACACCCTGGCTTGGGAGAAGATGCGTCGGCACAGGTGCGAGAAAGCATTCAGCCCCGATCCTGCTCACGACAGGCGGGAGCCGGGCCCCAGGCATGCGGGTCCAGGGGGATCATCCCCCTGGCGGGTCCAGGGCAGAGCCCTGGTGGGGTTCGGGGCGAAGACCCGGTATGCGTGTATCTCCTTGCAGGGGCTCTGCCCCTGCACCCCGCCAGGGGAGATAATCTCCCCTGGACCCCATGATACTTTGACCTGTCAAATCCGGTTGGTCGGGCCACTAGCGGTGATACGGAATCCTCTGCACAATGGTATAGGCTCGATAGATCTGCTCCAAAAGCAGCACCCGGGCCAACGTGTGGGGAAAGGTCATCGTCCCCAAAGAGAGGCTCCAGGATGCCGCCTGCAGCAGCGTCGAATGCAACCCGTCGGGACCACCGATGACAAAACAGACCGTGCCCGCCTCCTGCCGCCAGCGATCCAACTGCTGTGCCAACTGGATCGAAGAGAGCTGCCGTCCTCCCGAATCCAGAGGAATCAGGGTGGAGGGGTGGGGAATGCGTGCCTGAATACGCTTGGCCTCCTGCAGCAACCCCTGCTGGCGATGGGCCTCGCCCGCCTCATCCCGCTTGGCCTCCGCCACCTCCCACCACTCCACCCCCCCCAAACGGAGCAGACGCTGGCGATAGTCCGCAATCAGGCTTTGCACCGGCGGCGGCATGCCCCGCCCAACAGCAATAACAACCAGTTTCAAGGATGTTTGACTTTGTCTGTTTTGGCTCTCTTGGCCACCTTGCCAGGCTTGTCGGATTTGTCAAGCTTGCCGGGTTTGCCGGACTTGGTCGGCTTATCCAACTTTTTGGGTTTTTCTGGCCCGGTCCGCTGCTCTGCCGGCGGGGATGGATCGGGGGATGGCTGCCCGGCGGGCTTTTCCGGTTTGCCGGGCTTGGCAGGTGGCTGATGCCAGAGCTTTTCCAGTTCATAAAAAGAACGGGCCTCCTGCTGGAACAGATGCACCACAATATCCCCTGCGTCCACCAAGACCCAGGTCGCCTCCGGCAGGCCCGCAACACCCAGCACCCGAATCCCACGTTCGTGACAAAAACGGTCCACTTCGGCGGCCAAGGCAGAGACATGGGTATGGGAGGTGCCGGTGGCCACCACAAAAAAATCGGCAAAGCTGGCACGCCCCCGGAGATCCAACAGGATAATTTCCACCGCTTTTTTATCTTCCAGATGGGCCTTGAGCGACAGCGCCAGGGTTTCCTCGTCAGGTTTGGTCATGGTTTCCGTATAGGTTATGGTGTTGAATGTAGGTGATGACCGCATCCGGGGTCAGATAACGCACGCTTGCGCCCCTGCGCAACTGCTGCCGAATATGGGTGGAACTGATCTCCAAGGGGGTGACGGGCAACAGGCAGCACCCAAAATGGCCCAGGCGCTGCCGGTCCAACTCTTCCGGCCGTTGCACGCGAAAAGGCTCCCAAACAGACAAGGCCTCTGTATCCAGAGCAGCGGCATGACCGGGGCGCACCAGCAGGCAGATATGGGCCACATCGATCAGCTGTTGCCAGGATTTCCACAGGGGAATCTCCTTCAGCAAATCACTCCCCAGCAAAAAGTACAACTCCCCCAGGGGAAAGCGGGCCGACAAGGTCCGCAAGGTGTCAATCGTGTAGGAGATCCCGGTCTGGCTGGCCTCCAGTTCACACAGCTCAAAGCCACTCTGCTCCTGCACGGCCAGACGGGTCATGGCCACCCGATGGGAGACCGCCTCCAGGCGATCGGCACCCTTGAAGGGATGCCCCCCGGAGGGGAGAAAAAAGACCGCCTCCAGGGCGAGCTGCGCCATGGCCTCCAGAGCAGGACGCAAATGACCATAATGGGGCGGATTGAATGCCCCGCCCAGAATACCCAAGCGGGTTTTCATTGCCGCAACTGCCCATCCCCCAGGACAATATATTTTTGCGTCGTCAACCCCTCCAGTCCCACCGGACCCCGCACATGCAATTTGTCGGTGGAGATACCCATCTCCGCCCCCAGGCCAAACTCAAAACCGTCGCTGAAGCGACTGGAGGCGTTGACCATGACCGACGCAGAGTCCACCTCCCGCAAAAAACGCAGGGCGTTGCCATAATCGCGGGTGACGATGACATCCGTGTGGCGGGATGAATGGCGTTCGATATGCTCGATGGCCTCCGTCAGCCCCTCCACCACCCGCACGGAGAGAATGGCATCCAAATATTCGGTATCCCAATCCTCCGGCTGGGCATCCACACAGGGCAATCCGGCAGGCAGCAGGGCTTTGGTGCGGGGACAGACGCGCAGTTCGCAACCGGCGGCCCGCAACTGCTGGCAGACCACCGGCAAAAAGGCCGCCGCCACCGATTGGTGAACCAGCAGGGTTTCCGTGGCATTGCAAACGCCGGTACGCTGCATTTTGCCGTTCATGGTCAGGGAGAGGGCCATCTCCAGATCCGCCTCCCCGTCCACGTAGGTGTGGCAAATGCCATCCAAATGCTTGATGACCGGGATCCGGGATTCGGCGATAATGCGGGCGATCAACTCTTTGCCACCCCTGGGGATAATCACATCCACCAACCCTTCACAGCGGAGCAGTTCCCCCACGGCACTGCGGTCGGTGGTCTCGATATACTGCACGGCCTCTGTGGGCAGACCGACACTCTGCAGCCCCTCCATCAGGCAACGGGTAATGGCACGGTTGGAGTAGTAAGCCTCGGAACCGCCCCGCAGGATGACCGCGTTGCCGGATTTGACGCACAAGGCGGCGGCATCGGCCGTCACGTTGGGGCGGGATTCATAAATGACACCAATCACCCCCAAAGGCACCCGCATCCGTCCTACCCGCAGACCGTTGGGACGGCTTTTCAGGTCGGCAATCTCCCCCACCGGATCCGGTAGGGCAGCCACCTGGCGGATACCTTCGGCCATGGCGGCGATGCGATCGTCGTTCAAACGCAGGCGATCGATCATGGCGCCGCTGAGCCCATTGGCCTGAGCGGCCTGCAGATCCCGGTCATTTTCCTCCCGCAAGCGGGGCGCGTCGCGCAGCAGTTGGGCCGCCATGGTGAGCAGGGCGCGATTTTTGGTCAACCCATCCATCATCGCCAGGCGACGGGCGGCCTGGCGGGCATGCTGTGCCATCGTCATCACGTTCATAAGATCTCTCCTGTCGACCCTGATCATCGTTTCGGCCAGTGGGGGCTTTGCCCCCAGCCCCACCAGGGGCTCTGCCCCTGGACCCGCCAGGGGGATAATCCCCCTGGACCCCTGATAGCAAAAACTATTGAATAAAAAGGGTGGAGGGGGTCTGGGGGAGGCGGTTCTCCGCCTCCCCCAGGAACAGCCGAAACGATGATCAAGGCCGATCCGTTTTACCCCAATAATACCATATTATCCCGATGCACAACCTCCGCATCCCCCACAAACCCCAGAATGGCCTCAAAAGCCGTGCTGTGTTGTCCCATGATGCGCTGCAACTCATCGGCGTTATAGTTTACCGATCCCTGGGCAATGGGGCAGCCCTCCGGGTCCAGACAGACCACGGCATCGCCCCGGTCAAAGCGACCCCGCACCGCCACCACACCCTTGGCCAGCAGGCTTTTGCCGGCTTGCAGCGCCCGGGTTGCCCCGGCATCCAGGAGCACTTCGCCGCGACTCAAACGGGCATTGGCGATCCAGGCTTTGTGGGCGCTGAGCGGGGTTCCATCCGCCAGAAACAGGGTGCCCACCGGCCCGCTTTTGAACACTTCCGTAATGGGGTTGTCGCGAAAACCATCGGTCAACACCGTATGGCAACCGCGCCGTGCCGCCATTTTGGCGGCCTTCAACTTGGTCGCCATGCCGCCACGCCCCACCGTGGTGCCCGCGCCCCCCGCCAATTTTTCCAATGCAGGGGTAACCTGCTCCACCAGGGGCAGAGGGCGCGCCTGGGGGTTCAGACGGGGATCGGCATCAAAAAAACCGGCCACATCGGAGAGCAGGATGAGCAGGTCCGCGCCCAGCAGATCGGCCACATTGGCGGACAAGGTGTCATTGTCACCAAACTTGATCTCTTCCACCATGACGGTATCATTTTCGTTGACCACCGGCACCAACCCCAGGGAGGTGAGGGTCCACAATGTATCCCGGGCGTTGAGATAACGCCGACGATTTTCCACATCGGCCCGGGTGATCAGCACCTGCGCCACCGCCGTATCGTGGGCGGCAAAGGCCAACTCGTAACAGCGCATCAGGATGGTCTGTCCGGCGGCGGCAGCCGCCTGCTTTTCCCGGAGCGAGGCCGGGGGGTGTTTCAGGCGCAGCAGGGGGGCGCCGGCGGCCACAGCCCCTGAGGTGACCACCACCACCTGCCGTCCCTCCTGGAGCAGGTGAACGATCTCCGTGGCGCGCTGGGCGATCCACTCCTGCCGCAATCCCTTGCCACCGGCGGTCAGCAGGTTGGAGCCGATTTTGACCACCACCCGCCTGGCCTGGCGCACCTGCTGCCACGCTTGCCGGAGGCGCTCCGCCGGGTCATGGCACCCAGATACACTCGACCTCATCCTCTCCATGCTCGTACTCATCCCGTTCATCATGATCGGCTGTGATGGGTGCTCTTCCCGCTCGGGTGGGTGCATCCTGCAGGGCAGCCGGCTCTTGCTGGAGACGGATGCGCTGCACCTCATGGGCCAACGGCATCAGCCAGGATTGCACCCCCTCACCGCTGAGAGCCGAAAGGGCATATAACCACTGCTTGTTGGCTTTTTTGGCCGCTTTCCAGGCGGGCAACTGCCGGGAGATGGCCTTGCGCAACCGTTTGAGGAGGGGAGTGCGGGCCTCCGGGGCCATCAGGTCGCACTTGCTCAGTACCACCCAGCGGGGCTTGGCCGCCAACGTCGGGGAATAGGCGGCCAACTCCCGTTCGATCTGCTGCAGGTTGGCCACCGGATCCGAACCATCCAGGGGGAGTGCCTCCACCAGATGGACCAACAGGGCGCAACGCTCCACATGACGGAGAAAGGCATGTCCCAAACCATGGCCGTCACTGGCCCCGGCCACCAGACCGGGAATGTCTGCCATGACAAAACTGGATTCCGGGCCGGCGCGCACCACCCCCAGGTTGGGCACCAGGGTTGTGAAAGGATAGTCAGCAATGCGGGGCCGGGCGGCGGAGACCACAGAAAGAAGCGTGGATTTGCCTGCGTTGGGCATACCAATCAGCCCCACATCGGCCAACAACTTCAGTTCGAGACGCACCCACAGCTCTCTCCCTTTTTCTCCCGGTTGGCACTGGTGGGGAGAGCGGTTGGTGGAGCTTTTATAGTGGACATTGCCCTGCCCCCCGCGTCCACCGGCGGCCAGGAGGAACGTCTGACCGGGATGGACCAAGTCGCACAGCAGCGAACCGTCGCTGTCCAAACGCACCACAGTCCCCACCGGAACGGGAACAAGAAGATCCTCTGCGGAGCGACCGGCGCGGCACTGTTTCATGCCGTTGTTTCCCCGTTGGGCTTTGAAATGCTGCCGATAGCGAAAATCGATCAGGGTGTTCAGGTGCGGATCCGCCACCAGGATCACGCTGCCACCATGGCCGCCATCCCCACCATCCGGGCCACCCAGGGGGATAAACTTTTCCCGGCGAAAAGAGGCCGCACCACCGCCACCATCCCCGGAGCGGATATAGATCTTGGCGTCATCCAGAAAGCGCATGGCGGCTCAGGTCAGCACGGACCAACAGGACGGCATACGGCCAGGCGTTGCCAATGGGGCACACGGGCAGACCTAGGCCTCTTGTTCCACGGGGCGGATGTTCACATATTTCCGGTTGTCCCGTTCGGAAAAGAGCACCTGTCCCGGAATCAGGGCGTAGAGCGTGTGATCTTTGCCCATGCCGACACCGCGACCGGGATAGACCCGCGTACCGCGCTGGCGGATGATAATGTTGCCTGGGATGGCCTCCTCACCGCCGAACAGCTTGACCCCCAACCGACGACCGGCGGAATCCCGCCCGTTGCGTGTACTGCCCGCTGCTTTTTTATGAGCCATTTTTTTACACTCCGACTGAGGGATGAATGCCCGTGATTTTCAATTCGGTCAGATTTTGCCGATGGCCGTGCTTGCGGCGATAATTTTTGCGCCGCTGTTTTTTGAAAACCAGCACTTTTTTATCCCGCAACTGGCGAACGATCACCCCATCCACCTGGGTGCCTTGCAGGGCCGTGCCAACCTTCACGCCACCATCGCCATCCACGAGCAACACTTCACCCAGCACCACGGTATCGCCCTGCTCCCCTGGCAAAGTTTCGACGCGAATGACATCATTGACTGCCACTTTATATTGTTTTCCGCCCGTGCGGACCACCGCATACATAATATCCGTCCTCCAGAATGGCCGAAGAAACCGCCGAGCCGCACTCCGACATTGGCGATCTGCCAACTGCCACCGCGGTCCCAGGGCTGACTTTATGGGAAACTGTTTATTGTCACGAAATCGAGGCGCGAGTCAAGTGAATTCCCGCAGCAACCCCAAAGTTTCCCACAGAGGCAATCCAGCCACCCCGGAACAGGAGCCTTCCAGACGGGTCACCAGTGCGGCCCCCATACCCTGAATGCCGTAGGAGCCCGCCTTGTCCAAGGGTTCCCCGGTGGCCACATAGGCTGCGATCTCCTCCGGGGTGAGGGGTTTGATCCAAACACGGCTTTTCACCACCCGATGCAGAGAGCGCCGGGTGGCGGGTTGATAGAGGGCCACGGCGGTCAGCACGTCGTGGGCACGCCCGGCGATGCGGGCCAACATCTGCCGGGCCTCGTCGGCATGGGCGGGTTTGCCCAGCACCTCCTGATCCAGCACGACGATGGTATCGGCTCCGATGATCACATCGGCACCGCAGGCAGGGCCCAGGCGCGCCTTGCCGATGGCCATGCGTTTGACATATTCCCGCACGGATTCTCCGGGCCGACGGCTTTCGTCCATGTCGGTCGGGTGAACCATGGGATCTATCCCCACCTGCCGCAGCAGGGTCAAGCGTCGCGGAGATGCCGAAGCCAGGCAAATTCGTGGAGGAAGGGAGGCACCCAGCCAACAGCAGGATAAACCGGTTGATTCCATATAAATTCCATACTCCCAGAAAGCGGGCCGCACGCACCGCATGGAACGCCGCAAAAAAAATCCTCTCCTTTCCCCTCAAGAACACTTGACGGTTCCCTCGTAAGGTTCTTAATGTTCGCTGCATTCGCGCGCGCTTTTCAAGGGCGCGCGTTGCGCTCTCCTCCTGTGGAATAAGGCCCGTGCTTCTTTCAGACATTCCAGCCCCCTCTGTGCGACCCATTCCCCGATCAGAGACCGCCTCTGTCCTGGAGCGTTTGCAAGCGTTGATTGCCGCAGACCTTGAGGAGACCAACCGGATCATTGTGGAGCAACTCAATGCGCGTGTGGAGTTGATTCCGACCTTGGGGTCTCACCTGATCAACAGCGGTGGCAAGCGGTTGCGACCGATTTTGACCCTGGTGACCGCCCGGATGTTTGGCTACACGGGTCGAGGCCACGCCCTTCTGGCAGCGGTGGTGGAGTTTATTCACACAGCGACGTTGCTGCATGATGATGTGGTGGACAAGTCGGACCGGCGGCGTGGCCAGTTGACGGCCAATGCCATTTGGGGCAGCAAGGCCCCGGTTCTGGTGGGTGATTTTTTGTTTTCCCGTTCGTTTCAAATGCTGGTGGAATACGGGGATTTGAAGGTGTTGCGCATTCTGGCGGATGCCTGTGCGGTCATTTCGGAGGGAGAGGTGATGCAGCTGGTGGTCAGCAATGATCTCGCCACCACCGAGGCGCAATATCTGGAGGTTGTCTCCCGCAAAACGGCCACACTGTTTGCAGCAGCAGCCCGCCTGGGTGCGGTGCTGAGCGGACGCAGTGAGGAAGAAGAGAGATGCCTGGCAGACTATGGAGAGTTTTTGGGAAGGGCTTTCCAGGTGGTGGATGATGCGTTGGACTATGCCTCTTCCAACGAGGCGTTGGGCAAATCCATCGGGGATGATTTTCAGGAGGGCAAGATCACCTTGCCGGTGATCCATGCCTATCATCATGGCAGCGCGGAGGAGCGTCACTTCTGGTCTCAGAGCCTGGAGGAGAAGGCCCGTATTGAGGGGGGGTTGCAACGGGCCATCCAGCTGATCCGTGCGCGGGGATCCCTGGAGTACACCATGGGGCTGGCGCGTCAGTTGGCAGAGCAGGCCAAGGCGCAGCTTCGCCATCTGCCAGACTCCCGCGAACGGGATGCCTTGGCATTGCTGGCCGATTTTTCCGTCAGTCGCAGTTTTTAGTGTGTGGGCGAGCATTTTTTTTGCGACGTTGCTGGCTTTTTTCGGCAAAGTCGCTACAATCGCCCGCAAGCAGGTCAGTCGGGGTGTGGCTCAGCCTGGTAGAGCACTGCGTTCGGGACGCAGGGGTCGCTGGTTCGAATCCAGTCACCCCGACCAATA
>JADGCE010000115.1 GCA_015229095.1 Magnetococcales bacterium | reverse complement strand
TGGCATTACAGGGCATTACCCCCAGCCCAGGATATGTCGTCCGCCACGATACCCTGGGCTGGTGGTTCTGGGAGGAAGAGATGGCTCACACACAGGATGAAATCCTGGATCCATGGTTGCAGGCCATCATGGGCCACCACGGCCAGCCACCCCTGGCGGTGGACCATCAGAACCGGGCGTTCAAGCTGCTGGGGTCCGTCACCAGCGGGGATCGGCAGGCCATTCATGAGTACTGGCAAGCCGTCAACCAGTTCCTGCCCGTTTCATCCCGACCATCTGCCCTGCCACGTAGTTGTCGTCCGATCTGGAGACGCTTTTCCTGGTGGTTGGCTGGTCTGACGGTCCTGGCCGATTGGCTTGGGTCGGATCAGGAACTGTTCCCGTTCGTGAATCATTCTCTCCCTCTGGTCGATTACTGGCAACGGGCGCAGCAGTTGGCAGACAAGGCGGTCCATCAGGCCGGGCTGGTCTACTCTGCGATCGCACCGACGACAGACTCGTTTCATCGGTTGTTTCCCCATTTGTCTGGGCAGGAGCCGACTCCCCTGCAACAGTTGGCCGGAACCGTCTCCCTGGGAGAGGGGGCCCGGCTTTTTATTGTGGAGGATCTCACCGGTGCGGGCAAGACCGAAGCAGCCATGGTGTTGATCCACAGGTTGCTGGCCTCTGGCGCAAGCGATGGATTTTATGTGGCCATGCCCACCATGGCTACCGCAAACGCCATGTACCAACGGGTGGGAGAAATTTTTCGCCGCCTGTTTCAGGAAGATGCCTCGTTGGTTTTGGCCCATGGAGCACGCCATTCGTTGGACTCTTTTCGTCGTTCCTGGCTGGGACCAAACGGAGAAAATGCAGATGTTTTGCCTGGTAATGAGATCTCTGCGGGTTGGCATTGTCGGGCGTGGCTGGCCGACAATGCCAAAAAGGCACTGCTGGCCCAGGTCGGTGTGGGAACCATTGACCAGGCGTTGATGGCGGTATTGACCACCAAGCATCAATCCCTGCGACTGATCGGGCTTTTTGGCAAGGTCTTGGTGGTGGACGAGGTCCATGCCAATGATGCCTACATGCACTCGGTATTAAAAATTTTGCTGGAATTTCATGCGCAGTCGGGGGGAAATGTCATTCTGCTTTCCGCTACCCTGCCCCGCAAGATGCGGCAGGAGTTGGCAGACTCGTTCATGCGGGGAGCGGGTTATACAAGCTCGGCCTTGCCTTACACTGAACATCCGTACCCTCTCCTGACGCGGATCGATGCCCACTCTGTTGTTGAGATCCCGGTAAAGACCCGACACGACCGCCAGCGGACCGTTGCCGCAACCAGGATTGGTTCTCTGGAGGAGATGATCCAGAAGATTTTGGAAGCCGCCGCATCCGGGGCTTGTGTCGCCTGGGTGCGGAATACTGTGGCAGATGCCAGGGAGGGGTTTCAGCTATTGGGCCAGAGATGGCCAAAAGATCGCCTGACCCTGTTTCATGCCCGCTTTGCCATGGGAGATCGCTTGGAAATCGAACAACAAATGGTTGCCTGTTTTGGTCGGAACAGCGGTCCTGAACAGCGGCGGGGGCGCATCGTGGTGGCCACGCAAGTGGTCGAGCAATCGCTGGATCTGGATTTTGATTGGCTGGCCACGGATCTGGCCCCCATCGATCTGCTCATTCAGCGGGCCGGGCGGCTGCACCGGCACCGGCGCATGGCGGACGGTACTCCATCGAACGGTCCGGAGCAACGGCAAGAGCCAATCCTGTGGTGGTTTGGACCGGAAGCGATGGACCTGCCCACTTCTCAATGGATCAAGGAGCCGCTCCCAGGAACCGCTGCGGTCTATCCAGATCATGGAAAACTCTGGCGGAGTGCCCGCCTGTTGCAACGGTTTGCCGGATTCACCCTGCCGACGCAGGCGCGGGCGTTGATAGAGGGAGTTTACGGTGAGGCAGCAGAGGCCATACCACCTGGTCTTTCTGCCTGTACCGACCGGGCCGCAGGGGAGAGACAGGCCCAATCGGCCCAGGCCCGCTTCAATACCTTGAAACTGGCAGATGGTTATGTCGCCACCCCTCACTTATGGAGCGATGAAGGGGTGATACCCACCCGATTGGGCGACCCCGTTTGCACTGTGCGATTGCTGCGTTGGCAGGATGGCCAGGCATTGCCCTGGTACACGACTGGTTCTGATGTCTGGTCCGACAGCCAACTGCGCATTCGGCAGGTCTATGCCGCCGAGTCGGACGAGAGCGCCTGGGATGCGGACCTGACGGCTGCGGTGGCGGGTTGGCGGCAACGGTGGCCGGACCAGGGGCGTTGGGTGGTGGTGTTGCCATTGACTGCAGCGGGTGCGGGTTGGTGGCAGGGAACCGTTCGGGATAACAACAGGCAGCAGGCGGTGCTCTTTTATCACTCCTGCTGGGGATTGGTCCGAGAGGAGGAGCGATCCACCATGACAAAGGGAGAGTGACCATGAATCTTATTGAAAACCGCTGGCTGCCGGTAGTGCGGGCAGATGGCAGTCGGGAACGGATTTGTCCGGCGGAGTTGACCAGCAGGATGGAGGACAATCCGGTGGTTGCCCTGGATCTGCCCAGGCCGGATTTTCACGGAGCGGCAATCCAGTGGCTGATTGGCCTCTTGCAGAGCGTGCTGCCACCGGAGGACGAAGAGGCATGGCGGGCGTGGCTGGATACGCCACCCACCCCGGAGAGATTGGCCACTCTGTTGGCACCGGTGGCAGACTGTTTCTCCCTGGATGGGGAGGGACCGCGATTCATGCAGGATTTTGATCAAAACATGGCGCAGGTTCCAGTCCATATCGGGGCATTGTTGATCGATGCACCGGGTGAGCAGACGGTGAAGGATGGCAAGGATCTTTTTCAAAAGCGTGGATCTGTCAATGGCCTGTGTCCGAGTTGTTCCGGGTTAGCTCTGTTCACCTTGCAGACCAATGCTCCGTCTGGAGGAGCGGGTCATCGAACCTCGTTGCGGGGTGGTGGTCCTTTGTCCACCCTGGTCATGCCTGACCCTCGCTCATCTCCTTCCCTGTGGGGGCTGCTTTGGTGGAATGTGCTGGATCGGGACGCTTTTATGGGCAGGTGGGGTCACCAGCCCGATGAGATGAAGAGGGCTTTTTGCTGGCTTTCTCCGACCCGCACCAGCGAGCAGGAACAAAAAATAACGCCAGAAGATGCACACCCGGCGATGGTCTATTGGGCCATGCCCAGACGTATCCGCCTGGAATGGGCAGGTCGCTTGCCGGGAATATGCGATCTGTGCGGTCAAAAAACAGAGAGGCTGACCACGCGCTACTATACCCGTCCCTACGGGATGAATGCCACCGACTGGGAACATCCCCTGACTCCTCACTACCAGGATAGCAAGCAGGGATGGCTTCCCGTCCACCCGCAACCGGGGGGGATCGGCTATCGGCATTGGTTGGGATGGGTTGTCGCCAAAGAGAACACACGGGTCGCACGGGTGGTGCAAGCGGCCCGACAACGGAACCGTCGGCTGCGTATGCCGCTGCTGGTTTGGGCCTTTGGCTACGATATGGACAACATGAAGGCACGCTGTTGGTATGAGGCCCGCATGCCTTTGATCACTTTGGAAGAGCCGGGACGCACCCTGTTGGCTGGGTTGGCAGAACATTTGGTGGGTGGTGCAACTCTGGTCAAAGGCGGTCTCTCTGGTGCCTTGCGCAACGCCTGGTTTGAGACGAGACCAGGGCAAAAGATAAAGGGTGATTATTCCAGCAGCATTGCCCAATCCTTCTGGGAAGGGACCGAGGCGGATTTTTATCGCCTCTTGTGGCGGTTTGCCGATCTCTGTCAGGGCTCCGACCTGGACAAGCTGGCCGGGGAAAAGGCCGCGATCCAGCAGGAGTGGCATGGGCGATTGTGTCAGGTTGCTTTGCATCTGTTTGACCAGTGGGCCACGCGGGGGGCGTTGGAATTTGAGAATCCGGGTCGGATTGCCAGGGCCTATCACCTGTTGCGCAAGCAATTGTATGGTGCTCCATTACGCAAAAGCCTGGGACTGCCGGTGGATGAGGATTTGATCAGCAAGCAAAAGGGGAAGAAAAAATGAGCGGATTGCGATTTGAATCGGGAAAAGCGGCAGGGGAGATCCTGAGCCGCTGGCGACGGGGTTTGGATGAAAACAGGGGAAGTCGGGCCGGCTTGCGACGCTGTGCCAATTTGACCCAGGTGGTGCTGGAGCCGGCTTTTCATCGGTTGTGTCAGGATCTTTCGGCCTTGCCAGGGATCACGATCAGACGGGAACGGCTGCCGGCTGTCGTCCTTCTGGTGGCCGTAGCCGAGTGGCAGGAGGGAGAGGGGGAACAGGGGGAACGGCCATCACTGCCCAGGCAGATGGGGCTGCCCGGGGAGGGAAACAGATCGCCAGTCAGCGAGCTGCGCTTCCGCCGCTTGTTGCAGTGTCAGGAGCAGGGGGATTTGACTCAGGAGATGCGCCGGATATTGGGGGTGTTGGGGCAAAAAGTGGACATATACGGACTGGCCAACGCGGTCTACCACTGGGGTGACGGGGTTCGCAAGGAGTGGGCGTATGCCTATTTCGGAGCCATGCCGCAGCAGGAGAAAAAGTGACTGTCGGGCGATGCGTGACAGGTGACATGTTTCGATCATGCGGTGTGGTACAGACTGCAACCGCCTATTAATCACAGCTTGAACGATAAACAGGAGAATGAACGATGAGACGTTTTTTGCAGCTGCATCTGTTGACGAGCTATCCACCGGCCAATCTGAATCGGGATGATCTCGGACGACCCAAAACGGCGGTGATGGGAGGTGTTTTGCGCTTGCGCATCTCCTCGCAAAGCCTGAAACGGGCGTGGCGCACTTCGGATCTGTTTGCGACCTCTTTGCAGGGGCATGTCGGCACCCGCACCAAGGAGATGGGGATTCGGATCTATCGAGAATTATTGGCAAAAGGTATCAAGGAAAAGGATGCCATGGCCTGGGCTGGGCAAATAGCCGGTCAATTCGGCAAATCCAAAGGGGCGGACAAAAACAATCCTCTGGCTGTGCTGGAGATTGAACAGTTGGCCCACTTCAGCCCCGAAGAGGAGGAGGCGATCCGGCAATTGAACAATACCCTGGCAGAACGCCGCACTGGACCGGAGGAAGGGGAGTTGCAATTGCTGCGCAAGCGGCATTCGGCGGCGGATATCGCCATGTTTGGTCGCATGTTGGCCAGTGCCCCGGCCTACAATGTGGAGGCAGCGGTACAGGTGGCCCATGCCCTGGGGGTGCATCGTTGCCAAGTGGAGGATGACTTTTTTACCGCTGTGGATGATCTGAACGATGGTCAGGAGGATAAAGGGTCCGCCCACATGGGGGACACCGCTTTCGGTGCGGCTTTGTTCTATCAATATATTTGCGTGGATCGTCAGCAACTGCTTGCCAATCTGGGCGAGGACCGCCCATTGGCCGATCTCGCTCTGCGTGCCCTTCTGGAGTGTGCCGCCACTGTGGCGCCAGGGGGCAAACAAAACTCCTTTGCGTCCAGGGCCTATGCCTCCTACATGCTGGCGGAACTGGGAGATCGGCAACCCCGTTCCCTCTCTGTTGCCTTCCTGCGACCGGTCAGTGGTGCAGACCTGCTGGTCGCCGCCGTGCGCAGTATACAGCAATCTGTGACACAGATGGACGCAGTGTATGGTCCTTGCGCTGACCTTCGGGAAGAGATGAGTGTTTTGGACGGGAGGGGGACCCTCTCCGCACTCCAGGGCTTTGCAATACAGGAGTGAGATCATGTCTGAATATTTGTTGTTCCGATTGTATGGGGCCATGGCTGCCTGGGGTGGCATTGCCGTGGGAGAGGAGAGACCCAGCGAGACGCATCCGGGACGCTCGGCCATTTTGGGCCTGCTGGCGGCAGCGTTGGGAATTGGCCGAGATGAGGAAGAGCGGCAGGCCGATTTGAACAGGGGATATCTGGTTGCGGTACGGGTGGATGCGGCAGGGGTATTGTTACGGGATTACCACACCGCTCAGGCACCCGGCGTGGCAGAGATGAAAAAACGTCCCAATCGGACCCGACGGGATCAACTGCTGGCACCCGAATTGAACACTGTGTTGACCTATCGATCGTATTACACGGACGCGCTTTATACGGTGGCGATCACGGCGCAGGCGGATGCACCACACAAGCTGGGGGCACTGGCAAAGGCTCTGGATCGGCCCCGTTGGCCCTTATACCTGGGGCGCAAGTCGTGTCCATTGGCGTTGCCGCTCTCTCCCCAGGTGGTGGAGGCGGCCTCTCTGGCGGATGCCATGGTTTTGCTGCCGAATTTGGAACAGATCCTTCTGGTCAACCTCCACCGGCATGGAGAGATGCGGGATTGGTGGAATCTGGAGGAGGAACCCTCTCTGTACTGGGATTCAGGGATGGAGGAGAAGGGGCTGGAAGGTTTGATGAGCGTGGTCCGGCGGGATCAGCCGCTGCATCGCTGTCGCTGGCAATTTGCCGACCGTTCGGAGCATCGGGGACGGTTGGCAAGAGCTGTTCGGGATGGAGGCTGACATGGAGGAGAAACAGGTGTCGGGGGCGGAATCCCCTGCGGTGGGATGGTTCAGCTTGATCAGGTTGCGCAACTCCGGTGGGGCGGCGGAACGGCTGGCGCGTACATGCCAAGAGGGGTATGCCATGCATCAACTGATTTGGCGGCTCTTTCCCGGAGAAAAGGAGCGGCGTTTCCTCTACCGGACCATGGATCGGGGAGAAGATCCGGCCTGTTATGTCGTTTCGGCGCTGGAACCGCAGGATACCGAGGAGATTTGGCATGTGCAGAGCCGACCCTATCATCCTCGATTGCAGGTTGGGGATCGAATGACATTTGCCTTGCGAGCCAATCCAGTCGTGGCGAGGAAAACCCCGGGCAGTCGATCGGTACGGCACGATGTGGTCATGGATGCCAAAAAGCGGGCAGCCCAGAGCAATGGAGTGGGTGATTTCGTGGATTTGTCCGGCAAGGAGTGGTTGGAATCCCGTGCGGTGCAAAACGGTTTCCGAGTGGACAGTGTGGCAGTGGAAGGGTATCGTCAGCATCGATTGCGGGGTCGCAACGGGGAGATCCGTTTCAGCACATTGGATTTTGAAGGGGGGTTGACAGTGACGGATCAGGATTTGTTTCGGCGTTCGTTATGGATGGGCATTGGTCCAGCCAAGGGATTTGGTTGCGGGTTGATACTGATCAAGCGGAGATGAAGAGTGCTGCCCTCTCTGCAACCCATACCTCTTAAAGAACGTGTATCATTCATCTTTCTGCAATATGGCGAGATTGATGTGGTGGATGGATCGTTTGTACTGGTGGATCAGAATGGTATCAGGACACACATACCAGTCGGTTCAGTGACCTGTATCATGCTGGAACCGGGCACGCGTGTCTCGCATGCAGCGGCGGTATTGGCGGGTCGGGTTGGAACTTTGTTGGTTTGGGTGGGAGAGGCTGGCGTTCGGATGTATGCGGCCGGCCAACCGGGCGGGGCACGGGCCGACAAATTGTTGTACCAGGCCAAGCTCGCATTGGATGAGAATGCCCGGCTCAGGGTAGTGCGCAAAATGTATGCCTTGCGCTTTGGGGAGTTGCCGCCGGTGCGACGCAGTGTGGAACAGTTGCGGGGCATGGAGGGGGCACGGGTACGTAAAATGTATGCGTTCACCGCCCAACGATTTGGCATCCGTTGGGACGGACGACACTATGATCCAGATCGATGGGATGCGGGAGACATTGTCAATCGGTGTTTGAGTTCTGCCACCTCTTGTCTGTATGGGATCACCGAGGCAGCACTCCTGGCGGCAGGTTACGCGCCAGCAATCGGGTTCATCCATTCCGGCAAGCCGTTATCTTTCGTGTACGATATTGCAGATATACTAAAATTTGAAACGGTGGTTCCCGTCGCATTTCGGATTGCCAGTCAGGCCCCTCCAGAACCGGAACGACGGGTACGTTTGGAGTGTCGGAATGTGTTCCGACAAGAGCGTACGTTGGAACGACTTATTCCCTTGATCGAGGATGTGTTGGCGGCCGGTGAGATGACCATACCGCAGCCAGCTGCGGACATGTTGCCGCCAGCCATTCCCAACCCGGAGAAAATCGGCGATGATGGTCATCGTGGTTGAAGGAGTGCCTCCCAGATTGCGGGGACGACTGGGGGTCTGGCTGTTGGAAGTGCGGGCAGGTGTTTATGTCGGCAACCTTTCCCGTCGGGTGCGCGATATGATCTGGCGGCAGGTGGAAGAGGGGTTGGACGCTGGAAATGCGGTTTTAATCTGGAAAAGCAGCAGTGAGAGCGGTTTTGATTTTCTCACCCTGGGTGAAAATCGACGAGTTCCCGTAGAATTGGATGGAATCAAACTTGTCTCCTTTCTCCCGGCTAAAGATAACAAAAAAGAGCAAGTAAAAACATAAGCTTAAACTAAAATGACCTCTTCCACCTTCACTGGCGATTCTGTCAAAAAAGCTGGTAGATTTTTTTGACCAGTTTTTTTAATGTATTATCAATGAAATAGGAGGAAGAGTGTTCCCCGCACACGCGGGGATGAACCG
>JADGCE010000114.1 GCA_015229095.1 Magnetococcales bacterium | reverse complement strand
CCGACGGAAGCGGGCGGCGTGCTCTATCTGTTGGAGCATCCGGGCAGCCCTTGAGGGAGAGGCCTCTCACAGGGCGATCCGATCACGTCTCCTGCCATGGCACCCAACATGGATTCCATCCTTGTCACGCACAGCGCGGCATGGCCGCACCCCAAACAACGCGCGCCCCTACAGCGCGCGGCCCGACCGGACCTCTTCCCGGCAGATACGGTTGTCATCCACCACGCCCCAACCCGCTGCCTTCAAGGCGGGGCAACCAACTCGATTCGGGTTTTGGCTTCGTTCATGGAGGCCCGCTCCATCAAAACCCGATCAAGAAAATCAACGCCTGCGATGTGCACCTATTTATTTAAAAAAAAACATCATTATAGAATCGGCTTGTCTGTATGCATGCTTGAAAAAGGGTGCCGATCAAAACCCGATCAAGAAATGTCCGCTACGCCCAAATCGGCACATACCCTGCCCGTGGATGTTCGAGATCTGCGATTCTTATCAAATCAGCTTCCAATGCCTTGTTGATGACCACAGATGCGGATGCAGCATTTCGGGAAGGAATGCCAAGACGTTCACACAAACTGGAGTTTTTCATTCGCTCCCCGCCCAAAAATTTCAACACAGCATGCTGATAGCAGGCGCGCACCCGTTCCTCCGGGGTCATGCAGGCATAGGAGCGGGGACCGTATAACACCACCTGCATGGCGGCATCGCTCTCTCGAAACAGGGGCGGCGGCAGTTGGAACAACTCCACTTGGGCAATCACTTTGTCCAGGCCGCTTCCCTGCTCCTCGCAAAAGCGCATGCGACGCATCAGGAGGGCAAGCATTGCGTTGCGGGAGCGTGGCGGCAGGTCGATCATGCGGTCGGGCTGGATCAGCGGCCTGCCGGGGTTGGTGATCTCGATGCGGTCCGTAAATACTTCGATTTGCGGGCCCGCGCCCGTGAGTGTCATGTCTTGGTGAATCAGGGCATTGGCCACCAGTTCGCGGATGGCCAATTCTGGAAAGAGCGGTTGCGTTTCACGCAGGGCCGCGCCAATGTGTTCATTTTGGGGCAATAGGTCATTGATGTAGCCAACCAACCCCGCGAAACCCACGGCGTAGCCTTTGACGCCATCCTTCCTGTGGGTAACGGCGGCGGCTTTGTTCTGGCCATCGTAGACGACAAGTCGCACCGCCTTACGCGCCAGGACTGGGTCGAAAAGATTCAGATCGACGGCAAACAGGATGGCTCCCAGGTTGGTGATCTTCCACCGTTGCCCAACCTCCTTCTGGATCAATTGGTCGGCCTCCAGCTTTTCGAAGATACCTCGCCGGTTGTCTGGCAGTGGCTGGCCGGTCAAGCGGAAATAGCTGGCATAATCCAGTAGGTCCAGTACCTCATCGGCATCACTGTAACTGCGGGCGATGCCGTGTTCCCAGACACAGGGGCGCAGACGCTCGATGAGGGCCTGATGGCGTGCGGGGTAATCCACCAGTCTGGGCGTGGCGCTGCCGATGCGGATGTAGGCCTCCTTGTTGAAGGCCACGGGGGATAGAGTGGCGGGAGGAATTTCCAGGATTACCACCCGACCAGCGGGGTGGGCGACGGCACGGAATGAAAAAGAAATGCTGGGCTGCAGCCGTTGGGCCAGCCAGTGCTGGAAGGGTTGGTTGCCAACCTTGACCGTATCGGGATCAAAAACGGTGCCCACCACTTCATGGGTGGCGTCATCGATGCCCCACAGCATGTAGGCGGCATCCCGTCCCTCCAGACGGCAGGAGTTGGAGAGGGCGGAACAGCGTTCCCCAATCATATGCGGGTTGGTATTGTCCTGCTTGAACTCCACCCAGGGCGTTTCCATCGGTAGAGCGCGCAGATCGTTGATCAGGTCGATATCCCGCGCCGGGTTCATGTCGCTGCCTTCTGATTCGTCAGTTGGCTGATGAAGAGTTTTTGCAGGACGGATTGCCTCAGTCCAGCCAAGGCGTCCTGCTTACGTTGGCAGAGGAAGCGGAGGCGTTTGGCCTCAACTAACATACAATCGTCACTGTGTGCAATGATCCCTCTCTGGTCGGGCAAAGAGGGAAAGCGCACCGGCAGCACGGCAAGAGCCCGCCAATTGAGGCTGTTGATGTTGGCCTTATCTCCATTTTCGACAAGTATCATTCTGCGCGGCATCGATTTCATGAAACGAACAGAGAATACCGGATCAACGTCATTCGTTTCAACCCCAGCCCGGATGGCGAACCCGGAATGCTCTGTCTCCTTGCTACTCCTCAAGCCATTCCAGAAAGATGCGAAATCACCGGGCATGATCCTCTTCGGTTTCGGTGGTTGGCCAGGCCCAGGTCGCTTGGGCTGTGCTATCTCTGTCACGTGCATTATTGAAAATATTGGTGTCCCCGGCGCGATTTGAACGCACGGCCTACGGATTAGGAATCCGTTGCTCTATCCGGCTGAGCTACGAGGACATGCAAAAATAAACAACGGCAAAAGGCCGAATCCCCTCGACAGGAACCCGGCCTTCCCCACCACATCCGATACAGGCCATTCTCAATGCAGGCTGGCTTTGTTTTGCTCCAGATGGCTCACCGCATCTTTGACCATCTCTTCGGCCTTCGCCCGGTTGACCGACTTGGCAATCAGCTTCTCCGTGGCCAACATGGCAATATCCACCGCCGCCGCTTGAACATCCTCCATCGCCTGCACACGAGCCCGCTCAATCTCGTCCAAGGCAGCAGCCCGCTTCTTCGCCAACTCCTCACCTAACTCTGTCAGTGCCTGGTCCCGCATGGCAGAAGCCTCCAGACGCGCCTCCTCCAGGGTGGCCGCCGCCATCTGCCGCGCCCGCTCCATCTGCTCTCGATAAGCGACCAACAACCGGTCCGCATCCTGACGGGCCTTCTCCGCATGTTGCAAATCATCGCCAATCTTTTTGCTGCGGTTGTCCAGAATATCCCCAATAGCCGGAATGACATACCGCTTGAGCAGATACATCAACACCAGAAAAGAGACAATCGTCCAAAAGATTTGCGATCCAAAGACGCTGGAGTCGAACTGGGGCAGCCCGGACGATTGGGCATGCGCCTCCGTCGCGGCATGTGCGCTCGAGATCATAAGGATCAACCCTTACCCATAATGATGAAGGCCAACACCAAACCATACAACGCAATGGCTTCCACAAACGCCGCACCAATCCAGACATACTTGGACAACTGAGCCTCAGCTCCAGGCTGACGGGCAAACGCCTCAATCGCCTTGCCAAACATGAACCCCAAACCAATTCCAGAACCAGCCAGCCCTGCGGCGGCCAATCCCATACCTATGAAGGAGGCGGGTAGGCTTTCCATCTTGTCATCTCTCCTAACAGAATAGCAAAGTTCGCGATTCTCGCACGTGACACGCTGCATGAACTACATCTCAATGATGTAGGTGCAACGAATCGTTAATATACACACACGTCAAAATGGTGAAAATATACGCCTGGATAAAACCAATGAAAATTTCCACCGCAGTAAAAACAACCGAAAACCCAAACGGCAACCAAGAGCCAATCCACGGCAGCGTCGCCGCAAAAAAGAACAACACCCCCAACACCGTATGCCCAGCCGTCATGTTGGCAAACAGGCGCACCGACAAAGAAACCGGACGGGCCAGAAAAGAGATAATCTCAATCGGAACCATCAACGGCAACAACAATACCGGCAACCCGGATGGTACGAAAAAACCCAAAAATTTCAAGCCATGCTTATAAAAACCCAGGAAAATGGAGAGAAAAAATATCCCCAACGCCAGAGTCGCCGTGACAATCAACTGGGAGGTCGCTGTAAACGAGCCAGGAATTAAACCCGTCCAATTGCAAAACAGCACAAAAAAGAACAACGTAAAAACCATGGGAAAGAAAGGCTTGCCGCTGGGACCGATATTTTCATCCACAATCCCCCGAATAAACAGATACCCCGCCTCGGCAACGCTCTGCATCCGACCGGGAACCATCTCTGGACGACGGAATGCATAACGAAAAAAGAAAAACACCGCCGCAAGGGAGATCCACATCCAAACCACGGAGTTGGATATGGAAACATCCAGCCCGAAAGGAGCCATCTGTATATACTTGACCACCTGAAAATGGTGCAAGGGATCCATGCGCGGTGCCGCAGCCGCAGCGGCGTGAGCAGCATCTACACTAATGGCAGTGGTCGTCAGTAGCAAGGCCGTCCTCCTCTTGTGCACCGATCTCGCCAAGCCCGCCCAATCATTCAGGGGGCCTGGGATGAACCTTCCTGGGCAGCCCGGTATACTGCACGAAACCCGGCCACCGCCCCAAACAAAAAAAACAAAACCGTCATCCAGGGATGCAAACCCAGCCACTCATCCAGATAGTGACCCATCCCCACACCGATCAACGTGGCCACCACCATATCCGTGGCCATCCGCATTCCCAGACCCATCCCTGATCGGGAAGGAGGCCGGGCAGCAGGGCCCCCCGTATCTGACGCCTGGGGCGGCGTGGAACCATCCTGATCCATCCCGATCACCTGGAACACGCCTGCATGCTAAAAAAAGTTGCTCCCCCTGTCAATGCTTCAACCTCTCATCTTTTTAAGTCCACGTCAAGTTCCTGAATTTTTTTGCGCAGCGTGTTCCGATTGATACCCAACAGCCGCGAGGCCATCACCCGATTGCCGGATGTCTCGGACAATATTTTGAGAAACAGTGTTTTTTCAACGCGCCCGATTACCAAGTCGTACAGGTTATCACATTTTTTCCAGTCAGGAGAGGCAAAAAAATCACGCAAAAAATGGAGTACCCCCTGCTCCAGATCCATTTTCTCTTGCGTAGTCGGCTCGACCGGAAGCAGGGAGAGCGATTCCCGAATGGGTTCCATGGTAAGTCCGGCTTCCGCACGCGGCAACTGTAAATGTTCCCGTTGGATAATCTCTTGTGGTGTCAGGATCATCAAGCGGTGGATCAAATTTTCCAACTCCCGCACATTGCCCGGCCAGTCGTAGGCCACCAACTCCGCCAAGCTGTCGTTGGCCAGACGTTTCAGGGGCAGCCCCAAATGTTGCGCGGCGTGTGCCAGAAAATAGTCCGCCAGCAGGGGAATGTCTTCTCGCCGCGTCCGCAGGGAGGGGACATACAACGGTATCACGTTGAGCCGATAGAAAAGATCCTCCCGAAAACGACCCTCGACAATGGCAGCGGGCAAATTCTGGTGCGTGGCCGCGACAATACGCACATCGGTTCGCAAGGTCTCCGTCCCCCCCACCCGGGTGAAAGCCCCCCCCTGCAACACACGCAATAGACGAGTCTGCGCCTGCATGGGCATATCCCCAATCTCGTCCAGAAACAGCGTGCCCCCTCTGGCCCGTTCAAAATGGCCATGATGCCGGGCGATGGCTCCGGTAAAAGCCCCTTTTTCGTGGCCAAACAGTTCACTTTCAATCAAATTGCCAGGAATGGCCGCCATGTTGATCGCTGTAAACGGCCCCTGTCGTCGTGGAGAGTGATCGTGTACGGCCCGGGCAACCAGCTCCTTGCCCGTGCCGGATTCGCCATGAATCAGCACCGTCATCTCCGAATTGGCCAATCGGCCAATGGTCCGAAACAGCTCCTGCATCGCCTGGGAGACACCAACAAAGCCACCAAACCGGCTGAATTCAGTCGCCGGAGCCGGACGGTGACGGGCTTGCTGCGTCCGTTTCAGTGCCTGGCTCACCAGCTCAATCATGCGCCGAATGTCAAACGGCTTGGCCAGATACTCAAAAGCTCCCCGCTCGAATGCTTGCACGGCATGGCTCAGGGTGCTCTGTGCCGTCATGACGATCACCGGCAGGTCGGGATAGCGGGTACGCAAGGTTTGCAACAGGTCCAGACCCGACCCGGAGGGCATGACAATGTCAGTGATCACCAGGTCCACCCGGCCCTCGCCGGCAAAGTCCAGCAATGCCTTGCTGTTGTCAAAGCTGTGCACCCGATATCCTGCCCGGCCCAATGCCTGTTCCAGCACATAGCGCATGGCATGATCGTCGTCAGCCACCAGAATGGTTTGCGCGGTCGTCATGGCACACTCACCGGTAACAGGACACGAAAAATGGTCTGACCGGCCTGCTCGGCCACCTCTACCAACCCTCCGTGATCATGAACAATTTTTTGCACAATGGCCAATCCGAGACCGCTGCCGGCTCCTCTGGGTTTACTGGTCACGAAGGGCAAAAACATGCGTTGCCGCACCGAGTCCGCAATGCCGGGACCATTATCCCGTACCTCCACAATAATGTGGCGTTGCCGCCGTCCCTGCTCAAAGCGGACCTGTGCCGAAATGCGGGTATGCAACGTGACGGTGCCGCCTTCTCCCGCCGCATCACTGGCGTTGCGCACCAGATTCAGAAAAAGCTGGATCAATTGATCCCGATCACCGCGAATGGTGGGGAGAGAAGGATCATAATCCTGCTGCATGCGGATCTCTGCCCGCTGGCACAAACGGAGGACATGGTCAAGAATTTCATGAATGTTGATCGCCTCTTCCGGGGTCGAATGCCGGTCGGCCAGTCCCAACAGGGCATCCAGCAACCGACTGATGCGGTCCACCTCGGTACAGATCAGGGCGGTACAGGTGGCCACCGACTCCCCTCCCCCTTCCATCTCCAGCAGTTGTGCCACACCGCGAATGCCGGCCAATGGATTTTTGACTTCATGGGCCACGGTCAGGGCCAGCGTCTCCAGGGAGTCCAGGGTATCTTGCAGCCGCTGCCCCTCTTCGATCCGCTCCAGGGCACCCACCTCTTCCAGTTGCAACAGCACTCCCACCCCGTTGCCCGCCGCATCCTCCAGGGGGACCGCCGTCAGGGAGACCGACAACAAGAGGCCGGGCGAGGGGTTGAGCTGTGCGGTGCGCACCCGGCAGGGCATCGCCAGATTTCGTGCCCGATGGATCAAATCCAGGGCGATCGGATGGCCGGGCAACAGCCCTTCCAATGGAACGCCCAACAAATGACGACGCGCCCGGCCCAACAACCGCTCCGCCGCGCCATTGACCGCCTGGACCACACCCGCGCCATCCACCGCAATCACCCCGGTGGTCAGTTGATCCCATAACAGCTCTGGTGTGAAGTTCATGGTCACTCCCCCTCCCCCTCCCCATCGCACTGAGCAACCCCCAAAAATTCACGCAACAACCGCCGGGTTTCCTGGGCATTCGGGGAGTGGTTCAGCCGCTCGCGAAAACGCCCCCCCCCCACCATGCCACGGGTGTGCCAGGCCAAATGTTTGCGCGCCAGCCGGTTGCCGATCTCCAGGCCGTGAAAGGAGAGGATTGTTTCGTAATGCTCAAGAATGACCTGGATTTTTTCGGCAGGCTCCGGGTCCGGAAGATGCTCTCCCGTGCGCAGATAATGGGCAATCGAGCGAAATATCCAGGGTGCGCCCATCGCTCCCCGCCCGATCATGATGCCATCCACCCCCGCCACCTCCCGCAGACGCCGCGCCCCCTCCGGCGTGGTGACATCCCCATTGCCAACCACCGGGATGGAAACGCCCGCCTTGATTTCGGCGATGGCCTGCCAGTCGGCCTCTCCCGCATACATTTGCGCACGGGTGCGGCCATGCACCGTCACCGCCCGCACACCCGATGCCTCGGCAATACGGGCGATGGCCAGGGCATTGCGCTGCCCATCATCCCAACCCAGACGCATTTTGACCGTCACCGGCACCGGCACCGCCCCCACCACCGCCGCCATGATCTGGCCGGCCAACCGTTCATCCCGCATCAAGGCCGCGCCCGCATGGCTCTTGGCAATTTTTTTGACCGGGCAGCCCATGTTGATGTCGATCACCGGGGCACCCAGATCCACATTCATGCGCGCCGCCTCCGCCATGACCTCTGGATCCGCCCCTGCAATCTGTACCGCTACCAACCCTTCGCTCGCCAGGCGGGAGGCCATCTTTATACTCTTGGGTACATGCCGGATCATCGCCTGGGAGGCCACCATCTCCGACACCGTCATCTCCGCCCCATACCGCCGGGCCAGGAGACGAAACGGCCAGTCGGTTACTCCCGCCATGGGAGCCAGCAGCAACGGCACAGTGGTTCGATCCGGTGCAAACAGTTGGGAAAGCGGATCACGCTCCGCTGTGGCAAGAACATCAGGGGGAACGACCGACATGTTCAATTGTACTGCTCATGAATTTCCGTTTCAAAACAGGCGAGTTGCTCTTTCAATCCCATGGCCTGTTCCACATCCAGAACAAACAACATGCCCGTACCGGGATTATCCAGTTCGCCCTCTGCATGGATGGCCTTCGTCACCGCCAACACCATGTTCTCCTCCAGTAAAAAGAGGAGCAAATCCCGCTGGCTGTCCAGAGAGAGCCCCAGAAAAGAGCGCGCCTCCGCCAAACCCGTCCCCCGCGCCGGCAGAATGGTCGCCCCGGTCGCACCCGCCCGCTTGGCCGCCAGAATGATCCGCTCGGTCAGGTGAGTGCGGGTGATGACTGTGATCAGCTTTAAGTGCATGGAATATGTACCGATCCCCGCTGCGCAGTGGATATGCCGCCCTTCAGAAAACCCTGGGGGATGAATCCCCCAGACCCCCTCTTTTTTTTTAATAATTTAAAG
>JADGCE010000010.1:18325-36131 GCA_015229095.1 Magnetococcales bacterium | reverse complement strand
CCCCCTTTTTCCATCCCCCCCTTGCCTTGCGCCCATCACCCCCTATCTAATGGTCATGCCAACCCACGACACACCCAACCGGGGACGGCATCCCCTCCTCCCCCCTTTTTCTCTGGAGTAGAGCCATGCGACAGGATCGTCTGACCAGCAAATCCCAGGAAGCCTTGCAGAAGGCGGCACAGATCGCCTCCAGCCGCTCCCATCAACAGTTGGAGCCGGAACATCTGCTGGCTGCCCTGTTGGAACAAGAGGGGGGATTGACCGTTCCCATCCTGAGCAAACTGGGGGTGGCCCGGCACACACTGGTTCAAGGGGTCGAAAAGGCCCTGGAGCGTCTGCCCAAAGTGGCCGGGGTGGATCAGCTCATCTCGGCACGGAGGCTGCAAACCCTCTTCATGCATGCGGAAAAACAGGCCGGAAGGCTCAAGGATGACTATATTTCCACGGAACATTTTTTTCTGGCCATGAGCATGGAACCTCCCAACAGCAGCGATTTGGCCCGTCTCTTCCAAAGCCATGGCATCACGGAACAAGGGATACTGGAGGTGCTCAAGGGGCTGCGGGGACAACAGCGCGTCACCTCTCCCGATCCGGAAGGCACCTTCCAGGCCCTGGAAAAATATGCCCGCGATCTGACCGAACTGGCCCGACAGGGCAAGTTGGACCCGGTGATCGGTCGGGACGAAGAGATACGGCGCACCATTCAGGTTCTCTCTCGGCGCACCAAAAACAATCCGGTCCTGATCGGTGAGCCCGGCGTCGGCAAAACAGCGATTGCCGAAGGGTTGGCACAACGTATCATCCGGGAGGATGTGCCCGAATCCCTGCAACACAAAAAATTGGTCGCCCTGGACCTGGGTGCCCTGGTGGCCGGGGCCAAATATCGGGGTGAATTTGAAGAGCGTCTCAAGGCTCTCCTCAAGGAGGTGCAACAGGCCGACCAGGGGATCATCCTCTTTATCGACGAGATGCACACCCTGGTGGGGGCTGGCCGCACGGAGGGGGCCATGGATGCCTCCAACTTGCTGAAACCGGCCCTGGCCCGGGGCGATCTCCACTGTGTCGGGGCCACCACCCTGGATGAATATCGCAAGCATGTGGAGAAAGATGCCGCCCTGGAACGCCGTTTTCAACCGGTCATGGTGGGGGAACCGACCCTTGTGGACAGCATTTCCATCCTGCGGGGCATCAAGGAAAAATATGAGCTGCACCACGGGGTGCGCATCACCGATGCGGCCCTGGTGGCAGCGGTCACCCTCTCCAACCGTTATATCAGCCACCGCTTTTTGCCGGACAAGGCCATCGACCTGATGGATGAAGCGGCAGCCCGCATTCGCATGGAGATCACCTCAAAACCGCAGGAGATCGACGAAATCGATCGCAAAATTCTGCAACAGGAGATTGAACGGCTGGCCCTGAGCAAGGAGAAGGATCGGGCCAGCCGGGATCGCTTGGCAACCCTGGAAAAAGAGTTGGCCGATCTGAAAGAAAAATCCCTGCAATTGACAGCCCTGTGGGACAATGAGCGGCAGGCCATCGCCCAGGCGCAAACCCTGAAAGAGAGTCTGGAGCAAAAACGCTTTGAACTGGCAGAGGCGGAACGTTTGGCCCATCTGGAAAAAGCCGGACAGCTCCGCTACGGGGAGATCCCCGCCCTGGAAAAACAACTGGCAGCCGCCCAGCAGAGTGTGGCAACGGTGGAAAACCGCCTGTTGCGGGAAGAGGTGGGCGAAGAGGATATTGCCGCCGTGGTCTCCCATTGGACCGGCATTCCGGTAACCCGCATGCTGGAAGGAGAACGACAAAAATTGCTGCGGATGGAGGAGCGTCTGGCGCAACGGGTTGTGGGGCAGACAGAAGCCCTGCAAGCGGTCTCCCGTGCGGTACGCCGCTCCCGTGCCGGGTTGCAGGATGGCAACCG
Organism: Magnetococcales bacterium; assembly: GCA_015229095.1. GTDB lineage: Bacteria > Pseudomonadota > Magnetococcia > Magnetococcales > Magnetaquicoccaceae > Magnetaquicoccus. The sequence continues at coordinate 34,210 of JADGCE010000010.1, read as the reverse complement.
CCCCATCGGCTCCTTCATTTTTACCGGACCCACCGGGGTGGGCAAAACAGAGCTGAGCAAGGCCCTGGCTGCCTTCCTTTTTGATGACGAGCAGGCCATGGTGCGGGTGGACATGTCCGAATATATGGAGCGTCATGCCGTCTCCCGTCTGGTGGGAGCCCCGCCCGGTTATGTGGGTTATGAGGAGGGGGGGCAACTGACCGAGGCGGTGCGCCGCCGCCCCTACAGTGTGGTGCTCCTGGACGAGATTGAAAAGGCCCATCCCGAAGTATTCAATCTTCTCCTGCAACTGCTGGATGAGGGACGTCTCACCGACGGACAGGGGCGCACGGTGGATTTTCGCAATACCGTAATCATCATGACCTCCAATGCCGGTTCCCAGTATCTCGATGAGGATGCGCAACAGAGCCCGGTGGCAGCCGCAGAGCGGGCCCGTGCCGCCCTGCGGGCCATTTTCCGGGCGGAATTTCTCAACCGCCTGGATGATATCATCGTCTTTCAGCGTTTGCAGCGCGCCCAGATGGATGCCATTGTGGAGATCCAGCTGGCCCAGCTGACGCGACGCCTGGCGGAACGGAAAATGGGCATCCTCCTGACGCCGCAGGCCCGGCAGCGGTTGGCCGATTGGGGGTATGACTCCCTTTATGGAGCCCGCCCGCTCAAACGGGTGATCCAGCAACAGGTGCAGGATCCTCTGGCCGAGGGGATCCTGGCGGGTCAGTTCCGGGATGGGGATATCCTGCACATCGATGCCACGGCGCAGGGATTGACCTTTGTGGCAGAGCGCTCCGATCAGGAGGCGCGCACCTGAAACAGAAAAAAGGCGCATGCCATGGTCAGCAACAGCAAAACAACCGTATTGATGTTGCGCAACCTTTGCAGCGTATACAACACCCGCACCTGGCAGGCAAAACGGCTGACCCCATAGATGCACAGGGTGAGGAGGATCATCCCCAGCACGCTGCCCTGCCAGGCCAGCACGATCCGGGCATCGATCACGTGGATCAGCCGCTGCCATGGCGTGGCAGCGGTCAGCAAGAGGAACCACAGAACGGAGCCCAGCACTATCGACAGGCCGCGCCGCATCCCCTCCCAGTGCCCCTTCTGCAAGGCAAAACGCCACTGTTCCACACGTTCGGGGTTGGATTGTTCGGGCATGGCCTCCAGAAACAGCAGCGGCCAGTAGAGCCAAACGGTGGATTTGAGGCTCCAGCGATACAGAATGGCAGGCAGAAAAAAACATAAAAAGGCCAGCAGGCCAAAAAGCTTGCGCAACAGGCCATGGGAATGAAAAATGGCCTGGATCTCCTTCAGGGAAAAGGCCGGGGTCCAAAAGGAGAGACCGGGCACCAATTCCGGGGGGTAGCCGCTGTCCAAAACCCAGGAGATGCGTCGCCAATTGCCCGGCATGGCGCGCAAACCCTGCCAGGGATGGCAGAGGGTGGCCAGCAGACGAACCCCCAGAGAACGCAGCCAGACACCCAGGATCCAGGGAATCCCGGCCAACACGATGGCGATGGCCAACTCCCCCTCCCCGGCCACCGCCCCCATCCACAAAAGCGCGAGGATGCCCGCCACCACCGCCCCCAGGGTGACGGTAAAGGCCCAGGCAAAGGCAACCTCCATCACGCCGCTCTGGGCAGCCCCGACCGCCAACGAAAAGGCCACCGTCAAGGCAATCACCACCGAACCTGCCAGGGCCCCGGCAACCGCGAGGGTCATGGCAATCCAGACGGCCACCACCCCCACCAGAACAGCCCGCACAAACAGGGCCCAATCGGTATGATTCAGCAACAGATGGTCTGCCATCCAGGTGGTGGCGGTGCTGGTCACCCAGATGATCAGGGGCACCCACAGCCCCCAGAATGGGAGCGGCTTGCCGGTGGGAGTGACTTCCGTTTTATCCTCCAGATAGACGGCAAACCAGCGCGCCCCCTTTGCCGTCGACTCTGCGGAGCGCAGCAGCAACAGCGGGGTCACGAACAGCGGAATCAGCACGGGCAACAGGCTGCCGCTGCGCCAGACAATGCCCCAGCAGAGGAGGGTTGCCCACACCGTCTCCAGCACGGCCAGCCAGGAGGGTTCCCCCTGGTCTACCGATTCTGGGCTGGAAAAAAAGCGCATGGCGAGGCCGGAAAGGAAGAAAAAATTCTGTACAACGGCTACTGCACCTGCTGGAACATCTGCGTATATTCCTGTTTGGCCCGGTCATAATCCCCCAACTGCCCGATATCCATCCAATAATCCAAAAACGGAAAAGCGGCGGTGGCATGGCCTGCGCGGATCGCCTGCCGAAAAAAATCAGGCATATCCAGATAGTGACCGGCCTGAATCATGGGCAACAGGGCGGGCTCCAGCACATAGATGCCCGCATTGACAAAATAGTGGTGGGTCGGCTTTTCCTCAATCCCGATCAGGCGGTGTTGGGCCATCTCCACCACCCCGAAGGGGATGGTCTGCTCCAGCCGTCGGACACAAAGGGTCGCCTGGGCCTGATGTTCGGTGTGAAAGTCCAAAATATGCTGAAAATTGATCCGGGTCAGCAGGTCGCCGTTCATGACGAAGAAAGGCTCTTCCGGCAGTTCCGGCAGGAGAGAGAGGGAGCCCGCCGTGCCCAACCGCTCTTTTTCTTCCAGATAGCGGATCTCCGCGCCCCAGATGGAACCATCGCCAAAATACTCCTTGATCATCTGTTTTTTATAATTGACCGACAGATAAAACCGCCTGAATCCATACTCGATAAAGCTCTCCAGAATCACCTCCAGGATCGGTTTGGCCCCGACCCGCAACAATGGCTTGGGACAATCCTGGGTCAGCGCTCCCAGACGACTGCCCAATCCCCCGGCCATGAGAACCACCCAGTTGCTCTTGCTCACAGGCTTGGTCAGAGCCTGCAACATTTCCAGACCGACCACCACCCCCTGGCCATCCAGAACCGGAATATGCTCGATCTCCCGGGCGTTCATCCGGGACAACACCTGCTCTCTGGCCTCGGTCACCTGGGCGGTAATGGGCTGCGGATTCATGATTTTGCTGACCGGTTCCTGCAATCCCACACGGTTGAGCAAACCTCGGCGGATGTTGCCATCCGTGACAACCCCCAGCAGACGGCGGTGGGCATCGACGACCAGGGCAATCCGCATCGCCCCTTGATCGATAACCTGAATGGTCTCCAGAATGGTGCTCTCCGGCGGGATCAGCACCGATCGCCAATTTTTTTGTTTGCTCATCCTTAACACTCCCTGGCTGGAACACCGACCACTTTGACACCACTGGGCAGATCCCGTACCACCACCGCACCGGCCCCCACGCAGACATGGTCACCGATTTTTACCCCCTGAATCACGGTGGCCCCCGCGCCGATATGGCTGCCCTCCCCCACCCAAACGTTGCCGCACAGGATCGCACCGGAGGCCACATGGGCATGGGCACGGATCAGACAATCATGCTCCACCACCGCCCGGCTGTTGATCAACACATTTTCCTCTATCTGGCAGCCGGCCTGCACCACGGCACCCGCCATCACCTGCACCCCGGCGGCCAGGGTAACGGAATCGGCCAACCAGGCCGTGGGATGGCAAAGGGTGACAAACGGATAGCCCTGGGCATGAAATTTTTGATACACCGCCCGGCGTCGCTCGGTGTTGCCCACCGACCCCAGACCGTTCAGCAGTTGAATGTCCCGCCCGGAGGCGGTGGAGAGATAGGCATCATCCCCCAAAAAAGGCACCTGCCATCGCTGCATATCCAGCGTGGCGGGTTCCGGGTCCAGCATGCCGATCAGACGGTGGGTCCACCCCAACCCGTGCAGGGTGGCCAGCAAAACCCGGCCATGGCCGCCACAGCCCAACAGAATCCATTGCATCGTTGTCCTCTTTTCCCCCTTCAAGCCATTCAAAAATCGGCCAGCCGTTTTTTGACCGCTGCAATCACGCTGTCCTGCTCATGCTCCGTCAACCCGGTGGAACAGGGCAGGGTCACAATGCGAAACCACAGGGATTCACTGACAGGTTGCGCGGTTCTGGGTGCCTGTCGATAGGGAGCCTGCAGATGGATGGGCTTCCAGAAAGAGCGGGCACCCACCCCCTCCTGGCGCAATCCATCCAGCAGGGTTGCCATCTCTGCCGGCTCCAGCCCCGTCACCACCGTACCGGAAAGCCAGCAGGCACTGGCAAAACCCGCAGGGGCAGGGAAAGGTTGCAGCCGGGGAGACGCCTGGAAGGCCACCGCATAGCGGGCGTGAATCCTGCGTTTGGCCTCCACAAAGGCGTGCAAACGTTCCAGTTGGGCGCAACCCACCGCCGCCTGGATGTTGGTCAAACGATAATTGAAGCCGATGCGGTCATGGTCATAATTGTCTCCCTGACGGGCGGTGGTTGTCAGATGGCGCACCAACTGCATCAACTCGGCATCGGTGCCCACGACGGCACCGCCCCCCCCGGCGGTCACGGTCTTGTTGCCGTTGAAGGAAAAAACGGTCAGGTCGGCCCCCAGATCGGCCACGGCCCGCCCCTGCGCAGTACTGCCCAGGGCCGCTGCCGCATCGGCCACCACCGGCAACCGATAGGCACGGGCAATGGCCACAATCCGCTCCATGTGGGCGGGCAACCCCAAGGTGTATACCGGCAAGATGGCCGCCAATCGCCGCCCGCTCTCCCGATGCACCAGATGCTCTCCCTGCCGTATCGTCTGATCTTGCAACACCCTCTCCAGCAGGTCGGCATCCAGTGTCCAACTCTCCGCCGCCACATCCAGCAGCCAGGGGGTTGCCCCGCAGTAGGCAATCGCGTTGGCACTGGCGATAAAGGTCAGGGAAGGCAGGATAACCAGATCATCCCGGCCAACCCCCAGTGCCGTCAACGCCACATGCAACCCCGCCGTACCACTGGCGGTGGCCACTGCGTGGGGGGCCCCGGCCGCCTGTGCCACCGCCGTCTCAAAACGACCCACGAAGGGGCCCACCGAAGAGACAAAGGTGGAGTCAATGCACTCCTGCAAATAGCAGCCTTCGTTGCCGGTCAGATCCGGTACAGCCAGGGGAATCATGGAGCAACCGGGGAAGGGGCTGGCGCAGGATGCTGCTGCAAAAAGAGCAAGGCAGCCTTGTTGTCCGGATCCTGCTGCAAAATCTCCTCAAACACCTGGCGGGCCGCCGCCACATTGCCCATCTCCCCGTACAATTTACCCAATTTGATCCGGGTGACCCAATCCTGTTTGACCTTGTCGATGAAGGCCCTGTAGACATCAACCGCCCCCTGGGGCTGGCCGGTCAGACGCAACAGATCGCCATAGGCAGGAATATGCAGGGGTGAACGTTCCGCCAGGCGTTGGGCAACCGGCAGTGCAGCGAGCAAATCCCCCTGCAACAGAAAGAGGGTCAACAATCTTTGCAACACTTCCGTCAGTAAAAGCGGAGCCGTCACACGCTGGTAACAGGCCACGGCCTGCTCCCTGTCATCCGCCAGTTCTGCCACCAGGCCATGGATCAGCAGCACATATTGCTCCTTGCGGGTGGTGGCCTCTGTCGCCACATCCTCCGCTTCCAGGGCTTCCGCCGCGCTCTTCTCCAGCCCCTGGGCAAAGGAGAGCAGACGTTCTGACTCCTTTTGCCGAAACAGGCTCATCATTTTGAAACGGATGGCCTGGGGTGTCGCCATGCTCTGGAACAGGTGTGCCTTGTAATCGGTTTGGGTCTCTGCCAGGGCCTGCTGATAGGATTCCAACAGGGCATGCAACCCGCCCCGCATCCCCTCCGGAAAGTCGGCGATCTCCTGCCCGCGCCGGTCCAAAAAGATCTGCAAGCGGGCGGGCTGGTTGTCTTTTTTCCACTGGGCCAGCAGCGTTTTGATCGCCGGATGGGCCTTCTCCTCCTCCATCCTGACCCGCAGACGCTGGCGTGTTTCATCCAGGAGGCGCATGAGGGCAATGGCACTCTCCCGATAAATTTCATAATAACGCCGCCCGGTCTCCTCGATCTCCTGATCGCTCCACTCCCGGTTTTGGTCGGGACGGGAGAGTTTTAAAAAATCCGCCACACCCCAGCGTTTGACCAGCACGGCGGTCTGCGCATGCTCTTCATCCAGGGTTTTTTCAATCTCATCCATCCTGAGTTTATATTTAAAATTAGGGGCATGGCCTTTGCGCCCGAAAAATTTTTCGTTGCAGGCCAGCGCTTCGGTGGCCAGGCGCAACACCTGCTGCACCTCGGTACGAACCTGCGACAACTCTCCCAGCACCGCCTCGCAATGGCGCAACCGATAGGAAGCCGTTGCCGGGGGCAGGCGTGCCTGCACCATCTCCCAGGCCGAGGTGGGCAGGGGTGCCACCTCCAGGCTCTCCCAGGGTAGATGCTCCACCAGGGCAACCTTGGCCGCCCCCGGAGCGGGATTGATCACCCGGCACCCCCGTTTGGAGGCAAAAAGGGCCAACTGTTCCAGACTGGGAATGGCGCTGAGAAAATCATAGCGGGTCTCCGCCTGCCATCCCCCGTTGGTCTCTACCCACAGCTCCAGGGGAGCGGCAAAAGGACCGGCCTTGCGCTCCTCGCTGCCTTCGGCATGGGTAAAACCCTCCCTGTCAAAGCAAAGATCAAAACCGGCAACGATCACCTGGGAAAAACCCATCTCGATGGCCATCCCCAGAGCCTGATGGGTGACGGTGATGCCGGGAAAAGAGAGCATATGGGTGGGATTCAACGGGCTTTTCCAGGCAAACAACGGCCCCATGAAGAGGCTGCGCCCACGCCACTGTCCCAACAGGCGCGGGTTGAGATGGTAGACGTTGATCAAAATGGCCCGCTGCCAGGAGGACAGCACGGCCTTGCTCTGGTGAAAGATGATATCGTGGGGATCGATGGCGAAAAAAAAGTCCGCCTGAATACCCGCACGCTCCAGTTGGCTGGCGATGCGGGCCACCGCCAGGACAACCAGATGGGGCCGGTTGGCCTTGACCCAGGCAAAGCTCTCCTTCAGAGAGGGACCACCGGCCAGCAAAACAGCCGTTTTTCCCTGAAACAGGCCGATCAAGCACTCTGCCGGGGTGTTGTTTTCCGCCAGATTTTCCAGCCCCTTGATCAAAAAGATCCGGGAACCGATCTCTCGGCCCACCTGGGTTTGATACTGGCTGGCCTGCTCCTCGAAAAGTTTCCAGGTGCTGAAATAGGCTTCAAAAAATCCATCCAAAACGGCCAGGGATTTGATCCGCAACACCTGACCCAGGTAGCAATAATCCCGCATGGCCAGATCTTCCGCCACCCTCAGCCAGTCGGTTGGGCTGCACAGGTGAATGGCCTCTGGCAACGTATCGGGAAAAGCGGCCTCTGCCCGCAGATAGGCCACCAGCTCAGGATATTCGATAAAGAGATAGCGGGAACCTTCGGCCAGCCCCTGTTTGATCAGCCAATGGAGCAGCAGCCCGCCATCCGTGCCGACGATCAGATAGAGAAAATCTTTTTTTTGCAGCGATTCGCCAAAATGACTGCGGTAAAAACTGTCGGAACCCGACTGGGAAAATATTTCCTGGTTGAGCGCGGGCAGATAATATTCGCCAAAGCTGTTTTGCAAAACGGGACCGAAATCCATCCGACAACTCTCCCTGACTGTCTGTCTGTGAAGGGTAGGTAGGCATTGATCATCGCTTGGGCCATCACGGGGGCTTTGCCCCTCGGCCCCACCAGGGGCTTTGCCCCTGGACCCCACCAGGGGGATAATCCCCCTGGACCCCTGATAGTGAAAAACTATTGAAAAAATGGGGGGGGGAGGGATCGGGGGAGGCGATTTATCGCCTCCCCCAGGAGCCTGGCGACTGCCATCATCCCCTGCGGGGCCTTGTGGCGGCAGGCCATTTTCTGTCAGAGTGACAGGCGGTGGGGTGCACACCCCCCCTGCCCTTCAACCCTTATTTTCGATAAAGATGCCCATCCACGCGGAATCGCTGCAGAGGCAACTGACAACAGCCATCCGGCTGCACCAAAACGGTCAAATCCGGGAGGCCATACGGATCCATCAGGCTTTATTGAAGCAATTTCCCGGCCATCCGCACATTCTCCATCTGTATGGTCTGGCCCGGCAGGAGCTGGGGGATCTCCAGGGGGCCCTGCATCTGCTCAGCCAGGCAGCGGCCAAAGAGCCGGACAACCGGGATTTTCGCCTCTCCCTGGGCTTTCTGTTGAAACTGTCAGGGCGCAGCCATGCCGCCCTGGCCTGCTTTCGGGATTTGCAACACCGCCATCCAGACGATGCGGAGATCTCTTTCCATCTGGGGGATACCTGCATGGATTTGGGCGAGGCGGAAGCGGCCCTGGCCCCGTTCAGAAACGCCATCCGCCTGCAACCAACTTTCAAGGAGGCCTGGATCAACCTGGGGCTCTCTCTGAAGGGCCTGGGGGCGGTGCCGGAGGCCCTGCACTGTTTTCAGCAGGTGATCCAGGCGCACCCCCACTGCATCGAAGGATATATCAATCTGGGTATGACCCATCTGCTCATGGGAGACTATGCCGAGGGCTGGCGGGCCTATGAGTGGCGTCTGCAACTCACCCAACAGGCGGCCTGCATCCAGTGGCCGCCGATCCTGCAAGGCAACCCGGCTCCCCCCCGTTGGGACGGCACCCCCCTGGCGGGCAAAAGCATCCTGGTGGTGGCCGAACAGGGTTTCGGCGATATTTTGCAATTTGTCCGCTATCTGCTGCCTCTCAAGTCTGGCGGGGCACGGATTTTGTTCAGCGCGCCACCGACCTTGATCCCCCTGTTGCGCCGTCTGCCGGCCATTGACGACATCCGCACACCCGAACAGTTTACCGACGCCGAAGAGATCGATTGCCATTGCCCCCTGCTCAGCCTGCCCCTGCTCTTCAACACCCAACTGGAGAGCGTGCCCGCCCCGATTCCCTATATCCAGGCCGATCCAGAGCTTGCGCGCCAGTGGGCAGGTCGATTGAGGCGGGGGGAAAATGTATTGGTCGGGCTGGTGTGGCGGGGCAAGCCGTTGCACCCCAACGATCCTTTGCGCCGCCGTTCCTGCACCCTTCAGGATCTGGCCCCCCTGGCCCAGGTGGCGGGGGTCACCTGGATCAGCCTGCAACAGGAGGATGGCAGCAGCCCGCCGCTACAGCCACCGCCGGGAATGGCGATCCTGGACCTCCGTGCGGCACTGCGGGATTTTGCCCAGACCGCCGCCATTCTGGACAACCTGGATCTGCTGATCAGCATCGACACATCGGTGGCCCATCTGGGGGGTGCCCTGGGCAAGGCGGTCTGGCTGCTGCTGCCCATCGCCCCGGATTGGCGTTGGACGCTCGACCAGCCCCGCAGCCCATGGTATCCTGACATACCGCTTTTTCGGCAGACGGTGCCCCACTCCTGGCAGGAGCCCCTCCAGGCGATGGCCGAGGCACTACCCTCTTTCGTGCATACCATCCAGGCTGGCCGGCCTCCAGGTTAAACAAACGCCCCGTCGGCCTCTGGAAAGAGATCTTCCTCCCGCACTTGCTGAAGTTCCAACCGTTCCGGATGGTTGGCTGTCTGCTCCATCAGCACCAAAATTTCCTCTGACACCGCTGCACCGATCATCTCCCGGTAACTGCGGGCAACCCGACGCATGTGACGGTGCAGAAAGAGGGGCCGCTCACGGTAATGAGGTGTGAGCAACTCCAAGGCTCTTTTGATCGACGCCGCAGCCGCCGTTTCTTGCCCGACCCCCTGCAAACAGCGTCCGTACAACTCCAAACTCAGAACCAGAGATTGTATATGAACGGGGGGAATTTTTTCGTGCAATTGTTCAGACAGTGTCACGGCCTCGACAGCCAGGGGCAACGCCACCTCCGCACCCTCTTCATGCAACAGGAGCGTCGCGTGGATACGCAGAGTTTCAGCCAGAAGTTCCTTTCCTCTCTCTGGTCTCTCTGCGTAAAACGCCCTGGCCAGAGGCAAAACATCACGGGTTGATTCCCGAACGGTGGTCGGTTCTTTTTGTTCAATAGATATTTCGGCTATGAACAACTGTGCCCAGATATATTTTTCCTGGAATACCTTCGGACGACTTTGAAAAAGAGAATGAAAAATATTTTTGTGCTCTTGGGCCGCTTTCAACGCTAGGCTAAAATGATCCATGGCGATAAATAAATTCGATATCGTATTTTGAATAGCAGCCAAAGATTCAATATTAAAATCACGATTACTTGCGGTTAAGAACACGAAGCCACTCATAGAATCTTTTCCATACACAAAAGATTCTTTCAATCTACCCATCCTTAAAAATGTGGTAGACAGGCCATACTTTCCTATAGATAATCCACGTTTAACCCTATCCGCATTTGCAAAACCTTCTAGTTTTTCCCATTGATCAATGGACTGCTGATAATGCGCGACTGCTTCTAACCACCTTCCCATGTTATGCAAAACGGCTCCACAATTAAAAAGGTCCACCGACAAGTTTTCTTGATTTTCAATGTTTCCATCAAAAATAGCAATCTTTTTTTCATTTTTAAGAACATCTTCAGATATTAATAGAGAATTTTTATTATCACCCATCCTGTTTAAAATATCTGACTTTCCCGTCAATGAAGAGAGATAATTCCTCTCAACTTGCGTGTTTTTTTTATACCTCACACTCTCCCAGTATCGGAGTGCTTCATTGAACATATTCAACCCCTCTTCCATTTGACCTGCATTCATCAACTTATATCCATACAAAGAACAACTTGATGCATATTCACAAACATTTATAAATCCCTTAGGAGCCCCTTTCTTCTTTAGACGGCCATGATTCCATCGGGCAACCACCAGGGCCAATTCCAACAGAGCCACGGTTTCGATTGGGATCAATTGATGTTTAACGATATGATGGATCACTTGCGGAGGGGGATTTTTCTCAATCACCTCCGCCAGCACCTTGCCGATAGGGTCGCCGCCCGCCAACGCCACACGAATCGCCTGCTCGGCGCGAGGAATAGAAAGATGGTCCGACAATCCCCGCTCCAGCCAATGCGTCTGGTCCGGACGGCGGGCGGCCAGACGATTCAGCACCGTCAGGGCCTGCACGGCTTCGGCCTCTGTGGCCCCTTCTCCCAGAACCACATCCAGAGGCTCCTGATCCCTTCTCAACCCCTGCGCCACACAATGTTCCCCCAGCAAATCCGGCTCCAGGGGAGCAATGCCACCGTTTTCCTGGGGATAGAGTCGGCGCAGCAATTTGAACAGTTCCAACTGCTGCGCAGGCGTCCAATCACGAGTCTGGGGAGTGCGTTTGATCAACGCCTTGGCCCCTTTATCACTCCCCACACCCCCGACCAGAGTAAACTGAAGCACCGCCTGGGCGATGCCATCCACCATCCGTTCATCCAGACCCGCCTCCATGCCACACTTGGACCAATAGTCCCGCTCATGACTCAGGGTGAGTTCCAGCAGATCATCGGCCCCCAGGCTGACATCCTGCCCTCGCAGAGAGGCCAAAGCCGCCATGTGGATATAGAGAAATTTGGCAAAATGAGCGTCACTCAGATCCGGTATGGGCCAGGGAGAAACCGGCAACTTCAGCTTGTTGGCAAAGGCCACCAGGGCTTCCTGGTAAATGTTCTCGCGCTCCGCCGGAGCCAGGGATTGGGCCGTCAGAAGATCAGGACCGGTAGTAGCGGAACTGCGCAAAATCTCCTCTACTTGCGTGTATTCCTTTAGTTTTTCTGCGCGCCCATCCCACCAATCCCCGACTCCGCGTGCAAGCAGCACAACGCAAAAGCGTCTCTCCTTGCGGGTGCCGGTTACCGCCCGCAACAGATCCACCAGCTCTTTCCGGCGACTCTCGGCATAATCGAGCACTATCAGAGTGTGGGTCGATTCCCCGGCCAGATCGCTCAACAGCCTTGCCTGTTTTTCCAATCGCCCATCCGGCAAAAATCCAGCCAGCCAGCCCCGGGTTCGCAACCGCGCACACACCTCCAGCAACAACCGTGTCTTCCCCGCACCCCCTCCTCCGGTCAGCAACCGCACCACGGTGGGATAGGGGGATCTTTCCCCTTCTGCCCACCGCACCATCTCTTGCACAAACGCCTCCCGTGCCGCATGGAATGGCACGGTCTGAAATTCCGGTCGCAACAGAGTGCTGGGCGCGTCCGGAATTTCCCCTGTCCATTGTTTCCAAGCAAGAATCTCCCCATATTTTTCTTGTTTTGATGCTCCACCCGCCGATGCCGTCGACGCAAACGGGCTGGCAATGCCCAACGCGGTCATGATTTTTTTCAGCACCTCTCTATCCAGCAGAAATGCATCCGGCTTGTGCGTAAACCGCAGCACACCGATGGATATAAACTCGATTCCGGCATATGTTTTAAGGATTTCTTGGTATGGGTTGTTTGGATCCAGACGCCGGCGGTAATTCTCCAGGAGATAGTCCCGCAAGGGCGCATAATCGGGATCATCGAGCATTGCTCCCGGCCACACGGGTTGCGGATGAAATTCCAGCAGGCAGGAAACGTCGGCTCTCTGTCGCAACTGAGCACTGCCAAAATAATGAACCATCAAAAAACGGCTGAGAGCCTTGATCTCCGGTTGGATAATGCTGGTCTCGCCTCGCCAATACCGCGCTGCATCCTCCATGCGCAAAAGGGGAACCCGCTGACTGTCCATATCCAAGGCGTCTGCCACGGTCAGTGCGGCGGCCAGAAACTGAACCCGCCCGCGCTCTTCAACGTCGCTGATCTGATCGAGTCGTTTTTTCAGCTCTGTTGCGGGAAGAGCGTGGGCTTCAATGGCAAAACTGATGCGGGTGTTGAGCCGACTGTCCTGAAGCAATATCTTCTGTCGCGCATTCAAGTCATCCCACAAGATCGCCGGGGGAGTCTCCGAACATATGCTGCGAAACCATTGCCCACCGATCCAGGCATGCTGCTTCCGAATGATGTCGGCCTCCGCCGGGGAAGGCGGCTCGTCGATGGGGGGGGCCAACAGTTCCCAGCCAAAATGCATGCCCAAATCATGAAAAGCGGCGGCACACAAAGCGGCAAAACGGTCTTCGGCGGCAATCTGCCTTTTCTGGCCTTGGGAAGCCTTGAGCAAGACCACCATGTTGCGGCAAACCCGGTTCAGATGCCCAGTACCGTGGTCAATTTGAAACATATCCGCTTCGCGCCACTGCCCGCGTCGGGATTCGGTATCAGTCACCCGCCCGTGGATAACCCGTTTCAGGGTATTGAAAAGTTCCAGATAGGGCTCTTCCAAAAGTTGCCGCGCTTCCTCACACATCGCCACACCCCCGCACGCTGGAATACAATACCCCCCTGCACAGTACACCGAGCCATTCTCCGAATGATGACAAAGGGGTGTACCCACAGCTCTTTGGGAACCCTACCAGAAAGAGACAGAAAAGATCAACCCACGCCTTCACAATCCCGACACCTTTCCTGTATTCTGAGCACAAGAGTGGCTGTTTCGGTAAAAGAGATCTCATGGTTGATCCGGCACTCCTTATATCAAACGGCAGGGTCTCCTGTGCGATTCCTCTTTGGATTTTGCTGCCCATCGCCCAGGATTGGCGCTGGACGCTCGACCAGCCCCGCAGCCCATGGTATCCTGACATACCGCTTTTTCGGCAGACGGTGCCCCACTCCTGGCAGGAGCCCCTCCAGGCGATGGCGGCGGCACTGCCCTCTTTCGTGCATGCCATCCAGGAGAGATCATGACCCCGCCAACCCCTTCGGAAACCCTGTTGCAGGCCATCCACCACTACAACGAGGGGGATATGGTCCAGGCCGGGCAGTTGGCCCAAACACTCTTCAATCAAAATCCCGAACAGGCCGAGGTGGTCCATCTGCTGGGCATGGTGGCCAGCCGCACCGGTCGGCTGGATCTGGCCGCCAGGCTGTTGATGGCCGCTGTCGACCTGCAACCCCAACAGCCCCACTATCGGCTCCATTTGGGGGAACTCTACGGCAAACAGGGTAACGACGAAGCCGCCGAGGGGCAATATCGGCAAGCCATCCGCTTGAAGCCCGATTTTGTCCATGCCCATGTCAACCTGGGCAATCTTTGTTTCAGCCGGGGGGAGAGGGCGCAGGCCATGGCGGCCTATCAGACCGCCACCCAGTTGGACCCCAAAACCCATATCGCCTGGTACAACATGGGCATTATCGCCCAGGAAGAGAGCGACCACGAGAGGGCCCTGCACTGCTTTGAGCAAGCGTTGCGGGCAGCCCCGGAGGTGGCCCTGACCCACACCGCACGGGCCTTCTCCCTGCTGGCGACGGGCCGTTTTCTGGAAGGATGGCAGGAGTATGAGTGGCGGTGGCAACTGCCCGACAACCTGCCCCGCCGCACGGCACAACCCCGCTGGGAGGGCTCCGACCCCCGGGGCAAGCGTCTCTATCTCTGTACGGAGCAGGGATTCGGGGATGCCCTGCTCTTTGTGCGTTATCTCAAACAGCTCCGCGCCCAGGGGGCTCATCTCATCCTGGAGTGCAAGCCGGAGTTGCTGAACCTTTTTCAGACCTCCCAGCTGGCCGACCAGATGGTGGCACGGGCCGACGACGACCAGACTCCACCCGCCTTTGTCTTTGATTATCACCTGCCTCTGCTGTCGCTGCCCGCCATACCCGGCATGTTTGCCGCTCCACACCCCACCCTGCCGGAGAGCGTCCCCTACCTGACCGCAGACCCCGACCTGTGCGCACAATGGCAAAACCGCCTGCGCCATCTCCCCGGCCTGCGCGTAGCCCTCTGCTGGTCAGGCAACCCCGAAACCGGGGTCAACCGCTATCGTGCGGCCCCTTTTGCGGCCTTTCTCCCGCTGGTGCAGATGGAAGGCATCTCTTTTGTCAGCATTCAGAAGGGCAGACCGACCCAGGAACTGCACCAGCATCCGGAGGGGGCGCAGGTATGGGATCTGTCGGCACACCTCACCGATTTTGCCCAAACAGCCGCCTTGTTGACTCAAGTGGATCTGCTCATCTCCACCGATACGGCGGTGGTCCATCTGGCCGGGGCCCTGGGCCGACCGGTCTGGACCTTGCTGCACACCGCCGCTGAATGGCGTTGGTTGCAACACCGCTCCGACAGCCCCTGGTATCCCAGCATGCAGCTGTTTCGGCAACAGGTTCCGGGGGATTGGGTCGGGGTGATACTGTCGGTGGAAGAGGCGTTACGCCTGCGCAAAAAACAGAAAAACCATCGTTTGGAACATTCACACGGCTAGCCTGTTCACCAAATGTGCGGTTCAAACCCCTCCTCGTTGGCCATGCGCAAGGTATCCCCCGCCTGCTCAATCACGAACAACCCCTTGTTCATGGCAAAACGACCAACCCCCTCCTCGATGATCATGGCGGCAACCGCGCCCACCGCCCGCCGGTCGGCATACTCAGGAAAAAACGCCTTGAACTCTGCCATGCGCTGCAAATGCTCACGCACGTCGTCCACCGCCAGTTTGCTTTTGACCTCCACCAGCACCACAGCGTCGCCATTCACCACAAACAGATCGATCTCCATGTGACGATTGCCCGGCAGATCGGCCTCCACCCTTCTGCTGACCTTGTGCACCGGAATACCTCTTTCTGCAAACAGGCTCTTGCAGGCAGGGGCGACCAACCCCTCCACAAATTCTCCCAAACGGTTACCCAGCCGGTCAACCGAGGCAGAGACCTCCCGAATCTTGCGATCCGTCTCCTTGAACTGGCGATCCGTCTCCTTGAACTGGCGATCCGTCTCCTTGAACTGGCGATCCGTCTCCTGAAACTTGCGGTCGGTCTCCTGAAATTTGCGGTCGGTCTCCCGCATTTGCGCAGCAGTTTCCTGAAACATTCTCCAAACATCATCAAACGTCACGGCTTTTGTCATGGCAACGCCTCCCGGTAGCCTGTTCACCAAATGTGCGGTTCAAACCCCTCCTCGTTGGCCATGCGCAAGG
>JADGCE010000010.1:15811-18225 GCA_015229095.1 Magnetococcales bacterium | reverse complement strand
CGATCCGTCTCCTTGAACTGGCGATCCGTCTCCTTGAACTGGCGATCCGTCTCCTGAAACTTGCGGTCGGTCTCCTGAAATTTGCGGTCGGTCTCCCGCATTTGCGCAGCAGTTTCCTGAAACATTCTCCAAACATCATCAAACGTCACGGCTTTGGTCATGGCAACGCCTCCCGATTATAGCAGCACCTTTCACAGTGTACCCCTTCCGCATGGCATTGGGAATCTGTTTTTCCTGTTGACGCAGATCAATATGCCGCATGTTCGCCTGACAACGATGGCATGCCCGCTGTTTCCGCCTGCCCGTCCCCTCTCTTGAACGTATGAGATATTGCTTTCTCGACCAGAACAGTGCATCCTCCCCCCGGTAACTGCCCCGGATATTCCACATCAGCAAGTCAGCGTGAGACCATGGATCCAGCCCTGTGTGTGTTCATCATTGATGACAATCCCGTGGAGCGTGCCCTGCTCTCCGGACTGCTCAAAAAGGTGCGTCACTGGCAAATCACCTGCCACTCCTACGCCAACGGCGCAGGAGCCCTGGCTGACTTGCCGACTGCCTGCCCCGAAGTTGTTTTTGTCGATTATCGTCTGGAGGAGGAGACGGGCACCGACCTGATCCACCGCTTGCGGGCCGCCGGATGCCGCGCCGGCTTTGTCCTCTTTACCGGCACCAGCGGTGAGGAGGCCTTGCTGGAAGCCCTGCATGCCGGAGCAGACGACTATCTGCACAAAACCGACATCAACCTGGCCACGGTCAGTCGCGTCCTGCATCACGCCCTGGAAAAAATGAAAAGCCACAACGCACTGAACGAGACGATGGCCGCCCTGGCACGGGCACGGGATGAACTGGAAAACCGGGTTCAGGCCCGCACTGCCCAGTTGCAGGAGACTCAAAAAAAGCTGGACAGTATCACCTCCGCCGCCCACGATCCCATTATCCTGCTGGACGGAGAGGCCCGTGTCATGTTCTGGAATCCCGCCGCCACCAAAACCTTTGGCTATACAGCCGAGGAGATATTGGGCCAATCCTTTTTTATGCTGTTGCCCCCCTCCCCTTTCAAGGAGGCGTGGGTGACTGCCTTTCAGGAGTGGCGTCAGACCGGTAAAAATCCCCTGATAGACCACATCCACGAATTTACCGCGCGTCGCAAAAACGGCGAAATATTTCCTGTCGCCACCTCCCTCTCCTCCATCCATCATCCGGAAGGGTGGCAAACCGTGTTGATCCCCAGAGATGTCACCCGGCAGCATGCGGTGGAAACCGCCCTGCGGCGCGCCAAGGAGGAGGCCGAACAGGCCACCCGGCTCAAGGATCAGTTTGTCTCCCTGGTGGCCCACGATCTTCGTGGCCCTTTTACCACCATACTGGGTTTTCTGGAATTGCTGGATAACGACAAAAAGGATCCCCTGAATAAAAAGCAAAAAGGCTTCGTCCGCTGGATGCTGGACAGCAGCCAGAAAATGCTGCAAATGATCGATGAAATCTTGAATATCAGCCGCCTCAAAACCGGCAAGGTTATCCCGAAATCCCGATTTATCAATGCCCGTTTTCTGGGTGAAGCGCTGATGGAACAGGTTGCCCCCATGGCCGCCAACAAGGGCATCCTGCTGATCAATGAGATCGCTCTCAATTGCCGACTGTATGCGGATCCGGATCTGCTCGGCGAGGTATTGCGCAACCTATTGAATAATGGGGTGAAATTTTGCCGACCCGGCGGGAAGATCCGCCTGTTTTGCCTGGAAGATGCCCCCATCACATTGGCGGTCCAGGACAATGGGGTGGGCATTGCCAAAAAACAGCAGGCAAAGATTTTTTGCCTGGAAGAAAAAACCTCCACCCTCGGCACGGCGGGAGAGCATGGCACCGGTTTGGGCCTGCCGTTCAGTCTGGAGTTGATGAAAGCCCACGGCGGCACCCTGACCGTGGAGTCCAAAGAGGGCGAAGGCAGCACTTTTTTTGCCCACCTGCCCGTGGTTACGCCCCATGTTTTGCTGGTGGATGATGATGCCGATTTTCGTCTTCTGCTGCGTTACCGGTTGCGACCGGAACAGGTAACGGTTACGGAAGCCGATAACGGCCTGACGGCCCTGCATTTGACCACGACCCAAACCTTTCACATGATCATCGCCGACGTCCAAATGCCCGGCATGAACGGCTTTGAGTTTTTGCGGGAACTGCGCAATCGACCGGAAACAAGTGGCATTCCCACCATCCTGGTGACCGGTGATGATGCCATTGCCACCCGGGAAAAGGCATTCCAACTGGGTGCCAATGATTTTATCACCAAACCTTTTGATGTTGCCGAATTTTTGCCCCGTGTACGCCGCTTTCTGGGATAGTGAGTGATCCAGACCTTGATCATGGTTTCGGCCACTCCTGGGGGAGGCGGAGAACCGCCTTCCCCAGACCCC
>JADGCE010000010.1:8089-15711 GCA_015229095.1 Magnetococcales bacterium | reverse complement strand
GGTCGCACCACCTGAACATCCATGAACCGCCCCCGCATGTCCACCTGACACAGGCTGCCCACCGGCACATCACGGATCAGACGTGCCAGGGCGATACCTTTTTCCAGAGTCGGCGAATAACCCCCACTGCTGATCTGCCCTGCCGGTTTGCCCTGCCAAAAAATTTCCTGATGATCCCGCAACACACCACGCCCCTGCAAAATCAACCCGACCCGCTTGTGGGTCGGGTTTTGGCCCCACAAGGGTGCCAAAGCCTGCCGACCGATAAAATCCCGATCCAGGGGCTCCCAGGCAACGGTCCAGGCCAATCCGGTCACCATCGGCGTGGTGTGTCCATCCATATCATGGCCATACAGGGGCATCCCGGCCTCCAGGCGCAAGGTATCCCTGGCCCCCAGGCCGATGGGGGTGACCCCAACCCGCAGCAAATTTTCCCATGCCATGATTCCGTCATCGGCGGAAAGCATCAATTCGAAGCCATCCTCGCCGGTATAGCCGGTCCGGGCGATGCGCCAACCCGCTTTCTGAAAAAAATGAAAAGGTTTCAACGCATGGATCTCTTTTCCCAACCCCTCCGGCAGGGCGAGGCGCAACTGGGCAGCCGATTGCGGTCCCTGTACCGCCAAAATCATCCCATCCCGCCGGTCCACCACCTGCACGCCATAGGAGGGGGCATGCACGCGAATCCACGCCACCGCCTTATCCCGGTTGGCGGCGTTGACGACCAGAAAAAAATGCTGCCGGTCAATACGGTAGGCGATCAGGTCATCGGAAATCCCTCCGGTGGCATTGAGCATCAACCCATACTGGGCCTGGCCAGGATCGGGGATGCGGGCAATATCATTGCTCAACAAAAAGCGCAGCATTTTTTCCACCCGGTCACCCTGCAGATCGATCACCCCCATATGGGAGACATCGAACATGCCGCACCGCTGCCGTACCACTTCGTGTTCGCGCAACTGGGAGCCATAGTGCAGAGGCATCTCCCAGCCGGCAAAAGGCACCATTTTCCCCCCCAAGGCCACATGCCTGTCAAACAATGGCGTTCTTTTCATCCCTTTCGCACCTCGTCTAATCGTTGCAAGCTGCGCAGGAGTCCCGCCAGCTCGGCAAAAGGCACCATGTTGGGACCATCACAGGGGGCATGATCCGGATCAGGATGGCTCTCCATGAACACAGCCGCCACCCCCACCGCCACCGCCCCACGGGCCAAAGGTGCCACAAAGGCCCGTTCCCCCCCCGATGCGTGCCCCAGACCACCCGGCAACTGCACGGAGTGGGTCGCATCCAATACCACCGGAAAGCCGCTGTTGGCCATGACAACCAGACTGCGCATATCCACCACCAGATTGCCATACCCGAAGGCAAAACCCCGCTCACACAACAAAATCTGCTCATTGCCCACGGCAACCGCCTTGCCCGCCACGCCCGCCATCGCTTCAGGGGCCAAAAACTGGCCTTTTTTGATATTGACCGGTCGCCCCTGCCGGGCAACCGCCTGAATAAAGTCGGTCTGCCGACACAAAAAGGCCGGAGTTTGCAGCAAATCCACCACAGCCGCTGCGGCCTGCGCCTGCGCCGCATCGTGTACATCCGTGACCACCGGTATACCGATCTGCCGTCGCACCTCTTCCAGAATACGCAGCCCCACCTCCAGTCCGGGCCCCCGATAGCTGGTGGCTGATGTGCGGTTGGCCTTGTCAAACGAGGCCTTGTAAATCACCGCCAACCCCGCCTGCTGCGCCATTTTTTGGATGGCCTCTGCGGTTCGCAGTCCAAATTCCAAGCCTTGCTGCTCGTTGTTTCCCTCCAGCACACAGGGTCCGGCGATCACAACCAGCGGCTTGTCGTTGGCCAAAGAGAGTGCGCCGACCTGAACCTGTCGCGACGGCAGAGGCTCCCTCCCCCCCTGTGCGCCCATCACAGCCCCCGTCTCGCGGCCAATCCCGCCCCGACAAAGGCGGCAAAGAGGGGATGCGGTCGTCTGGGCCGTGATTTAAACTCAGGATGAAACTGGCAGGCGATAAAGAAAGGGTGATCTGCCAGTTCAATGATCTCCACCAACGATCCATCCGGGCTGGTGCCGGAAAAAATCATCCCCGCTTCAGCCAGTTGGGCGCGGTAGGTATTGTTGAATTCATAGCGGTGCCGATGGCGTTCGGAAATGGTATGAGTGCCATAAATTTTGGCCGCCAGACTCCCCGGCTGCAGCAGGCATGGATAGGCTCCCAACCGCATGGTGCCCCCCTTGTCTGCCCCCAGATCCCGTCTTTGCAGCTGCTCCCCCGCCATCCATTCGGTCAACAGGGCGATCACCGGCGCTCTGCAGTCGGGATCAAACTCGGTGGAGTTGGCCGTGGACCAGCGCAAACAGTGGCGGGCAAACTCCACAACCGCCATCTGCATACCCAGGCAGATGCCGAAAAAGGGAATTTTTTGTTCCCGCGCATAACGAATGGCCGCCAATTTACCCAATGCGCCCCGCTCCCCAAACCCTCCGGGCACCAGAATGCCATCCACCCCCCCCAGCAAAGCGGTGGGATCTTCCTTGTCCAGCTGTTCCGCATCCACCCAACGGAGAGCCACCCGGGCATTGTGGGCGATGCCACCATGGGCCAGGGCTTCAATCAGGGATTTATAGGCATCCTTCAAATCCACATATTTGCCCACAATGCCAATGGTTACCCGCTGGAGTGGATTGACGGTCTTTTCCAATACATCCTCCCAATCTTCCATCTGCGGTTCGTCCGCTTGCAGGTTTAAATGGGTGAGGACTTTGCGCGCCAATCCCTCCAGATAGAGGGCGAAAGGCACCTTGTAGATGGTATCCTGATCCTGGCAGGAGATGACCGCATCGGGATCGACGTTGCAAAACAGGGCAATTTTTTTGCGCACGCTCACCGGCACCTCCCGG
Organism: Magnetococcales bacterium; assembly: GCA_015229095.1. GTDB lineage: Bacteria > Pseudomonadota > Magnetococcia > Magnetococcales > Magnetaquicoccaceae > Magnetaquicoccus. Next base: position 12,797 of record JADGCE010000010.1, on the reverse strand, counting down.
TCGCTGCGCACGACCAGAATATCGGGCTGAATGCCAATGGCCAGCAGCTCCTTGACGGAGTGTTGGGTCGGTTTGGTCTTCAACTCTTCCGATGTGGGAATATAGGGCAACAGGGTAAGATGCATAAAAAGAGTGTTTTCCCGCCCCAGATCGTTGCGTAACTGGCGAATGGCTTCAAGAAAGGGGAGCGATTCGATATCCCCGACGGTTCCCCCCACCTCGATGATGGCGATGTGGGCATCCGAAGCGACGCTGAGAATGGCCTCCTTGATGGCATCGGTAATATGGGGAATCACCTGCACCGTGGAGCCCAAATAATCCCCCCGCCGCTCTTTGCGGATCACCCGCTGGTAGATGCGCCCGGTGGTAAAATTATTGTTCCGACCCATGGGAATATCGAGAAATCGCTCGTAATGGCCCAGATCCAGATCGGTTTCGGCCCCATCATCCGTCACAAACACCTCCCCGTGCTGAAACGGACTCATGGTGCCAGGGTCGACGTTGATGTAGGGATCCAACTTTTGGATGGTCACCTTTTTGCCCCGCGCCTGCAGCAGGCAACCCAACGAGGCTGCCGCCAATCCCTTGCCCAGAGACGAGACCACCCCACCTGTCACAAACACAAACTTGGCCATTGACGACTCCCTCCCGCAGGAAAAACAAAACAGTCCACAGGGAGAGCATAGCACACAAACCACCCGCAATGGGATGGGGCGTTGCAGCCATCGCTTAAATTTCTTGCATGATGCCGCAAAATAGCGGACCATCTCCCCCCGGTACACGAGCGGAAGCGAGCTCATCGCGCCGACCGGAACAACAGCCCCCCACCCTCATTGGATTTTCCATGACGATACCCTCCATCAAATTGGGCACCCGTGGCAGTGCTCTGGCTCTCTGGCAGGCTGAATGGGTCAAAACGCTGTTGCAAAGCCGCCATCCGGATTTGCACGTGGCATTGATCATCATCAAGACACAGGGGGATAAAATTCTGGATGTCCCCCTGGCCAAGGTGGGGGGCAAAGGTCTGTTCGTCAAGGAGCTGGAAGAGGCACTGCTGGCAGAAGAGATTGACCTGGCGGTCCACTCCATGAAAGACATGCCGGCTGTTGTTCCCGACGGTTTGCAACTGGCGGCCATTCTGGAGCGGGAAGATCCCAGGGATGTGCTGCTCTCCATCCGTCACGCCACGTTGACCGCCCTGCCTCAGGGGGCTGTGGTGGGCTCCTCCTCTTTGCGCCGCCAGAGCCAGTTGCTCCACCTGCGCCCGGATCTGCGGGTGCTCTCTTTGCGGGGCAACGTCAACACCCGCATCGGCAAACTGGAGGCGGGCCTGTTCGACGCCATCCTGCTGGCCGCAGCCGGAGTCAAGCGTTTGCAACTCACCCAGCATGTGGTGGAATATCTGGATCCGGAGGTGATGATTCCCGCCAACGGTCAGGGGGCCATCGGCATTGAAACCCGCCAACAGGATACCCGCACCCTCTCCCTGGTCGCCCCGTTGAACCATCGGCCCACATGGCAATGCGTCAGCGCAGAGCGGGCTTTTTTGGCCACTCTGGAGGGGGGATGTCAGGTGCCCATTGCGGGCTACGCCCAACGGCACGCCGACACGCTGCAACTCCTCGGTCGGGTCTCTTCCCTGGATGGCACCGAAATGCTTACCCAGCGACTGCAGGGCAGTGCGGAACAGCCCGTCGCCCTGGGAGAACGCCTGGCCCAGGAGCTGCTCGACCGGGGAGCCCGGCGGATCCTGGAGAGCATATCCTGCGTCTGACAGCCGCGCCGGCAACAATGCCCTTTTCCGTCATCGGGTAACCAGAACCAATCTCCTACAGAAACACAGCCAACAACAGCCCTGTCAGGGCCAGGGATTTGGAATCCCCCGTCCAGTCGGTCGGCAAACCCCATTCCGACAGGCGGTGCATGGCTGTTTGCCACGGGGAGGAGGGTTGAGTCAATCGTGTGGAAAGTTTAAGCGCAACACCGGGAGCCCCTGCGGGAATATGGGCGCCGTCCCAAGTGATTGCCTCGCGCAAACCAGCGGGCGCGGCACCTTGCTTCCCGGCATAGAGCGTGCCGCTGACAAGGATCACGCTGCACGTCAACAATGCCACAAAAAAAGCTGCCGCTATCTTTTTCATATATTTCCCCGATCGAATGGTTCTGCAACAAAAACGGGTCCGCCCGCCGAAGCGGCGAACGCTCAGAAGAATGGGTCAGCGGGTCATCAACTGCACAGAACTCCCCCTCCTGCCGTACAAGACGACGGAGTTGGGAGATCGTTTCACCCCTTTGGTTTGGCTGTACATGATCTCCCCTTTTTCCGGTAGGGATATCAGCATGGGACGCTTGTTCTCCCGACTATGCGCAGGCCCCTCCAGCACCGCCGGGCTCTGCCTGCCGGGATTGGGATAAAACAGGTGACGCTCCTCTGCACTCTCCTGCGACGGCGGGCGCGATGCCGACCGGGCTGCCCCTTGCGTATCCACGCCGGGCAGTACAACCGCACCGCGTCTTTTGGGCAAGACGGGCACGATAACCTCCATCCTCCTCTCTATACGCACCGTTTCCGGGGGAGAATAACGCCTTCCATGACCCGCCAGTTTTGTTTTGTCGGTCCTGATGCCCCAACTTCGCAAAAACAGCACGGTGACCCATACCAGTAACGCCTTGAACATTTTCTGAACTCCGTTGCACCCTCATGCCAGACAAGTCACGTTGCGCACGCTGCCGCCCACCCATCGGGAACCGGACCACCCCATGCACGAACAGCCAAGCGTTTCGTCACATACCCCGGACGTCCGCCTCTTGACCGCGTCAACCTGGAGAGAGCGATTAATTAAACAAACATGCTGGGGTTATCTTCGGCAAACGGGTGGAAATCTTAAACAAAAATATTTAGCCAGATTTTTTTTCCAGGCCATTTCACAAAAATTTCATATTATTTCATACCTTTAAATCTGAACCGGACACTTTTTCGTCCTGCCGATCCAACGAAATGGTGCAAATATTGCTTAAATACCTTTGTTTGACATTTCCAGCTTGTCTATAAGATTGTTTTTTCACAAAAAAAAAATGCAAAAAAACTCATTGTGCCTGAATACTGGCTACGGGTACAATGACGCCACTAGCGCGCCGGAATCGCGCCCCTTCTCTCGCCTTGCGACGAACACCCATGGGATCCTGCGCATGAACACCCCCACATCTTTTGACTGGCATGGCCTTCTCTCTGATCGTGCCTCACCCCTGCTCTCCCTGACCATGGCGTCGGAGTTTGCGGGCAAGAGTCTCCACATTCCCAACGCCACTCTGCTGCTGGAGAGTGACTTTCACCGCGTCGGCAACGATTTGCTCATGATCGGACCCAACGGAGAACGTTTTACGGTGGATGGCTATTTTGCCACCGAGCAGCGACCCACCCTGACCACCCTGGATGGTCGCGCCCTCTCCCCTGAAACGGTTGGATTTTTGTTGCTCTCCGACACCACCCTGGTGGCCGGACCTGGAACGGGTGAAGCGGGCGAAGTCATCGGTACAGTGGGAGAGATCACAGGAACGGCAACAGCCAAGAACAAGGCGGGGGTGACCCGGACACTGGCCAAGGGGGATCCGGTTTTCCGGGAGGATGTGATCCGAACGGAAGAGGGCGGATTGCTCAGGCTGAAATTTAACGACAACACCCTGTTTCAGTTGGGCGAAAAAGCCAATATCATTTTGAATCAATATGTTTTTGATCCACAAGCCGGGCTGGGCACCTTTGAAACCACCGTGGTTCGCGGCGTATTCAAGTATGCCAGCGGCGATTTGGCCAAGCTGCATACGGGACGTCATACCCTGATCAAAACACCCTCCGCCCAGATCGGTGTGCGGGGCAGCGAGTTGCAGGGTGAAGTCACGGCGGATGGGCAGACAACGGTGGTTCACACGTCGGGCGTCCTGGATATTGCGGATGCCTACGGACAAGGCAATGTGACCTTGCTGCAGCCCGGCATGGCCACGGTGGTCAGCATCGGTGAACTGCCAAGACAACCCTTCCAGGCCCCGCCGACCTTGTTGAATCAGTTTTCCCACCAATTGCCTCAGACGCTGCCGGAGAGAAAATCGGACGACCGCAAGGATGAGCACAAAGACAAGGAGAGAGGTACGGACGCCAGGACGGATGGCAAAAACGAGAGGGCGGTAGACAGCAAAGGAGAAAAGGAAGGCAAAAAAGGCGAAGCAAAGGGCGATTCCAAGGAAACGGAAGGGAGAGGGGAACAGGGGGCCAACGATGCAGGGTCAACGGAAGGCTCCCGTGAGGCAAGGCCGGACGGTGCGGAGAGGGCGGGGGAGAGAGCACCGGAACAGAGGGATCCCCCTGCCCCAATGGAAGCCGTTCCTCCACCTGGGGCAGAACCGCCGCAGACCAATACCACCTTGGGCGACGCTTACCACGAGCTGCAACAATCCGGCGAGGGTGGTTTGGGGGCTGTTGCCCACCATGAGGCAGAACCACCAGAGATGCCTGAGGCAAGGCATGAACCGATGCTGATGGCGCCACCACCCGCATCAACCCCGTCACCGGCTCCACCAACGATTACTCCAACAGCTCCGCCGGCAACAATAGAGCCAGAGCCACCGGAGATAACCGAACCGCCGGAGACAACCGAACCACCGGAGACAACCGAACCACCGGAGACAACCGAACCACCGGAGACAACCGAACCAC
>JADGCE010000010.1:0-7989 GCA_015229095.1 Magnetococcales bacterium | reverse complement strand
CCGGAGACAACCGAACCACCGGAGACAACCGAACCACCGGAGACAACCGAACCACCGGGAACAACGGAACCACCCGCGACAACGGAGCCTCCTGCCACCGATGCCCCCGTGAAAGGGGTATTGTTGGATGCTCCTGCGGAGGGTGTTGAATACAGCACCCCCACCCAATCTGGCGTCACCGATGCGGATGGCGCATTTTATTACCGCAGCGGAGAGACGGTCTCCTTCGCCATTGGCCCTATTGCGTTGGGCCAGGCCAGGGGCAACCCCGTTATCACACCCATGCATTTGGCAACGGGTGATGCGCAGGTCACCAACATACTGCGCCTGTTGCAAACTCTGGATAACGACAACGACGCGACCAACGGTCTCACCCTCACCCGCACCACCCTGGCCAATGCCCGCACCCTTCTCTCTGCCGGAGAGGTGGATGTCACCGTTGCCACGACAACGTTTGAGAGCAATCCGGCCCTGATCCGCTTCCTGACCGCAGAAAAGGGCGACGGGACTTTGGTGCCGACAACAACCGCCTGGTCCCACTTCCAGAGTGTCATTCAAGACAGCACATGGGTCCGTGTCGCCCGCAACAGCTGGAACGGCAGCTCTCATGGTGAGTCTGTGGCGGTAGACAGCCAGGGTAACGTTTATGTCACGGGTGGCTTTTGGGGCAGCGTGGATCTGGATCCGGATGCGGATGTTCGTGAAATCGTCAACACAGGCAGGGGTGGACATTTTCTGCAAAGGCTGAATGCAGCCGGTCAATGGGTCTGGGGCAATGCCGTGCAATCGATCGGTGGGGGCACGTTTGATGCTGGGGATGTGATGATCTCAACGGAGGCGAGTCATGATTATCTCTACAGCATCGGTCAATTTGCCGGGTCTGTGGATCTCAACGGAGATGGAACCGTTGATCTGTCCAGCACATGGACATCTGCCAGCGGGCATCCCTCCCACGATGTCTATGTCATCAAATGGGATGCCGCGACCGGTGCCCTGGTCTGGGCCAAAGCGGTGGGCGGCGTTGGCCATGAAGATGGCGGTCTGATTGTCAGTAACGGCGATCATGTGACGGCTTTCGGCATCCGACAGATTGATCTGAATGGCGATGGTCTGCTGGAGCGGCAACTGTTTGCGCACACCCTCGCCATGGCAGATGGTGCAGCGGTCGGCAGTGACGTGACCCTCCCCTGGTCAACGGCAGACAATATCCTCGGAGGAACCCTGGATGGTGCCAACCACCTTCTGCTGACCGGGGCCCACGCTGTGAGCCTCAGCGACTCCTCCGTGTTTGTCAAACGGATGGATCTGGGCAGCGGCCTTGTCACCTGGGGCAGAGAATTTGTGGGCAGGCATGGAAGCGGTTCGGCCCTGGTCACGGATGCGGAAGGCAACAGCTATGTGTTGGGAAAATTTACCGGCAGCATCGACTTGGGCAGTGGCTTCTCTCTGACCGACAACAGCAGCGGCGATAAACTCTTTGTGGTCAAGTTGAATGGCACCACCGGGGCCACCCTGTGGGCCAGAGGTTTCGGTATCGGGCTCTCCTCCTTTGACGCCAACGATGAATGGGTTATGAGCCTGGATGGCGCCGGATTGCGTCTGGCCGGTGGTCTGAGTACGGCGGGCGGTGCCACCCACGCTGCGGTGATGACCCTGGACACGGATGGCAATCTCTTATGGCAACAGGAGCTGGGTGGTTCGGGTTTCAGTCAGGCCAATGGCCTTGCGGTGGACCCGCAGGGCAACCTCCTGGTAACGGGATCCTTCTCGGGGCAGACCGATTTTGACCCCAGCACAAGCCATTTGCAGCAGATGGATGCCCCCCACTCGGAATCTCTGTTTCTCCTCAAACTGGATGGGGCGTCGGGAAAACTGTTCCAGACCGCCGGAGCAGGGGTGCGGATCGATGGCCTGCCCAATCCCTGGAGTGCCCTCGCTGCCGTGACCGTGTTGGATGGAACGTCGGCGAATTATCAATGGCAATCGCTTTTGGGGGGTGTATGGAGTGATATCACCGGTGCCACAACAGCCCGGTATACGCCGAGTAGTTCGGATGTTGGCCATGCGATCCGGGTCCAGGTGACCAGTGGTTCCCAGATACTGGTCAGCGATCCCACCAGTCCGATCACAGCGGAAAATTTTCCACCAGAGGTCCATGATTTTTCCCGCAGCGGCAACGCCGGGGATTGGCTGCGGTTTTCTGCGCAGGATTTCATCGGCAGTATCATGGATATGAACAGCGATTTTTACCTGCACCCAAGCCTGACCAGAATCAGGGTGACGGCGTTGCCGGATGCAGGCGTTTTGCAATGGCAGGGGCTCCCTGTCACGCTCAATCAAGAGGTTGCCCTCCAGACACTCGATCAACTGGTTTTTGTCCCCCCCAGTGGTACCGGTTGGAGCCAATCCACTCAGTTCCGTTGGCAAGCCTTTGATGGGAACGATTGGTCGGCGACCGCTGCCGTGACAACCCTGACCCCGGCCACGACGGCACCGGGCTGGGCACGTACCCACACCACAACCACCAGCGGGGCTGGCTCCCGGGGTTCCGATCTGGTGGTGGACAACAGTGGCAACACATTTTTGGTGGGAAGCTATACCGGAACCGTCGGGGTCGGGAGCGGTACCTTGACCACAGGGGCTGGGGTCGAGAGAGGATTTATCCAAAAACTGAACAGCGCGGGACTCTCCCAGTGGGCTCTCGCCATCCCGCAAGCCGGCAACGGTACGGTGCACATAGGAGATGTGTCGCTGGTGGATGAAGCCGGAACCCGTTATCTCTACATCTCGGGCAGTTTTACCGGCACGATAAACAGTGGCACCACGGCACTGACCAGTGCAGGTGGCACCGATCTTTTTGTGGAAAAGCTCAATGCGACAACCCAGGCTTTGGTATGGGCGAAACGGTTCGGAGGCACGGGTGACGAAGATGGAGGAATTGTGCGGGCTGATGCCAGCGGGGTTTGGATCGGCTGGGGCCAGCACAACGCCCAGAGCCAGGATCTGTCCGGGCAAAATATGCATCTGGTCACATTGAATGGCAACGGCAGCGTTGCCACCGATCGGACGATCAGCACGGAGGGAGCCAGTGCGGATGAGGTGCTGGCCGGAACGGTGGACAGGGCTGATGGCAGTGTGATCCTTGTGGGGACGCGCCACGTGGCGGCTGTGACGGGTGGGCGGGCAGCCCATGATGTGGCCTTTGTCGAAAAAGTGGGCACGGACGGCAACCGGATGACCGCAACCTTCGGCGAACAGAACAACGCCACCAGCCTCGATGGCCAGACGATGACAAACGATTATCGGTTTTCTTCGGTGGTGGTGGACAACGCCAGCAACATCTATCTGGCGGGTGGCATCTCCTATTCCCAGCTGGTCGATGGGGCATCTCAAACCGCCGGAAGCAACCTGGTGATCAAAAAGATGGATGCCCATGGGGATTCGCGCTGGACGCAATTCCTGTGGGCAGAGCATCTGGGAGAGGATCTCTCCATGACCATGGACAGTGTGGGCAATCTCTATGTGGCCGGCACGTTCACAGGGTACACCAACCTAGAATCCCAGTGGGGGGGCAGTGGCCTTCTCTCCCAACAGGGCAGTCAGGATCTCTTCATCCTCAAGTTTGACCCTTTCGGCACGCCACTCTGGGGGCGTTCCCTGGGCGGGGCAGGCCATGACACGCTTGACAGCATTGAGGTCGATACCGCCGGTACTCTGTATGTAACTGGTTCGATAACGGGGGCGGCGGATTTGGACCCGGGCCCAGGCGTTTTGACCGCCAACGACGGGGGCGGTACAGGGGCCTTTCTGCTTAAGTTGAACAGTGCCGGCCTGTTGGATCATCCACCCAGCGGGCTGGTCTCCATCACTGGAAACGTGGCGCAAAGCAGTGTGCTGACGGCAGGCAACACATTGGCCGATGCCGATGGCATGGGCAGTGTCGGCTACCGATGGCAGGGGTCGTATGATGGGATCACCTGGAATGATCTCCCTGGTGCCGCGACCGGTGATACCTACACATTGCCCTCGACATCAACCAGCACCAACTATCTCCGTGTGGCGGCCCATTATACCGACGGGATTGGAGTGGCGGAGCAGGTATACAGTGGCCCGGTTTCCCTGGCAGGTTTGACACCGACCGGATCGGATGATTATGGAAACACTGCGACAACAGCAGGAGATTTGCCCATCAACACCAGCGTGATCGGCACCATTGAAACCGCAGGCGACAGCGATTGGTTTGCGCTCACGCTGGCGGCGGGAACCATGTATACCTTCAATCTGCAGGGCTCTCTGAACGGTCACGGAACATTGCCCGACCCCTTTCTGATACTGCGGGATGCTACCGGGGGTATCATCAGCCAGAATGATGATTTTGGCGGCGTGGACTCACAAATCGAATATACCCCGACCCTCAGCGGCACCTACTATCTGGACGCCCAGGGGTTGCGCAGCAACACGGGCAGCTACCTTCTGAGTACACAGGCCACAGACTCCACGGCCTTCGGCGGCATCGATCTTTCCAACCTGGATGGCAGTACGGGTTTCCGTCTGGATGGGATGACAGCGGGCGACCATTCCGGTCGCTCGGTCTGCTCGGCGGGAGATGTCAACGGCGATGGTTTTGCCGACCTGATTATCGGTGCCTACCAGGCCAGCCCCGGTAGTCTGCAAGGGGCGGGCTCCAGCTATGTGGTATTCGGCAAGGCATCCGGCTTCAGCTCTGTCATTGACCTCTCCAGCCTCGATGGCGGCAGCGGTTTCCGCCTGGATGGGGCGGCAGCCGGTGACTGGTCAGGTTATTCCGTCAGCTCGGCGGGAGATGTCAACGGCGACGGTTTTGCCGACCTGATTGTCGGGGCACGGTTGGCCGACCCCAACGCTCTTGCCGATGCGGGTTCCAGCTACGTGGTGTTTGGCAAGGCATCCGGCTTCAATGCTGTGCTCGCTCTTTCCAGTCTGACGGGCAGCGACGGTTTCCGCCTGGATGGAGTGGCATCCCTGGATAATTCCGGCTATTCCGTCAGTTCGGCTGGGGATTTCAACGGGGATGGCTTTGCGGACCTGCTTGTCGGGGCATACGGACCCAACGCCTTCCAGGGCGCCGGTTATCTGCTTTTTGGCAAGGCCTCCGGTTTTGCCTCCGCAATCACTCTGTCCGGCCTGACAGGCAGCGACGGCTTTCGTTTGGACGGGGCGGCGGCGGGAGACCAAGGCAGCTATAATGCGGCAAGCATCGATGTGCATTCGGCGGGGGATGTCAACGGCGATGGGTTTGCCGATCTGATCATCGGCGCCTACAAAGCCGATCCCGACGGCTTGGTGGATGCCGGTTCCAGCTATGTGGTATTCGGTTTTGCCTCTGGTTTGGGTTCTGCATACAACCCCGCCAACCTGGATGGCAGCACCGGCTTTCGCTTGGATGGGGATGCAGCCAACGGCTATTCCGGTGCTCGTGTCAGCTCTGCCGGAGATATCAACGGCGATGGCTTCGACGACGTGATTGTCGGGGCCAAGGGGGTCGCTGATGCAGGCTTCAGTGGTGTGCTGTTTGGCAAGGCGGCAGGCTTCGGCTCTGTGATCAATCTTTCGTCGCTCAACGGTGCCACCGGTTTCCGCCTGCTGGGCGATGCAGGTGATCTGGCCGGCATTGTCGGTTCTGCGGGCGATGTCAATGGCGATGGGTTTGCGGATCTGCTGGTGGGCGCGCCGTTGCTTGGTTCCAGCTATGTCGTTTTTGGGCATGCGTCGGGCTTTAGCTCCGTGATCCACCTCTCTACCATCCACGGCAGCAGCGGATTTCGTTTGGACGATCTGTCGTCGGGCAGCCATGCCGGTGCGGCGGTCAGTGCGGCCGGGGATGTCAACGGCGACGGTTTTTCCGACCTGATCATCGGGGCTCCCCAAGCCGATCCCCATGGTGTGCTGGATGCCGGCTCCAGTTATGTATTGTTCGGCAGCAACGTCACGGGCGCCGTCACCTTTCTGGGTGGGAGCAATGCCGATACCCTGACGGGTACTGCCGCTGAAGAGCGGTTTGTTGCGGGTGGCGGTGACGACGCCCTGATCGGAGGTGGTGGTGCGGACCTGTTTCACGGTGGCGCAGGGAATGATACCATCACCGTTGCCGACCTGACGTTTCGGTGGGTGGATGGAGGCAGCGGCACCGATACCCTGGCCCTGTCGGGCGCAGGCATGCACCTGAACTTGACTACGCTGCGGGGCAGGATAGACTCCATGGAGGTGATCCATCTGACCGGCAGCGGGGACAACAGCCTGACCCTGACAGCTCTGGATCTGCTGAATCTTTCTGATACCAGCAACCTTTTGACCATCGAAGGCAATGCCGGTGATATCGTCCGCGGCGGCACGGGCTGGACAGATGGAGGAATCAGCGGCGGCTACCACCTCTACAGCAAGGACGCGGCACAACTGCGGGTCGCCACGGCGGCCACCTTTTGCCAGGGGGATCCCCTGGTACTGGATCTGAACGGTGATGGCATCCATCTGACGGCCAAAGAGGCAGGTAGTCGTTTTGACATGGACGGAAATGGTGTGGCTGACTCCACAGGCTGGATCGGAGCGGGTGACGGGCTGTTGGTCTGGGACCGCAGTGGCAATGGCCGTATTGACGACATGCGGGAGGTGATTTCTGAACAGTTCGCCCCCCAAGCCACCTCCAGCCTCTCCGCCCTGGCCAGTCTGGACGACAACCGGGATGGTCTGTTCGATGGCAATGATGTCCACTTTGCCCATCTGCAGATCTGGCGGGATGATAATCAGGATGGGGTTTCCATCCCCCAGGAGCTTTACACTCTCTCCCAATGGGGCATTACAGCCTTGGGTCTGACCGCTGACCGCAGCGCGCCCTCCACCGCAAACGGCAATACCATGACCGGGTTTGCCTCGGTATACTACGGTGACGGTCGTCAGGGCAGCATGGCGGAGGTGCAGTTGGATTTTGAGCCTGCCGACACCGTTGCGACCCGCGCAACAGAGGAGGGGTTGCCTCCCATGGAACACGGGGAGGGTTTGCTGACCGGTTCTGCGCCATTCCCGATGCTTCCCCTCTGGGATGGGGCCACCGTGCCGCAGGAGGAGAGCACCCTGGAATGGGTCGAAGAGGCTTTTTCTCTGGAGCCGACGGCCCTGCTGGCCGATCAGATTGCGCAGAGTGTCGAGCGGGTGGATGGGCGGGCAGGTACCGATGGCCGATTGAACATTCAGGAGATTCTGGATTTTTCTGGCAGCCATCCGCCGTGCATGGCGACGGGGGATGATGCCGATGTGGTCAATCTTCAAGCGGCAATGGACACCCTTTTGCGCAGCACCGCTGCGGTTGCCGTGGATACCGTCAACCCTGCTACCGACTTGGCAGATCAAACCGACGCCAGTTATGACGGCTATGTGCTCCACACCGCCCTGGACAGCCTGCATGCCTTGCTGGCGGATACGGAGGTTGTGTTAAACCTTATGCGCTGACCGTGCCGCGATGGATCATGGCATATCAGAGGAAACAACAGGATGGGTCGCGATGAAAAAAGACAAAACGGGTGTGCTTTCGGCTGTTGCGGGTGTCGTGTGCCTGTTGCTGACCCTCTCCGCCCCCCAGGCAGGGGAGCGGTATATCAACAATAACAACGGCACCATCACCGACCAGAAAGCCAAATTGATTGGATTGGTGGAGGGAAATTGTCTGCAGAGCAAAAACTGGGAGGAGGCCCAGGCGGAGGTCGCCAGGATTGCCAGTGGCATTTGCGCTCTGTCCGACGGTTCTCCTCCAGGCAGTTGGCGACTGCCCAGCAAAAAGGAGCTGCCCATCCTGATGGACTGGAAAAAAAGCGGCATGTTTCCAGGTCCACGCACGGGCTTTTACTGGTCAAGCACCACCAACGAGGAGGATGCGTCGTTGGCATGGTTGATCTTCCTCACCACAGGTTATGTGGGCAATGATCTCAAGACAAGCAAAAACGGCTTGTGGCCCGTGCG
>JADGCE010000113.1 GCA_015229095.1 Magnetococcales bacterium | reverse complement strand
CGATTTATCGCAACGCTCCAACCAGGTTGCACGGGAGCAACCGCCCAATGACGCCCTGCCGAACATCCCCTTGCGGGCACTCATTTTTCTGTGTTACATTCCCAGTTTGGACAGAGGAGAGCCACCGAGCCCGCTGCTGGCGGTGCCGTTGCCGTCGCGCCCCCCTGATCCGCCCGTTTGTCGGACCATTCACAACAAGGAAATCTGATGAGCTACCATATTCTCGTGACCGGCGGGGCCGGTTATCTCGGTTCCACCATGGTGCCGGCCCTGCTGCAGGCCGGCCATAAAGTGACGGTGCTGGACAACTTTATGTTCCGGCAAACCAGCCTCAACCATTGCTGCCACGACCCTAATTTTTCGGTGGTCAAGGGAGACATTCGCATCGAACGGGTCATGGCGCCCTTGTTGAAAAAAGCGGATATCATCATCCCCCTGGCCGCCCTGGTGGGCGCCCCCCTGTGCAACCTGGACCCGGTGGGGGCCACCACGATCAACCATGATGCCATCACCCTGATGATCCGTCTGCTCTCCCCGCAGCAATTGGTCCTCATGCCCACCACCAACAGCGCCTACGGCAGCGGCGACAAGGATAACTTTTGCACCGAAGAGTCCCCCCTGCGGCCCATCTCCCAGTATGCCATCGAAAAGGTGGGCATCGAAAAAGAGCTGATGCAACGGGAAAATGCCATCAGCTTCCGACTGGCCACCGTCTTCGGCATGTCGCCCCGCATGCGCATCGATCTTTTGGTCAACGATTTTACCTACCGGGCCGTCAACGATCGCTTCGTGGTGCTGTTCGAGAGCCATTTTAAACGCAACTATGTGCATGTCCGGGATGTCACCCGTCTCTTCCTGCACGCCATCGACCATTTTGAGACGATGAGAGGGGAGATCTACAACTTCGGCCTCTCCGACGCCAACGTCTCCAAAAAAGAGCTCTGCACCATCATCCAGCAACAGCTGCCGGAGTTTGTCGTCATCGATGCCCCGGTCGGCAAGGATCCCGATCAACGCAACTATATCGTCTCCAACGCCAAAATCGAGGCAGCCGGTTGCAAGGCCCAGATCTCCCTGCAGGAGGGGATCGCTGAACTGCTCAAAGGCTATACCATGCTCAAAAACAGCCGGTACGGTAACGTTTAGTGTGAACAGAATTGCCGATTATCTGATCGTCGGCGGCGGCATCGTCGGCTTGACGGTGGCCTGGGAGTTGCGGAACCGCTTCCCCGCCGCCCGCATTCTGGTGCTGGAAAAAGAGGCCGCCCTGGGCAAACATGCCAGCGGTCGCAACAGCGGCGTGCTCCACAGCGGCATCTATTACGACAGCCATACCCTGAAGGCCAAGGTCTGCGCCGAGGGGGCGCGGCGCATGAAAGCCTTCGCCACCCAGTATGAGATCCCCTGCCACCACTCCGGCAAGGTGATCGTCGCCACCGCCCCGGAAGATCTGCCGGTGCTGACCCGTCTGCTCCACAATGCCCAGGCCAACGGCATTCAGGCCGAACTGCGGGATGTCCAGGGGATCCAACAGTTGGAACCCCATGCCGGGGTCTACCAGCAGGGCATCTATTGCCCGGAAACGGCGGTCATCGACAGCAAGGCAGTCATCAGCCGCCTGCAGGCCCTGCTGACCGCCGCCAACGTGGAGATCCTGTTCCATGCCCCGGTCGACAGCGTCGATCTGCCCACCAGCACCGTCATGACCCCGGTGGGAACGGTGGGCTACGGCTATCTTTTCAACTGTGCCGGAGCCTTCGCCGATCAGGTGGCGCGCCATTTCGGCCTGGGATCGGACTATCTCCTGCTGCCCTTCAAGGGGATCTACCACACCCTGCGCCCGCAGCGCAGCGCCTTGCTGCGGGCCAATATCTATCCGGTGCCCAATATCAAACAACCCTTTCTGGGGGTTCACCTGACCCGCGTCGCCGACGGCACCGTCTATGCCGGCCCCACCGCCATCCCCGCCCTGGGCCGGGAAAATTATGGCATTCTCCGGGGCGCGCGCTGGGGCGAATCCCTGCAGGTGGGCCTGGCCATCGCCGGCATGTATGCCGCCAATCAACAAAATTTCCGCCGGTTGGTCCATACGGAGCTGGGAAAATATCAGAAGAAGCATTTTGTGGCCGCCGTGCGCAAACTGATGCCGGCGTTGACCGCCGATGATCTGCTGCCCAGCAGCAAGGTGGGCATCCGTCCCCAGTTGATCCACCGCCGTGAAAAACGGCTGGAAATGGACTATGTCATAGAAAAAACCGAAAATTCCCTGCATGTGCTCAACGCCATCTCCCCGGCCTTCACCAGCTCCCTGGCCTTTGCCCCCTGGCTCGTGGAGCAGGCCCTCGCCTCCTCATCCCCGCCCCCCGCCCCACCCGGGGACAATCCGTGAAAGCGTTTGAAAAACTGCTGAAACGGTTCAAAAAGATCCCGGATATTGCCCAGGCACTGGAACGCTGTCGTCCCAGGAAGCCGGTGCCCCTGCTGGTCGGCCATCGGCTGTTGGAGGGGGGCTGCGTGCGCATTCCCTGTGCCGGGTCGGTGGTTGAACTCTGCCTGGGGGGTGAGAAGGGGACACGGCTGCATCTGCACCCGGAGCGGCGGTTGGGCAAGGAGGCTCCCGGCTATTGGCTGGTCAATATGGCACGACTGCAAAACGGTCACAACGGTTTTTTCCGCCTGGAACCGGGGGCGTTCCTGCTGTTGGGCCGCCATTCCGGGGAACAATGCCACCTGTTTGACTTTTCCACCCGGGTCGCCCGGTATCACCTGATGATCCTGCATCGGGAAACCCATCTGCTCTGCATCGATCTGACCCCCACGGCGGCCACCTGCCTCCGTCTGCTCGTCGGCCTGCCCCCGGATGCCACCCTCGCCGCCTGGCAGGCACGTTACCGCCAGCACCTCGTCGCGCTCTTTTTCCGCGATACCGGGCTCTCCGATCCGGCCATCCATCGCCCCCTGCCCCCGGCCATCGCCCTGGAACGGCTGCTGCGCGCCCATACCCTGTGGCGCGCCCAGGCCTTCTCTCCCACCGCCATGCCCTGCTGTCCGGCCATCGACCACGCCAGTGCCCAGGCGGCGGTTCCCCTGCTGTGGCATCTGCCGGCGGATACCCTGCCCATCCTGGTGGGGGATCTGCATGCCAGGGTGGATAATCTGCTGACACTGCTGACCAGCGGCGGGGTGTTGGCCGCCCTGGAGAGCGGGCGGGCCACCTTGATCTTTTTGGGGGATGCGGTGCATCCCGATGCGGAGGGTCACCAGCAGGAGATGCAAAGCTCCCTGTTGATGATGGATCTGATCGTTACCCTGATGCTCCATTTTCCCACGCAGATTATCTATCTGCGGGGCAACCACGACAGCTGTACCGAGGCGGTCTACAAGGGTAACGTGCCCCAGGGAGAGCTCTGGCAGCAGGCGTTGCAGAAAACCCGTGGCAAGGCCTACCTGTCGGCCATGGATGCCTTTTATCAGGATTTACCCTGTCTGGCGGTCCATCCCCATCTGATCGCCATCCATGCCGCGCCCCCGATGGAGCGCATCAGCCCGGCACGGCTGGCCGACCTGCGCAACCATCCCCATCTGGTGCAACAGATGATCTGGAACCGCCCGCACCAACCCCACAGGCCCGGCGGATACCGGGAAAAACAGATCAACAGATTGCGGGAAGCTCTGGAACTCTCCCAGGATGTGCCCCTGGTGGTTGGCCATACGCCCCTGGATCGGGAGCATACGGCTTGGTTGCATGCGGGGGGGGTGGCGCACCATCATATTCTCTATGCGGGAACGCCGGGCAAGGTTGGCTGGCTGTTGTGCCTGCCCGATCGGGTTGTGCACCTGGAGTGTCCGGTGGAACAGCAGAGCGTCGGCTAAAGAGGGGGTACCAAAAACAATCATGGGTCCAGGGGGATTATCCCCCTGGCGGGTCCAGGGCAGAGCCCTGGGAATGGGGCCGTCGCCGTTGCTCTGCGCGCCCCCTACGACTTGGCTGCCCTGGCCGTTTCGGGTTCCGGGGTGGCGGTGGGATCCTCCCCCAGCACCTCCTGCAACACCCAGGCATACCGTTGCCGCGCCTCCTTGAGAATGGCCTCCACCTCCGCCTGTTGGGCGGACATGCTGAAATAGGCCTTTCCCAGCAAGGAGATGCATTTCATGGCCCCCAGGTGTTTGAACAGCCCCCAGGCCATGACCTTTTGGGCAGGGGGATGACCGCCCATGCGGTTGTAGGCTTGTGTGATTTTTTCCACATCGCCGGTTTCATAAATGGCCATGGCCAAAATTTTTCCGGCCATGGAACTGCCCCGCATGAAGCGACTGGCCTTGATCAACAGAGGCTCTCTGGCCTTGGCAAATTTGGTCCGGTGGACCAGTTTGACCACCAGAATTTCCCCGGCATCGGTGGCATCGCTGATATATTTTTCCAGAATGACCACCACGGCGTTGATATCGGCGATGCGGGTCAACTCCAGGGCCAGGATGGCCGAGGCTTTGGCATTGTTTTTACAGAAGGAGAGCCCGCGCACCATGGGTTCGACCCCCACATCCTGGCGGTTGGCCACCCCGGAGGCCAGCACCACCACCCCAGGGGAGGTGTCATCCAGCAGATTCATGGCCTCCAGCATCTGCTCCACACTGCCCCTGCGCATGATCTCCATGGCCCACATGAGCTCGGCATCCGGTTGTCCCTTGGGTGCGGCGGCGATGGTGCGGATCATATGGTTGACCGTGCCCTGCTCGGCAATTCCCCTGGCCAGGGCTTCATAGGCGGTCGGGCTGATCGTGGCATAGCGCAGGGCATCGATCAGCGGACTGACGCCCCGCTGGGAGACGATGCCGCCCACCAGATCCTCCACCAACTCCCGCCGGTCGCTCACCTTGCTCAAGGCCTCCAGCAGCAAGGGGGGCTTGGCCTCTTTGTGGGTGACGATGGCGGTCACCAACCGCTGCAGCTTGCCGGGCTCGCTTTTGGCCTTGTCTATGGAATCGATCATGTCACGGATGCGACCGGTGGCGATCACCGCATTCACATCCACGGTGGGATTTTCCATCTTTTCCCGCATTTTTAATAATTTTTCATCTTCCTCGGAGACATCCGGAGCGGGCACAAAGCGGGTCTCCAACACTTCCAATGCCTGTGCAGAACGCTCTCCCAAGGCAGAACCCAGGGTATTGCGGATGCGTTCCAACTGCTCCAGGGTGTAATTATCTTTTCCTGCCATTGCCGAATCCTTTCCATTTGATCAAGAACTCTCTATAACGAGAGCTTGGGTGTGGGTCGGAGTGCCCGAACCTGTGGGGGCCCAAGGTGCGGCGCCCCACTTTGTGTGCCGCCGTACACACCCTGGCGGCGACCTGCGAGAGAGGGTCGCCCAACCGAAGCCTATGCAGCGGTTCCGGGACAGGGGCAGTATGCCACAACGTCAACGAAAGGGCCATGCCTCTTTTTATGTCCGCCTTGAGACTGTTGCCTTTTTACCTTTTTGCGAGGAGTGGAGCCTTGACCACCGTGCAAACCCAACCCAAAGTGTTTCAAACCGATCTGGATGCCGACTATCTGCAACGCTATCTGGCCAGCCGTTACCTTGCTGTCGACACGGAGACCATGGGATTGAATCTCCATCGTGACCGGCTCTGTCTGGTGCAAATGTGCAACGAGGCGGGGCTGGTGGCCATGGTCCAGATCCAGCGCCAGCAGCCGCACGGGGCCGCTCCCCATCTGAAGAGCCTGCTGGAGTCCCCCAACGTGGAAAAAATTTTTCACTTTGCCCGCTTTGATCTGGCCGCCCTGCGCCATTGGCTGGGCATTGATGTGCAGCCGTTCTTTTGCACCAAGATCGCCTCCCGCCTGGTGCGCACCTACAGCGGTTCCCATGGTCTCAAGGATCTGGTCCGGGAGTTGGCCAGTCAGGAGATGGACAAGCAGCAGCAATCCTCCGACTGGGGCGCGGAGAGGCTCTCCCCTCAGCAGCTCCAGTATGCCCAGTCCGATGTCACCCACCTGGTGACCCTGAAGGAGCGTCTGGAGGAGATGTTGCGACGGGAAAATCGCCTGGAACTCGCCCGCGCCTGCATGCATTTTCTCCCCACACGGGTGATCCTGGATCTGGCGGGCTGGGAGGCGGAGGATATTTTTGGCCACTCCTGAGGCGTCGATGCGGATCTCCCTGGATCTGGCGGGCCACACGGCCCTGGTGACGGGAGCCGGGCGACGGATCGGTGCCGCCTGTGCCGAGGCGCTGGCCGGGGCCGGTGCCCGGGTGGCGGTTCACCATCAGCACTCCGGGGCGGAGGCTGAGGCCCTTTGCCAGCGCATCACCCGGCAGGGAGGTCGTGCCGAGCCCTTTGCCGCCGATTTGACGGAGGCCACCCGGTTGCCCCTCCTGCTGGCGGCGGTCGGCCAGCGTCTGGGCAGGGTGACCATCCTGGTCAACAACGCCGCCATTTTTGCACCGGGCACCCTGCGCGATACCCCGCTGACCGCCTGGCAGGGCATGCTGGCCACCAACCTCACCGCCCCCTTTTTGCTGATGCAGGCCTTTGCCCAGGCCCTGCCCCCGCCGGCGACCGGGGTGATCATCAACCTGGTCGACCAGCGCGTCCTGCGGCCATCCGCCGGCCATCTGGCCTACAGCGTCGCCAAGAGCGCCCTGTGGCAGTTGACCCAGCAGTCTGCCCTGGAATTGGCCCCCCACATTCGGGTCAACGCCATTGCCCCCGGTCCCATCCTGGCCGCCGCCGGAGCCGCCGGAGCCGCCTTTCCGCAGATTGCCGCCGCCACCCCCCTGCAACGGCCCGGTTCCCCCCAGGATATCGTCGACGCCTTGCTGTTTCTGATCGGCCATGCTTTCATCACCGGCGAGATGATCTGTGTCGATGGCGGTGAACACCTTTAACACCCAGGAGCCATCCATGTCCCCTCACCCCCTCCCGTTGGATCGGATTCGCATTCGCGACCTGCATTTGCGCTGTGTCATCGGCATTCAGGAGTGGGAGCGCAGCGTGCTCCAGGATGTGCGGATCAACATTGTCCTCCATGCGGATCTGGCCCAGGCCGGCCAAAGCGACCGGATTGAGGAGACTATCAATTATAAAACCCTGAGCAAGGCCGTCATCGCCCTGACCGAGCGGTCGCAATTTTTTCTGGTGGAAACCCTGGCAGAGCGGATTGCCGAGCTCTGCCTGGCGGATCGCCGGGTGCAGCGGGTCAAGGTGTCGGTGGAAAAACCGGGGGCGTTGCGGTTTGCCCGCTCGGTGGGGGTGACGCTGCGACGGCAGCGCAGCGGCTGATGGCACCGGATCGGAAAGTATCATGGGGTCCAGGGGAGATTATCTCCCCTGGCGGGGTGCAGGGGCAGAGCCCCTGCAGGGAGATGCATCCTCTCTATCGGGGCTTTGCCCCGTGCCCCACCAGAGGGCTCTGCCCTCTGGAGACCCGCTGGAGGCCGTGACGGCCCCCAGGCCCCGGCCAACCTTTTTAAACCTCAACAGGCCCCAGCCATGGACAACCTCCCCCGCGCCCCTGTCCTCGTTGCCTTTGGTTCCAATCTGGACCCTCTGGACAATCTCTGGCGCGGTCTCAGCCGTCTGCAGGCCGCCGTCGGTCTCTGTGCCATCTCCACGGTTTACCGTACCGCCCCCCTGCCGGATCCCGACCTCCCACCCGGGGAGCCCCCCGACCCGGAGTTTCTCAACGGGGCCGTGCAACTGCCCCCGCAAGAGGATCCCCTGGCCCTGCACCAACTGCTGCGCAGCGTCGAGGCCGATACGCAACGGGTGCGCGGTCGCCGCCGCTATGCGCCCCGCACCCTGGATCTGGATCTGGCCCTGATGGGGGAGCTGGTGTTGCACAGCGGGCCGTTGCGTCTGCCGGACCCCGATATCACCCGTCGGGCCTTTGTCGCCCTGCCCCTGGCCGAATTGGCCCCGGCGGCCCGGCACCCCCTGGAGGGGTGCCCGTTGGCTGAAATTGCCGCCCGTTTTGGCCCCGCACCGGAGGGTTTGCAGGTGGATTGGCCCGCCACCACCCGCCTGCGCGCCCTGGTGGGGCAGGGGGGCTGAGCTACACAACCCGAATTCTCTTGTCTCTATCTCTTGCAGGGAGAAAGCCGCCATGGATATCCTGGACGCGATCGAACAGCGTCGTTCTGTCAAACAGTTTGACCCCTCCCACCCCATGAGCCAGGCGGAGGAGGATCGTCTCATTCAACTGGCCATGTGGTCGCCCACCGCCTTCAATATTCAGCACTGGCGTTTTGTGGTGGTCCGGGATCCGGCCTTGCGCCAGGCCCTGCGGGCTGTTGCCTGGAACCAGGCCCAGGTGACGGATGCCTCCCTGCTGGTGGTGCTCTGCGCCGATCTGCTGGCTTGGCAGAAGGAGCCGGCCCGCTATTGGCAAAACGCCCCCCAGGGGGTGCGGGATTTTTTGCTGCCCGCCATCCACCGTTATTATGAGGGGTTTGAACAGGCGCAACGGGATGAGGCACTCCGCTCCTGTGGCATGGCCGCGCAGACCCTCATGCTGGCGGCCCAGGGGCTGGGTTATGACTCCTGCCCGATGACCGGCTTCGATTTTCCGGCGGTGAGCCGTCTGATCAACCTGCCCGCCGACCATCTGCTCTGTCTGTTTGTGGCCATCGGCAAGGCCTTGCGGCCCGCCAGCCCCCGGGG
>JADGCE010000112.1:8356-8782 GCA_015229095.1 Magnetococcales bacterium | reverse complement strand
TGCTGCTGGCAGCCGGGCAGATGTTGTGGCAGCTTCGCCTGCTGCACAGCCACCAACAAGAGAATTATTTGCGGGCTTTTCTTAGCAATCAATGGGTGGGGGCACTGCTGTTTCTGGGTATAGTCTTGGGATAGTTCGTACCAATCCCGCATGGACAGTCGCATCCACAGTGACTATGGGGTCCAGGGGAGATTATCTCCCCTGGCGGGTCCAGGGCAGAGCCCTGGTATGAAGCGCGTTTTACCGAAGCAAATTTCCGCAGGAAATTTGCGCAGCGCGCACAAAGCCTGCCCCGCAGGGGCAGACTCCTGGAGGGCGGCAGCCCGACAAGCAAGCTGGCCTCTGGAAGGGATGCTTTTGGAGATTTGGCCCCTCTTTCAACGACCATTGGTAGGGTGTGTGGATTGGCGCGGGGACGGTTGACGG
>JADGCE010000112.1:0-8256 GCA_015229095.1 Magnetococcales bacterium | reverse complement strand
TCGGGCGGCTTTTTTCCTCTTTCAACGACCATTGGTAGGGTGTGTGGATTGGCGCGGGGACGGTTGACGGTCGGGCGGCTTTTTTCCTCTTTCAACGACCATTGGTAGGGTGTGTGGATTGGCGCAAAATGCCGCGCCAATCCACACACCTTGCTTCAATAAGGCGCGCTGTGCCGGCGCAAAAGGCGCGCCGGCTTGTCGTGAAAAGCGCGCCAAAGGCAACGGCAAAGTCCCAGGGCTCCGCCCTGGACCCGCCAGGGGGGTGCCCCCCCTGGACCCGCGATACCGCGTATCCCAGAACGGGAACGGTTTTAATTCCGGAAAAATCTATGCGGCACGCAGAGATTCCAGGGAAGCAGTACAAGGAGATGAACTGACATGGTTCCTCGTCTCTATTGGCCGCATCGATTGCACTCCGGGGATCGCGTGACACCCGATGAGGCGGTGTGCCGCTATTTGCTGCGCACACTCCGTCTTGCAACGGGATCGCCCGTCACCCTCTTTACCGGCCTGGATGGTGGAGAGTGGCAGGCTGCTCTGGAACTGCTTCCCGTGCCTCGACTCCACATACTGACCTTTTCCACTCCGCAGCGAGAGCCCACGCTGGCCATCACATTGGTACAGGGGGTTGCCAAGCCGGACGCCATGGAGTGGGTTGTGCAGAAAGCGGTGGAGTTGGGTGTCAGTCGCATCATTCCTCTTCTCTGTCGGCGCAGCACCAGCCATGCGGGGAGTACCCTGACGGCCAATCGTCTCAGGCGGTTGCAAACCATTGCCATGGAAGCCGCTGAGCAGAGCCAACGTCTCAGGGTGCCGGAAATTGCGCCACCCTCTTCCTGGCACACATTGGGTTCCCTGTTGGGGGAAGGGCCCCGTTGGCTCTTTTGGGAACGTCGGGATGGCCTGCCCACCCTGCAACAGCAACAGCATCCGGGTGCGGCGGTAACCCTGTTGGTGGGGCCGGAAGGAGGTCTGGATGCGCAGGAAGAGCACCATGCCAGGGATGCATTGGGCTTTACCAGCTTGGGATTGGGCCCCAGAATATTGCGTACCGAGACGGCTGCCCTTGTGGTCATAACAGCCTGTCAGTTGCTGTGGGGAGATGTGGGGTGAGAGAGATGAAGAGTGGCTGGAGAGTGGCGGTGCGGTATGGTTTTCCCCTGCTGATGGTGGCATTGCTGGTTGCGGCTCTGTGGATGAGCCCAAGGGGAGCACAGCCTCAGTTGCATCTCCATACCCGCCTTTTGATGGGGACTCTGGTCAATCTGACCATCGGTTCGGTTCCACGCAGTCAGGCAGATCAAGCGGCGCAGCAGGCCTTTGCCGAGATGGTGCGCATTGAAGAGGTCATGAGTTCCCATCGGTCCGATAGTGAGGTCAGTCGGATCAATCAAGTTTCACGTGAAACCTGGCAACCCGTTTCCGGGGAGCTGGGCTTGTTGTTGCGCCAGGGATTGCAGGTAACCACCCTCTCCCAGGGTGCCTTTGCCATGGGGCTGGAACCTTTGACACGCCTGTGGGGATTTTCTGGTAATCCTCCTGCCACGCAACCGCCCCCAAGCGCAGACCTGGCCCGCTGGTTACAGGCATACCCCAGCAGCGGCGCCATAGAGTTGCGGTATTTGGGGGAGGGTGCGGCAGCACTCCAGGAGAGCGACCAGAGCACCCTGCAGGTGCGTCTGAAAACTCAGAGCGTCGGTCTGGATCTGGGAGCGATTGCCAAAGGCTATGCCGTGGATCGGGCGGTCGCCATTTTGCAACAAGCCGGCATCAAGGATGCCGTTGTCGATGCGGGCGGCAACTTGCGCATTATCGGCAGCAAAGAGGGCAAGCCTTGGCGCATCGGCGTCCAGAGCCCTCGCCAACAGGATCAGGTTGTCGCCGTTTCCCAACTCAGTGGCAATATGGCCATGGTCACCTCCGGGGACTATGAGCGTTTTTTTCTTTATGAAGGCAAACGGTATCACCACATTATCGATCCCGGCACGGGGTTACCCGCCCGCTCTGGACTCAGTTCGGTCACCGTGCAGGCACCGGATGCGACCACCGCCGATGCTTTGTCCACCGCCCTGTTTGTTCTGGGGGCGGAAAAGGGGCTCTCCCTGCTGAGCCATTTTCCAGGCAGTGCTGCTCTGCTGATTACCGAAGAGGGCAAACCCATCCGTTCCGCCGGATTTGTCGGCGAGTGGCTGAGCGTGCCGCAATAAGCCGCATACCGCCGCCGCTTCTCTTCCCCCCCTCCGGAATTGGAGCCTTCGGCCTGGGCAAACCACGACAGAGGATCATGGTGAGCAATAAAGAAAATGCCCTGTTGTGGCGGGCAACCACGCTGTCGGATCGCTGGCTTATCCTGCTGAGTGCGCTGCTGATTGGCAGTTTGGCCGTTTATCTGTTTCGGCGCCCGGCTGGGGAGGAGGTCATTGTCGAGCGGCATAACGAGATTGTGTTGCGCCTGCCATTGAGCCGCAATCAGGTGGTCAAGGTGCAGGGAGCGTTGGGTGAAGTGGCTGTGCAGGTGCAGGAGGGTCGGGTGCGTCTGTTGGAATATGCAAGCCCGCGTATGATCGGAACCCGCAGTGGCTGGATATCTCGTGCCGGTGCCATGGTGGCTTGCGTGCCCTGTGATATCCTGCTCCGCGTGACCGGAGAAAACGGCGCCCAAACGTCAACGAACGGCTTGGATGCCATCAGCCGATGAGCGACAACGACGCCATTCCCCAACCCCGTCGGCAGTTGTTGATCTCCTATCTTGCAGCGGCCGCTGTGGGCACCCACCTGCTGGAAGCCGCTTTGCCCGGTCTGGGCCCCTGGTTCAAACCGGGCTTGGCCAACACCTTTACCTTGGTAGCCTTTTTTCGGCTGGGCTGGCAGGCAGCTGCCGGGGTTGCTCTGATTCGGGTACTGGTGGGTTCCATCGCTTTGGGAACCTTTTTGTCTCCCACTTTTTTTCTGAGTGTATCAGGTGCCATGGGCGCTGTGCTTACCCTGGGGTTGCTCTCCGGGCGCTCCTCCTGTACCGCAGAACCCTCTGCACAGAGGCGTGTTCTGGGCGGTTTTGGCGTCGTGGGGGTCTCTCTGCTGGCCTCCATGGCCCATATCAGTTGCCAGGTGCTGTGCGCATGGTTTTTGATTATCGGACACGCGGGTATTTTTCTCGCGCTGCCTTGGTTTTTGCTGGGGGCTTGGGCGACGGGTATCATCAATGGCCTTCTGGCCTTTTTGATCCTGGAACGGTTGGCGCGCTTTACCCTGTTGGGAGAGAAAAGATGAATGCCCGTCAAAAACGCTTTATCCTCTCCCTGGGGCTTGCCATACTGATGCACCTGTTGCTGCCTTTGGGGATCGTTTGGTGGACACTGGACTCCTCTGTGCCGGACTTTGCGGAACCGGTGACCATGGTTCACCTGATCACCCTGCCCCCCCAACCGGAACCGGAGCCAGAACAGGTTGATGCGGTTGCTGAGGCCAACCAGAGGGCGCAATCCGGGCGCGCCATGCCGCCCAACATACCGGCTCTCCCGACCCCGGCCCCGATGGCCTCTGCGACGGAGGCATCGAATGTTCCGGTCGAGGCTGTCGCCGTTCCCAAACCCATGGCCAGACCGGCACAGCCCAAACCTCTGCAAAAAGCCGCTGTGGCCAAGCCTCTCTCTCCCCAACCGGATGAGCAGCCTGTTCCCGCCACAATCGCCCCCCAGGCGACGCTGCCATCGCCACACGCTGTCGAGAGCAGCGACCGGGAGAGCCATTCCCCGGAGCAGGAGTCTCCACAACCCAGGCGGCACCAGGCCCAATCGCCCAGCAAAAGCAGGCCTGGCAAGCCGAGTAATACGCCACCAGCGGAGTTGAATCTGACCCCTTCGGTAGAAAATTTGTCTCGTTGGGATCTCAACCGAGCCATCCAGAGTCGCTCCATGCAGCGGGAAGAAGAGGTGGTGGATCTCAATACCCGTCAAGTGCGCTACGCCTCCTATT
Source organism: Magnetococcales bacterium (assembly GCA_015229095.1). Taxonomy (GTDB): domain Bacteria; phylum Pseudomonadota; class Magnetococcia; order Magnetococcales; family Magnetaquicoccaceae; genus Magnetaquicoccus. The sequence goes on along the minus strand of JADGCE010000112.1, from coordinate 4,281 downwards.
TTGCCCATGTCAAACAGCGCATCGAAGCGGCCTGGATCTATCCTGCCGAGGCCAAGCGCAATAAATTATCGGGCAATGTTACCCTGACCTTTACCATCCAGCGCGATGGTCAATTGTTGAACGCACAGGTGATCCGCTCTTCCAATGCGGCCATACTCGATGATACGGCATTGGATGCGGTACACAAAATAGCCCCTTTCATGCCCTTTCCAGAGGATTGGAGCCTGGAACGGTTGACGATTCGAGCCACCTTTGAATACATCCGCCGTGGGGAGGGAACGCCATGGCGGGAGTAGGGGAGCTGGATGGTGTGAGGATGGCCGGGCAATTGTTGGGCTTTTATGATCGGCAGGGGCGGCAATTGCCCTGGCGGGGAGAACGGGATCTGTATCGGTTGTGGGTGTCGGAAATCATGTTGCAGCAGACCGGGGTGGCAACGGTATTGTCCTACTATCCCCGTTTTTTGGCCCGTTTTCCGACGGTAGAGAGCTTGGCCGGGAGCACGGAAGAGGCCGTTTTGCTGGCGTGGCAAGGGCTGGGTTATTATCGACGGGCGCAGCACCTGCATCGTGCTGCGCAACGATTGGTCGCACGGGGAGGGGGACTGCCTGAGGAGTTGGAGGGGTGGTTGGGACTGCCGGGCATCGGGCCCAGCACGGCAGCGGCGATCCTTGCCATTGGCCGCGACCAGCCCCACGCCATTCTGGATGGTAACGTCAAGCGGGTCTTGGCCCGTTTGTTGGCTTTTCCGCACCCGTTGAACAGCAGCAGGGCGCAGCAGGTGTTGTGGAGCGTGGCCCGCCAGTTGACCCCCCGTCAAAGGCCAGGGGACTACGCGCAAGCCATCATGGATCTGGGAGCCACACTGTGCACTCGCAGCCAACCGGACTGTCTCCGCTGTCCCTGGCAGGAGCATTGTCAAGCGCACCGATTGGCGGCTGTCGCCTCCTTTCCGGTGGTGGTTCCTCGACCCGGCAAGCCCCGTCGCAGGGGGGTGGCGGCATTGATTTTTGATAAAAACCGGCAACTATTGCTCTGTCAGCGACCTGCCCAGGGATTGCTGGCGGGGTTGTGGGAGCCTCCCACCCTGGCAATGGACGATGCAGAGATGCTGCCCCTGGAGCCACAAAGCGTTGCGCAGCGGATCGCGCAACGGTTCAATCTGCACACCACCCTTCCCCAACCCCTGCCCCCGGTGCAGCACACCTTTACCCATTTTCATCTGACGCTTTACCCGTTTGTTTGCCAATGGCTGGGGGAGGAGGGGGAGGGAGTGGGGAACGAGGCGGGTTATCAAACAGTGCGCTGGCTTCCGCGTGCAGCGTGGCACACACTGCCCTGTGCCACGCTGCATCGCAAAATATTACGGCTGCTGGAACCGCCCACGGCATCGCCGGAAAATCACTGACGGTCGACGCGGCAGACAGAACCGTTTTTTACGGTTTCGGCACAGCCGGTAGAGCTGTCGGCACAGCCGGCAGAACTGTTGGCAAGGCCGGTGTGACTGGTTTGCTGCTCAGGGTGTCCAGTGCCACATGATATTTTGCAAGAATCTGCACAGCCTTCTCGATGGCTTCCTTGCAGCGTCCTGCCATTTCGGCTTTGTCACAGGCAACATCCTTGTTTTCATCGCGCAACGTCTCCAGTTCCTTCTGCGCACGCAGGCGTTGTGTGTTGGCTGCATTCTGAACAAATTTTGCCTGGGGATTGTTGGGTTCCATCAGCGTATTGACCGATGTCAACAGCTTACTGACATCCTTGCCAGCCGCAGAGGCACCGGCAGTCATATAAGCGGCGATGGCATCTGTGGCCGCCGTAATGCCGGTCAGGGCCATTTTCCGATAGGCATTCACCAACTCGGATGGATCGCTTGCAAAGCTTTTGAGATCCCAGTTGCCGAGTTCGTCCCGCACAAAGGCGATCTGGGTTTTGTCCAACCCGGTAGCATGGACGGTATTGATATTTGACCAATAATGATCGGCATAAAGACGCTCAAACATGCGTACAGGATCCGCCCTTTTATCTTCGGAAATACTCGGATCGCTCCACGCATAGAGATTCGCAAAATCTGTGGCACGGGCATCGCCGACCAGTATGCTCAGCGGAACCTGTGTGCGGTGAACATCATCCAACTCCTGCAAAGACAACGCAGAGGTACGGGCATAAATCTGTGTGGCATATTCATCAGTCATGTGGGAAAAAGCGGAGATTTTTCCGTGCATTTCCGGAAAGTCATCCATAAGGAAATAACCCGCCAATTGGGTTGCCACCGTCTTCATCTGTACTGCCAACGCACCGGCTTCGACGAGCGCGGCTTTTTTCCTTGCGAGGGCCTTCTCCGCCTTCTCTTCATCACTGTCTGTGCTGTCTGTGCTGTCTGTGCAGAGGAGTGTTGATTGCAACGCATGCAAATCCTTTTGGAAGTTTTCTGCACTTTCGTGGATAAGTCGCTCAGCACTTTTATCAAGATGTTCAGACATCTTAAAGTTTTTATAAGGCGCGTTGGTTCTGTTTTTTATTATGCTTCCAGAGCTATTTTCCGCACAACCGATAGAAGGAATCGCACTGGGCGACTCGTGTTCAGAACATGCAGTTAGACCATAGTTGCGGCAATGCCTTATAAAGCCCTCCTCTGCTTCGATCACGACTCCCAGCAGTTCACCCCACTGCAGGTTGATATTTTTTGACAAAGGCCCTTTGTAAACATCGACATCCACCCGCATGGATGCCGCCGGAGCACAGGCGGAGAGCAGGGCCAGGGAAAAGATGAGCAGCAAGCCCAAACGTATACGGTCAATCATGGAACGTTCCTTAATGACAAGAATGGTCGAAGTAGGCATGGTCCGCACAGTTCAGCGATCAGTCCGCCCCGTTGAAAGAGTTCAGTATCTTCTCGATGGGATTCGGACTTCGTTTGCCAATGTATGCCATTTCTTCCATGGCGACCGACTGCGCGCGGAAGAGGGTCACCTGCTCTTTGGTGACAATGGCCTGCTCACTGCCGGCACCCTGTTTGTATTCATGGAGCTGCGTCAACGATCCAATCAAGGGTGATGCGTCCGAGGAAAGGGCCATGACCAGGCGTTTATTTTCATCGAAAGGAGCATAGCCATGTGGACCGAGCAGTTGAAACTGCCGCTTCAGTGCCACCCCGGTCGGACAGCTCTTCTGGGGCTTGGCAGCAGGCAAGGCGCTCAGGTTGATGGGATTGCCCTTTGAATCGGTAATGGATTCAATGGTCAAATGCTTGATGGTCGCCTGATCCACGGCAAGGTTTTTGGCCACCACGTCACCCTTGGCATCGCTCTGCACGACGCCAGCACGACCCTCCACCGTGTGGGAGAGTATTTTTTGTCCTGCATCGGAAAGGGGATCGATCACATCCTTGGGGAGGGTGCCTGATTCAAAGAGCACTTTTGTGGACATGGCACCTGACTTGCCGGTCATACGGAAGCGGTACAGAGAATCGGACAGCACAGTCTGTTTTGCAGTCGGTGGGACAGCCGCTCGTAGAGCCTTCTGAGCAGCCTTCTTCTCCTTTGCTGTCAGTTGTTTTGATGTAGAAAGCTTTTTCTGCGCCACTTTCACGATAGGCGTCTCTTCACAGACATCGATAATGCGCATGTAATAAGTGGTGCGGAAACGTACATCCTCATCCTGGCGTTCGGGATCCACCCCGGACCGGACCCCCATGGATCGGGGCACGCCACAACCGGTCAGCAACAGGGCGGCAAGCAGAGGGATAACAGTATGCGATTTTTTCATTTTATTATCACCAAAGAGATTTTTAAAAACGCACAGCCCTCCAGCCCGCTCAGGGCCATCCGTGCGCAACCCGTGGACAACACTTTGTCCATAACTCATCCACAACACCGTACAGAGAGACCGCTCAGAGATCCCCTACAACAACCCATCTCGATTTCATACGTGCAAAAAAATTCTCAGGCAATCGTGATTGTTGGATAAAAATATTTTATTAGTGTCATACAAGTACCTGTAATCTATAACAGATATACAAAAAGTGTCAAGTCTCTTTATTTTGTCCAACCTCCAATTGATGCAAATCATTGTAAAATTGTAAATAATTATCGTCGATATATTATTAGCGTAATCTTATGCGGGCAGTGTAGGTGTTTAGGTAATATTACTTATTGTGATGCATGCAATTACTTGATGTGGGGGGAATCTCTGCCGGTCAGCGTGGTGGCGGGCATCCTCACACCCCGCTCACCACGCTGGATTGGATCGGATGCCACCCCTTGAACAGCAAACCGGCGTTGC
>JADGCE010000111.1 GCA_015229095.1 Magnetococcales bacterium | reverse complement strand
CAGGAGGTGGCATAGGATGACTTTCACCCGCCCCGAATTTCAACAGCCTCCGGGACATCCCCGGTCTCGATGTGCCAGAGCCTAATCGGATTCCCTGGATAGATGTTGTCAAACCACAGTCGATTCCGTCAGAATGGCTGGCGTTGGATTTGGGAGCGGGGGAACTCTCATTGTTCGGTCGGGAAGTTGAACCACCGTCCACGTGGCAGGGATTCTTGCTGTTTGCCGCCCGATGCTGTAGCCTTGCAGCCGTTTCCTGCTCAACCATTCGGAAGGTGAGATCCCCGTGCGCCATGGACTTGTGCCTCCTGCCGTAGACCGCAGATGGATGGTGCGGTGCTGGATCGGAGTGGTGCTCCTGTTTGGCTTGTTGATCTCCGGGCCAGCGGACCCACAGAGTTCAGCGGAGCCATCGACCAGAATACTCTCCTTTTCACCCCAAGGGGTGGCAAAGGCGGTGCGACAGGTGGTGGTTCGCTTCAGCCAACCCATGGTGGCCCTGGGTTCTCCCAGCCATGCGGCTCCCTTCGTCGTAGAGTGTCCAGAGCCCGGTCAGGGCGGATGGAGCGACAACCGCAACTGGACCTACACCTTTGACCGCATCCTGCCGGCAGGTCTCTCCTGCACCTTTACCCAACGCCCCGGATTGCAATCCCTGAATGGCACGCCCGTGGTGGGAGAAGGGCGCTACACGCTTTCAACCGGTGGCCCTGCCATCATTTTTTCCCTGCCTGATGATCGGCGCTCGATATCGGAAGAACAATTGTTTGTGCTTGGCCTGAATGCGCCGGTGGATTGGTCTTCCGTTCCAGAGAATATCTACTGCGATATCGAAGGGATCGGAGAAAAGGTGAAGATGCGCCTGTTGACAGGCCAGGAACGACTGGAAGCGTTGAGGCAGGCCAGTCCCAGCCTGCTGGAAGGCTACCCCGGCCTGTTGAACCTCTATTTCAAGGGCAAGTTTGATCGGGGGTGGGGAGAGATGTATGGCGACAGGCTGCCCAAACAGGGCAGTTATCTGGACAAACTGTTGGCTTTGCTCGACTGGCAGGACTCGCCCATCCTCGTGGCCCAATGTCAACGACCGCTGCCAAAAGGGGCAAAAGTCGGGGTGGTGTGGGGCAAGGGGATACGCTCCACCGCCGGGGTGGGGCGTATCCAGCCACAACGGCTGAATTATAACGTTCGCGCCCCCTTTTCCGCGACTGTACAGTGTACGCGCCACAACAAAAACGCCCAATGTGTGCCGATCCTTCCCATTCAACTGGAGTTTTCCGAGGCCATTCCCTGGACGGCTGCCCGGCAGATTCGTCTCCAGGGCCCGGATGGCACACTCTATCCCTCCCGCGTGGACCAGGAGGAAGTACCAGAGTCGGATGGCTCTGTGCCACCTCCCAAGGTGCATGCCCTCTCCTTTCCCGGACCATTTCCGGCGGAAAGTACCTTTACCATAGAAATTCCCGCAGATGCCCATGGGGAAGAGGGGGGCCAACAGATCGACCGGGAGCCGATCACCCTGTCGGTCAAGACGGACCGCATCCCTTCGTTGGCCAAATTTGCGGGGGATTTTGGCCTGATTGAGGCCAATGGGGAGGCCATGTTGCCCGTGACCGTGCGTGATCTGGAGGCCATCCTGCCGCTGGATGCAGATGATCCCGGTTCGGCAGAGCCTGAGGCCGGCGGAGTCGTGGACAATTGGGCGGTCGACGGGCAGCCCGTCCAGGTATCCGCAGAGGCCGATGCACCTGTCGAGCTGCGCGGTCGCCGTTTGCGGGTGGAGACGCCTGTGGCCTTTCTGGAATGGATAGAGCAGGTGCATGCTGCCAAAAGGGGACACAGCGGAGAGGCATCAGAAGGAACCCCCGCCGTGCGTCCTGGGGAGAGCTCCCTCTTTGCCCATCTGCAACCCGATGACGAGTCGCTGGAAACCTTTGTTCTGCCCAAACCGGGCGGTAAAAAGGCCTTCGAGGTGTTGGGCATCCCGTTTCAAAAACCGGGCTTTTATGTCGTGGAGCTGGCCAGCGATCGGTTGGGTGCCGAGTTGCACGGGGATAATAAACGCTATTTTGCACAAGCGGCAGTCGTGGTGACCAACCTTTCCCCCCACTTCAAAAGGGGACGGCAGCACTCTCTGGTCTGGGTGACCTCCCTGGATCAAGGCAAACCGGTTGCCAACGCCGAGGTGACCGTCAGTGACTGTCATGGGAAACTGTTCTTTTCCGGACGCACAGACTCCCAAGGTGTCGCAACCATTGCACAACCCCTTCCTCCTGACCGTACATTGCCCCAATGCCCTTTGCACCGTTATTCAGGCTATCTGGTGACGGTCCGTGCCGGGGATGACAGCTCTTTCCTGCTCTCCTCCTGGGACGAAGGGATCTCCCCGTTCGATTTCAACCTGCCCTTCAACGACGACAAGGCCCCGGCTGCCCTGTTCGGTACGGTGTTGGATCGCAGCCTGCTGCGGGCCGGAGAGAGCCTTTCCATGAAACATTTTGCCCGCCACAGTTCGGAAGCCGGTCTGCGCTACCCGACGACGGCGCAACTGCCGCGCAAGGGTATCATTCGGCATAGCGGCAGTGGCCAGCAGTATGAGTTTGCCCTCGACTGGAATGAGCTGTACAGCGCAGAAAACCATTGGCAACTGCCCAAGGAGGCCAGACTGGGCCACTATCAGGTGCTGCTGCCCATCCCTGACAGTGCTCCTGTGCAGGAGGTGGTATCGGCACAATTTTGGGTGGAGGCGTTCCGCATGCCTACCTTGCGGGCCTCCATCCAGCCGGTACAGCCGGAGGCGATCGCCCCGGCGCAGATGGCCTTTGATCTGCAGTTGAGCCCCCTTTCCGGGGGCAGTGTCGGTGCCGTGCCGGTCAAACTGCGGGGCGTGTTGCGCCCGATCACCTTGAAATTTGACGGATATGATGCTTTCGAGTTTGCCAATGGCCGGGTCAAGGAGGGGATGAGGGAGGCACCCACCAATCCCTGGGAGGCGAGTGCCAGTGCGCCGGGGGATGGTCAGCGGAGCGAAGCATCGGCGCAGCCGGTGCGTACCTTGCCCGTACAATCCTTGACCCTGAATCCAGCCGGCCTGATGCGTGCCGTCATTCCGGGTCTGGAAGGGTCCGACACCCCGCAGGAGCTGCGGGCGGAGTTGGAATATCAGGACAGCAATGGGGAGCGGCTGACCTCTTCCAGTCGCCTCACCTGGCTGCCCTCCCAGGTTGTGCTGGGCGTCAATCTGGAACGCTGGGCCTCCAATGCCGGGGAACTGCAGCTGCACGTCGTCGCCCTGGACCGCCATGGCCAACCCCTGGCCCAGGTGCCTGTCACGGTCAACCTGCTGGAACATAAATATCTGTCGCACCGGAAACGCCTGATCGGTGGCTTTTATGCCTACGAACATCGCTTGCAGGTCAAGCCGGTCTCCGAGTTTTGCTCCGGAATGACCGACAAGATGGGACGGCTTCTGTGTACCGGCCAATCTCCCCTGTCCGGGCAAATCATTCTCCAAGCGCGGGCCGTGGATGCCCAGCAGCGGGCCAGTTATGCCCATGTGTCGGCCTGGGTTGCCAAGGACAAACGGTGGTGGTTCGATGTGGAAAACAACAATCGCATGGATCTGTTGCCGGAAAAAAATCAATATGAACCGGGCGAAGAGGCTGTTTTGCATGTGCGCATGCCTTTTCCTGAGGCAACGGTGTTGGTGACCGTGGAGCGGGAAGGGGTGGTGGAGCATTTCATTCGGACCCTGCAGGGTCACGATCCAACCCTGCGGATACCCATGCAGGGCCGTTATGCCCCGAATGTATTCATCTCGGCCATGGCGGTGCGTGGGCGCACAACCGATGTGGCGCCCACGGCCATGCTGGATCTGGGCAAGCCCACCTTCCGCCTGGGCTATACCCAGCTCAAGGTCGGCTGGCGGGAACATGCTCTGCAGGTGCGGGTCAACACCGACCGACCGGTCTACAAAGTGCGGGAGAGTGCCCTCGCCACCATCCGGGTCACCCCACCGGATGGTCAAACCCTGCCGAAGAATGCCGAGTTGGCCATGGCGGTTGTGGACGAGGGTTTGCTGGAGCTGAGGGCCAATGATTCCTGGAATCTGTTGGCTTCGATGATGCAACCCCGCGCCTTTCATGTGACCACCGCAACGGCCATGGGACGGGTGATCGGACGTCGCCATTATGGGTTGAAAAGTGTCAGCCATGGGGGGGGCGGCGGACGCATGCCCGCCGGTCGACAGTTGCTGAAGCCTTTGTTGCTCTGGCAGGGGCGGGTCAAACTGAATGACAAGGGAGAGGCCCAGGTGCCCATCCCGTTGCAGGATGCCCTCTCCTCCTTCCGGGTGGTCGCCGTGGCCAGTGCCGGGGAATCTTTGTTTGGCAGCGGATTTACCTCATTCCGCACCGCACAGGAGCTGGCCATCCACGCCGGCTTGCCCCCTCTGGTACGGGAACAGGATCGCTTCCGGGCGGGATTTACCCTGCGCAATGGCGGCGAGCGTCCCTTGCAGGTTACCGTCAACGCCACCCTGACGGCGCAGCCGCGCCGGGCTTCTGATCCCCCTCCACCCAGGGCGACCCTCTCTCCCATCACCCAAACCCTGGCGCCGGGAGAGGGGCAGGAGATTGCCTGGGAGGTCACCGTGCCCGATAACAGCCAGTCGCTGCAATGGGAGATCCATGCGGCTGCCGAGGGCGCCGAGGATCGCCTGTTGGTCAAACAGGCGGTGCAACCCGCCCAGAGGGTCCAGGTCATCCAATCCACCCTGAGTGCGTTGGATCAGCCGCAGGAGATCCTGGTGGAGCGACCTCCCGCCGCCCTGGCCGATCAGGGTGGCATTCGTGTCCAGTTGCAGGAGCGCCTGGCGGGTACACTCGATGGGGTTCGGGCCTACATGTCGGACTATCCCTACAGCTGTTTGGAGCAACGTGTTTCCAAGGCGGTGGCCCTGCAGGAGAAAACGGCCTGGCAACCCCTGATGGAGAGCCTGCCAGCCTTTCTGGATGCGGATGGATTGGCCAAATATTTTCCATCCTCTGCCCAGGGCAGCGATGTGCTCACCGCCTATGTGCTGGCCATTGCCCATGAAACGGGCTGGTCTGTGCCGGCAGATCTGCGCCAGAAGATGGTCAAGGGGCTGTTCAGCTTTGTCAAAGGCACCCTGCAGCGACCGGAGGTGCCGTCACGGCCCGTGGCCGGTCTGATGCTGCGCAAACTGGCAGCCCTGGAGGCCCTCTCACGTTATGAGGCCATCCCATCCGAACTCCTGACCAGTATCCCCGTGGAACCCGACCTGTGGCCTGCTTCGGCACTGCTCGATTGGATCAACCTGTTGAATCGAGTCGCTTGGCCTGAGCGGGTGGCCCTTGGCCAAAAGGCACGAGAACAACTGCGCAGCCGGCTGTCGTTGCAGGGCAGTACCATGGGGTTGACCAGTCGGGAGAGCGACGCGCTCTGGTGGATGATGGTATCGGAGGAGAGCAATGCCAATCGCATGCTTTTGACCCTTCTGCAGGACAAATCGTGGGCGGAGGATATGCCGCGTCTGGCCCGTGGGGCACTGGCCCGCCAGGTGAAAGGGCATTGGAGCACCTCCACGGCCAATGCCTGGGGTGTCGTGGCCATGCAAAAATTTTCGGAACACTTTGAAAAGATCCCCGTGTCGGGAGAGAGCAGGGCCCAGCTGGCCGGGCAGGTGCAGCGACAGGATTGGACCCGCAACCCTCAGGGTGGCACCCTGGATCTGCCCTGGCCATCGGGGCCGGAAAAGCTCTCCCTGCTGCACCAGGGGTTGGGCCGTCCCTGGCTGACCGTACAGAGCCGGGCCGCCATTCCCCTGACCAAGCCCCTGTTCAGCGGCTATCGCATTCAGCGCAGCCTGCTGCCCATCGAACGCAAGGTGGAGGGGGTTTGGAGTCGGGGGGATCTGCTGCGGGTCCGTTTGGAAATGGAGGCCCAAACCGATATGAGCTGGGTGGTGGTCAATGATCCCATTCCGGCAGGGAGCACCATTCTCGGCAGTGGTTCCGGCAAGGATTCCTGGATTCTCACCCAGGGGGAGGGTTCTGCCGCAGGGAGCAAGCCCACGTTTGAAGAGCGGGGTTTTGACGCTTTCCGTGCCTATTATGAGTGGCTGCCCAAAGGCAGGTGGCAGTTGGAGTATACCCTGCGCTTGAACAATCCCGGTCAATTCCGGTTGCCGTCCACCCGGGTGGAGGCCATGTATGCCCCGGAGCTGTTCGGAGAGAGTCCCCTGGAAAGCTTGACCGTGCTGCCATGAAGGGTTTTGATCGTTGTTTTGGCCATTGGTCTCTCGTTTGCGGCTTGATGGGGCTGTGCCTGGTTCCCTGGTCGGCCCGTGCCGAAATACCCTCTTTTGCAGAGGTGCGGGCAGCTTATGCGACCAGCGATCTCCTGCTTCTGGATCGTCAGGGTGCGCCCCTGCAGCAGGTGCGGGTGGATGCCCATCGTCGTCGATTGGCATGGAGCCCCCTGGAGAGCATTTCCGTGGCCCTGGTGCCGCTGCTGCTGGCGGCCGAGGATCGTCATTTCTGGCAGCATGACGGGGTGGCGTGGCAGTCGGTGCTGGGAGCCATCAGGGATCGACTGGTTCGAGGCGTATACCGTGGTGCCAGTACCCTCACCATGCAGTTGGCCGCGCTGCTGGATCCCCAGCTCCGCCCCGGCGGCGGACGCCGTACCTGGCGCATGAAATGGGCGCAGATGCGGGCCGCCTGGCAGATGGAAAACAGATGGAGCAAGGCGCAAATTCTGGAGGCTTACCTGAACCTGGTCACCTTTCGCGGCGAGTTGCAGGGCATTCATGCGGCCAGCCGGGGGCTGTTTGACAAACAACCCTCCGGGTTGGAGCGTGCTGAAGCCCTGCTGTTGGTTGCCCTGGTCCGCTCCCCCAACGCCCGCGCAGAAAAGGCAGCGACACGGGCCTGTGCCTTGGCCCGCCGCCATGCTCCCGATCTGCCCTGTGACTCACTGCGGGCGTTGGCTGATCGCCACTTGGCAACCGCCCTTGCCCCGCTGCGCTTGCAGGCTTCCTGGGCACCCCATGTGGCGCAGCGGTTGTTGGCAGAATCGCCCGGTGCCGATGGGCATACGGTGCTTCGTTCCACCCTGGATGGCCCATTGCAACGCTTCACCCTGGATGTATTGAACCGGCAGTTGCAGCAATTGCAGCACCAGCACGTCCAGGATGGGGCAGCATTGGTGGTGGACAATGCCAGTGGCCAGGTGCTGGCCTATGTGGGGCATGCGGGGCCCGCTGTGCGTGCCGTGGATGGCGTGCAGGCCCCCCGTCAGGCCGGTTCCACCCTGAAGCCTTTTTTGTACCAACTGGCCCTGGAGCAACGCTGGTTGACGGCGGCCTCTCTGCTGGAAGACAGTCCCGTGGAGGTGGGCACCGAACGGGGTTCTTATCAGCCGCAAAACTATGACCGCCGCTTTCGTGGCTGGGTCAGTGTGCGCACCGCTCTGGCCGCCTCCCTCAATATACCCGCCGTGCGGACCCTTATGTTGACCGGCTTGAACCCCTTCGTGGCGCGTTTGCAGCAGCTCGGATTGACCCATGTGCGGGCAGAGGGGGTGGATTATGGCTATGCCCTGGCACTGGGCTCGGTGGAAGTTTCCTTGTGGCAACTGGTGAACGCCTATCGAACCCTGGCCAATGGCGGCCTGTTCACCCCCTTGACACTGCTGTCCACCCCCCCTGCGTCGGAGCCCCGCCGGCTTTTCTCTGCACCAGCCTCTTTCATTGTCGCCGATCTTTTGGCCGATCCGGCAGCCCGCAGTGCCACCTTTGGCCTGGACAGCCCTCTGGTCACTCCCTTCTGGAGTGCCGTCAAGACGGGCACCAGCAAGCGGATGCGGGACAACTGGTGTGTGGGTTTTACCCGGCACTATACCGTGGGCGTATGGGTCGGCAATTTTGATGGGGAGCCCATGCGGGATGTGTCGGGTGTGTCGGGTGCTGCGCCGGCATGGTTGGAGATCATGACCTATCTGCATCCAGAGGGTGCGGATGCCCGACAGACCGCCCTGTCGATACCCGCCGGTGTGACACAGAGGGAGACAGATTTCACTCCTCCGCTGGAACCCCCGCGTTCGGAGTGGTTTGTGACGGGCACCGAGATGACGCACGTCTCGTTGGTGGATGCCGATTCCCGTCCCCCGCGCATTCTCTACCCCCAGGCGAGTACCATTCTGGCCATGGACCCGGATATTCCTGCGGAGCAGCAGCGACTGCTGGTCCGCATGGAGCCGATGCGTGAGACGTTGCGCTGGCAGATGGACGACCAACCCTTGGATCCGGCAGAAGGGTGGTTGCTCGCGCCGGGCTACCACCAGTTGGCCTTGATAGACGAGGAGGCACAGGCTGTCGATACGGTTCGTTTTTTTGTGCGGGGCTATCCGAAAAAATCAGCCACCGACGAGGAGGAATAGCATGCCGGGGTTCTGCAATACGACCCACCATGACCTCTCTCTAATACAGGCCGAGTTCCCGAATAAATTGTTTAATTTCAGCCTCTTTCTCCTGGAATTGCCGGATTCTTCCTTCGACCTCATAGGGACTTTTGCCCTGCAAATTTTCGATGGCTGACTGCAAGGCTGTCAACTCTTTTTGCATTTTTTCCAGCTTTTTCACCTGTTCCGGGGACAACAGGGGGGCCGGGGATGAGACGACAGGGGGGAGCATGTTGCAGTACCTGGATAGTGTGTGGTTTCTGGGTGACCGTGGGCCCTGAATGGGTGCCCTTTGCGGCATAAC
>JADGCE010000110.1 GCA_015229095.1 Magnetococcales bacterium | reverse complement strand
GCCACTTGCCGACAGGGCCCCAGAATATCCTGCTCAGGATGATAGGTGCTGCTGCCGAGATCAAAGGCCCCCAGGATGGTGGAAAACAGATTGAAATGGCTCACAGGCTTGCCCTTCTGACGCAACAGACAGCCCGGATCCAGATGATAATCGCTCAAATAGGCGTCGGAAAACCACATCAGCATGGGAATATGGGTCTGTTCCCGGGGGGCGATGCGGTAGGGAATGCCATGCAGGTATAAATTTTTTTCTCCCAAAGACTCTCCATGATCCGACGCATACAGCACCATGCCGGCCCATTGCTCCTGGCGGCTCTGCAACAGGCGGATGACCCCGGCCGCCACATGATCGGTATACAAAATGGTATTGTCATAGGCGTTGACAATCTCCGATTGCGTGCAGTTGTTCAACTCCGGGGTGGTGCATACCGGCTCAAAACGCTGAAACGCCTTGGGATAGCGTTTATAGTAGGCCGGGCCGTGGCTGCCCATCTGATGCAGGACAATCCAGCTCTCTTGTGCGGGCTCATTCAAAACCTCTGCCAGAGCCTGCACCAGGATTTCATCGTGACACTCCTGGTCGTCGCAAAATTCCGGTCGATTGGCGCGGGCCAACTCCTGGTGCTCCACACGGTTGCAGAGTCCCTTGCAGCCAACCCCCGCCTGATTGTCCAGCCAGACCACGCGAATGGCACCCCGTTTGACCACATCCAGCAGATTTTCCCGATGGTGCGCCCGGTCGGCATCGTAGGTGTCCCGCGTGGCATAGGCAAACATGCAGGGCAAGGATGTGGCCGTATCCGTCCCACAGGAGGTCGCCTGATCAAAATAGACCAGATTTTTCACTTGACTCAATTGGGGATTGGTGGGACGCCCATACCCCCCCAGTTGAAAATTGGCCGCCCGCGCTGTCTCCCCCACGATCAAAACCACAACCCGCTTTCTGCTGCTCTGAGGCGGCTGGATGCGGCGGTGGATATCTTCCCCTGTTTTCTCGAAAGGCCGCCCTTTCTTGGCATACCTCTGTTTCAAATATCCCCCGGTTGCATAGAGGGTATTGACAGGAACCAACAGGTGGCGACTCTCCCGATGGTTGCGAAAATAGGCGGCATAGTGGGCAAACTGCCCGTAAACCACGCCGACCGCCGCCACGACACACAGGAAAGAGATCGACAACCGGCGCGGCAAACCCCTCCAGGGCAGGGGTGCCATGGGTAGCCTCGCCAGCAGCAGGGCGGGCAAAATGCCCAAAAAAAGCAGGTAGAGATAGAGGGAGGGGGAGAGCAGATCCCGCACCTCCCGCAGGTCCGTCAGAAACACATTGTGCAACATGTCACGGTTGATGTATACACCATAAGTGTTTACAAAATAGGCCGAAACAGAGGACAGGAGCAGCAGGAAAATGATCGGTGGCTTGAAAAAGCCGGGCAGGCTCAGCAGATTTAAAAGAGCGGTAAACAGCAAAAACAACACCAGAAACAGCGAGGCGACAAAAAGCCAGCGACTGTCCGAGGTTGCCGTCGTTTGCCACATCTCCTGCCAGAAGCGTCCGTTATAGAAGCTCAGCAACCAGAGGGCACAGAGGGCGGCGACGCCCCAGTGAGAGAGGGGTTTTTTCATCTTCAGGTACAAGGTATGCCTCTGCGCCACACGCCAGGTGGCACGCTAGGGCTGCGCATGGTGGGAGACGCGGGGCGTCGTCCTGCGTTTTTCAAAAATTTCCAATAATTTCCAATGTACAATGGGGATGTCCAGCAGGGCGGGTAACGTCAGGCCGTAGAGTTCAACATCCGTGGTGGCCGTATAGCTCCAGGGAGAGTCCAGCGTGGAAAAATAGCTGTGCTCACCGAAAAATTCACCCGTTTTGATCCGCTCATGGGTGTCGTTTCCCGCATCCTGCCGTTGCACCTCACCGGCGACCACCAGCCACAGATGCGGCTCACAGGGCAGCGCAACGGTTGCCCCGGCGGGCAGGACCAGACTCTCCATGGCACGGGCGATCCTGCCAAGGGCGACAAAGGGAATCTGGCCGCCAAACAACCATGTTTTCCGTAAAAACCATATCTTGTCCAGCAATTCCTCCATATGGGGGAGGGCCTGCGTGTTGGCCAGAAAGGTGCGAAACAGCTCGCTGGAAAAGCGGATGACGCTGCAATGGGAAACCGCACGATAGGTTCCCCGCAAGCTTTCCCGCTTGCTGAACAAGGCCCCTTCACCCATCAGGGAGCCGAAAGAGAGATGGTTCAAGCGGGCGGAAGCGGTCTCCAGGTAGGCGACCGTACCGGCCAGAATCATATCCATCCGGTCCATATCCTCCCCGGGACGACGGAGGATGGTGCCCGCATTGTATTCGACGATGGGGCAGTTGAGCAGCATACGGATTTGACTGGGTTTGGCATTGGGAAAGAGGGCGCGCAAACAACTGAAGGCCCGCTGTTGCAGATAGTCCTGCTCCCCGGAAATCAGCACATCCAGGGCACCGAAGGAGGATTCGGAGCCAATTTCCATCTCCTGGGGGGTCAGCGGTCGATCCACGTGGGCGAGAATCAGACGGTCGGAGGGATCCTGACGAAAATCCTCGGCAACGCCATGAATCATGCCGCCACCGATATCCAGTTTTTTCAGGCTGGCCGGGCGGAGATAATCCTGCTTGACCTTTGCCATGAAAGCGGCCGGCAGATCCGTTGCGCCTGTGCCCACCATGCCATCCATGACCCGGAACGAGGAGAGATCCGACCAGTGGGCGTAGGATTTATATCCATGCACGTCCAGGGCGCGAAACAGAAAAATATTGGTTTCTGTAGGGTGTGGAGAGTAGAGGGGCATCACCTCCAGACCGTCGCAATTGTTCCATGTATCGAAGGACAAGTCACAAATTTCAAAAAACTGACTGAACTTTTCCTCTGCCAGCGACATCAGGGCGGTAAATTTTTTGGCCACCGCCGAACGCACCAGGGCAGTGGCATAATATTTCAGCCGGTGACCCGAATGGATCAAGGCGGGCAAACCGCCAAAATGGTCGTCATGGTTGTGGGTGTGAAAGATCCCCTCCACCTCCGTGATATCGATGCCCAAAGCCAGCATGTTGTAAAACACCCCCGGACCGGCATCCACCAGATAGATGCGTCCCTGGAACAGGATGATGCTGCCGGTGCTGGGACGGGTCGCATCCCAGCCATCACCGTCACCCCGGTGCAACACGGCAAAATATTGCCGTTGAAAACGGTGATGTCCCAGTGCATAGGCGGGTGGATAGAGGGTGTTGGGGGGCAGATTGAGGTCAATCTCGGTGCTGCGGCCTTTGAAAGCAAATTGATAGCGGTTGAAACCGACCCGGCTTACGGTCACGCCATTGCGGATATGAACCGGTTGCGCCTCCACATCCAGGGTATCCAGCAATTGCGAGGGGGGGCGGATGGAACCAAAGGCAAATTTCAATTTGACGCGCATCATCTGCTCGGCCGTCTCTTCATCGACGCCGCAGGCCATGATCTCCTCTTTGGAAACCAGTCCGACGTTGCCCCGATGGATATATTCCATTTGCGCCCGCACCTGGCCGGGGGCACCGATCAGCATGGGTTTGATCCCCGTATTGTTGGGATGACCGGGCAATATCATGCCTTGACGGTAGAGCATCTGCAATACAGGAAATTCAGCCAGATTGGCAAAACCGCCATTCTGCACCAGCAGTTCGGAGAGTAAAATCACATTGGGACCGGTTTCGCAGGTCACCCCCCCCTTGTCCACCTTGTGGATCAAACCCTGGCGCATCAAATGTTTGACTACTTCACCCGGACAGCCACAGAGAATATACAGGCCGGCCTCTGGTATTTGCAGCCAGAAAACCCCTGGTATGACCCGAATGGTCAACAAGTTGCCCATCGCCTCGCGCAGGGCCGCTTCTGTCTGTTCCAACATCGCCACTTTTTCGGACAGTTGGGCTGTGCGCTGCCGGACGATATCTTCCAGATTGTTCCGGTGCTTTTCCAGAGCCAGATAATTTTTTTTGGCAGAGATGCTCTGCTCCACCAATCCCTTCAATTCGTAGATATCAAACGGTTTGCGCAGAAAGGCGGTGACGCCCAGTTTGAAACAGAGCTGGGCGTCCGAACCGACACCATGGCCGGAGAGCACGATCACCGAGTAGGGGGTTTGGTGGGTGATCCCCACATGCTGTAAAAATTCAAATCCATTCATGACCGGCATATGCAGGTCGAGGATGATCAGAATGGGTTTGTGGAGCGCGCACAACGAGACGGCGTCCACGCCATTTCTGGCATGATACAACCGGTATTCGTCACCCAGCGTCTCCACGATGGCTTCAAACACCAGTTGTTCGTCATCCACGACCAGGATGGTCTCCTTGCTCATGCTGGTTTCTCCGGGAAAAGGAGGGCAAAGGTTGTGCCCACGCCCGGTTCGGAGATGCAGGTAATGCTGCCACCATGCTCCTCCACGATACCGTAGACGATGGAAAGCCCAAGTCCCGTTCCCTCACCGATTCCCTTCGTGGTGAAAAACGGTTCAAAAATTTTCTTGCGCACGTGGGGTTCCATGCCCATGCCGTTGTCGGAAAATTGTACCTGAATTTTTTTGTTTGCCGGCAGGTAGGCAATGGAGATGGTGATGGTTGCATGTTCCCGATTGTTCAGTGCGTGGATGGCATTCTGGAAAAAATTGATAAAGATCTGCTCCAACCTGGTCATGTTGCCCGCGATGGGAGGTATGTTGTCCTCAAACATTTTTTCCAGTGCAATATTGCGCAACCGGATGCGCTCCCCCAGGAACAGAAGGGTCTTTTCCACCACCTCCGCCAACTGGATGGTCTGCATGTTGTTGGCGCCGATGCTGTCATCCTTGCGGCCAAAGGTCTGCAAATGACGGATGATTTCATCGATGCGGCGAAACTGTTCGTTGACCGTGCCGATCCGTTTTTTGAGTCTTTCAATGTTGACGGAATCGCTTTGCAGGGCGGTTTCCAGGTTTTGTGTAAAGGTGCTGATATAGGTCAGGGGCTGATTCAACTCATGCGCCACCCCGGTGGCCACCTCTCCGATGCTGGCCAGTTTGGAAGTGGCGAGCATCTTGACCTCCATGGCCCGTTTTTCCGCGTAGGAGCTCTCCAGTTTTTGCTCGATCAACCGCCGTTGCTGTCTGAGAATCACAACCCCGACCACCAGCAGCACGATGGCGCCGGTCACAATGGCAAAGAGCCAGAAGAGCCATGCCGGCAACTGCTCCTGTCCTCTGCCCCCAAACCATCGTTCCATGGAACGATAATAGAGGGAGTCTTTGTCCAGGCGCAGCCGCGCAATATGGCGGTCCATGGCATCCAGCAACTCTTGATTTTTGCCTTTCAGGGTGGCGTAACGTATCTCGACGGGGCAGCAGATGATGGGACTGCGAAACACATTAAACTTTTTTTCGATGACAATACCGTTGGAGCGGGAGACAATGCCGGCTTCCACAAAACCATCCTCGATCAGGCGCAACACGTCGGTATATTCAGCAGTCTCGATCAGATTGATGGAAATATGAAAACTTTCCATGAGTTCGCTGAATCTCTGGGTGAAAATATCCCCTTTCAAACCGGCGACCTTCCGCCCTTCCAGGTCGAGAACCGATTGAATCTGCGGGTTTTTAACGTAGAGCTGCCCCCAGTTGGCAAAGACGGTCTCTTTGGTAAAATGATATTTTTTTTCCCTCTCCACCGTGTGGGCAATGGCAACCAGCAGATCGATCTCACCGCTTTCCAGACGCCCCAACCCTTCCGGCCAGGTGCCCGGTATGTATTGAACGTGCCAACCCTCTGCATCTGCTGTGGATTCCAGCATGTCGATATAAAAACCGCGAGCCTGGCCATCTTCGGCCACGAAGACGCCCGGACGGTTTTGATAAACGCCCACCCGCACATCCCGCCCGCTCTCCGCTTGCAGGGAGAGTGTCAGGGAGAAGGTCCAACACAATACTAAAAAAAAAAGGGGGTGAAACCCAGGGGGGCGGGGCCGGCTCATCGCTCTTGTCCTGCGAAAGACAACAGAATACTGGCTCGCTCCCAGCGATGCTTTTCCCCTTCCTCAACGGCATCGATGGGGTTGCCAGATTCGTCATGCAGTACAGCAAACTTCAGGACCACCGAACAGTGCTCCCCGCTGCTGTCACAGAGGAATAAGGCATCGGAAAAGGGTTGTCCGGAGCAGAGCAGGGCCTCAACGGCCTCGAATTGTGCATCGTGGGCGAACAGATTTTTGAAGGGAGTGCCTTTCAACTCTCCGCTGGTCATGCCAAACAGTGTCTCTGCGGTCGGGTTGAGATCGACAATGTTGAAGGCGCTGTCAATGGCAATGATCAAATCCATGGAATAGTCAAAGAGGGCGCGAATGTATTGTTTTTCATGGAGCAATACCTGATACTGCTTTTTCGCGGAGATGCACTGCTTCACCAACCCCTTCAGCTCGAAAATGTTGAAGGGTTTGCGCAAAAAGGCGGTGATGCCCATGTCGTAGCAGGCACTGACCTCCGAACCGGCGGCATGACCGGAAAGGACAATCACCGAATAGGGATCGTCGGCGGAGATGCCGGCCTTCTGCAAAAATTCAAAACCATCCATGACCGGCATGCGTATATCCAGGATGACCAGGATGGGACGATGTTGCTCCAGCATCTGCAGACCAATCGCGCCGTTGGGTGCGTGGTAGAGCTCATAGTCGTCCGCAAGCGTATCTTCAATGGAGTCAAAGATCAGCTGCTCGTCATCGATCACCAGAATCTTGTCTTTACGCATTTCTGGTACCTGCCACATCCCAAGGCGCAGTGAAGAAGCCCTGGACCGGTTGGATGGTCAGTAGGCTATTCACTGGTCTCTCCTTTGGGGAGAGAGAAGACAATTTCTGTTCCTTTTGCCTCATCGACCCGCATGCGAATCCGACCGCCCTGGATTTCGGTGAGCAATTTGGCGGTATAGGCATCCAAACCGATCCCCGCCGGCGGTTTGCCCGCATGGGACTCTTTGGCGAAAAACTGCTCCCGCAACCCCGCCGCGATGATGCCTGGGTCGTGAATCCGTATAATGCCGCTTTTGCTGGTATCCTCCATGGAGAGGGTGACAACCTGATCGTTGGGCGCCGCTTCCAAGGCCCGCCTGATCAGATTGAAAAAGAGGAGATAACAGAGCATTTTTTCGCCCCGGACGATAAAAACATTCTTTTCCGTCTCTGCCTTGCTTTGCAACTGCACTTTGAGGGTCAATTTTTTGCTGCGAATCAGGGGTTCCAACTGGGTGCGCACGCTGCGAATCAAGGCCAACAGATCCAGATTGCCCGCTTGCAGAGGATAGTTGCCCTGCTCCATGGGGAGCACCGTCAGGGAGAGATGGAGCAGGCTTTGGGCATGAAAGCTCTCATTGTGCATGGCCAGGAGAACTTTTCTGTGCTCTGCCGCCAGGGTGCTCTCCTTCAGCAGGTTTTCCGCCAAACTTTGCAAACGACTGAGGGAGCCCTTGACGGCGAGGCAGGTGGTGCATCCCGACTGGGCATCCTGGTCGGGTTGGGCGGCGGCCTGCAACGCCAGATAGGTTTTGACCCGCGCTTTGACCTCCAGGGGTGCCAGGGGCTTGGCAATATAGTCCGACGCGCCAATTTTTAACCCGTCGATCTCGTCGGACATCTCCCGCTTGGAGGCGACGAGGATAACCGGGATATTTTTGGTCCGTTCATTGGCCTTCAGGCGACGACAAACCTCATAGCCATCCATACCAGGCATCATAATGTCCAGCAGGATCAAGTCGGGTTGTTGTGCAGCCAACACAAGAGCTTTCGGGCCGTTTTTGGCGCACACCAGGGCATAGTCGTCTTTCAACAACTTCTGTAACAGCTCCAGGTTTGCATCCTCATCATCGACCAGAAGGATCGTTTTCTGCATGACGTGTCAGCCTAGGAAGAAAAGGATGCTCGATGGATGCCCATGCGTCGGCCCTTCCATGTGTTATACACTGGTCCGCAACACCCGGAAACCGGTGTAAAAATCCCGATTGTCCGGTTCCCAATAGTTGCGTGCCGTGGCACGGATATAGTTGGAAGCACTGTCCCAGCTGCCACCTCGCAACACACGATAGGTGCCGTCAGAGGGTCCTTTCGGGTTGGAGGAGGGGATTTTTTTGTAATATTCGTCCTGAAACCAATCCTGGCACCACTCCAGCACGTTGCCACTCATGTCATAGAGTCCCAAGCCGTTGGGAGCCTTTTGTCCCACCGGATGGACAACGCCATCGCTGTTTTGATCATACCAGGCGACCAGGTTGGGATCGCTACCCCCCGCATACTCCTCCCGTTTACCGCCACTGCGTGCCGCATACTCCCACTCGGCCTCTGTTGGCAGCCGAAAACGGCTCTCCTCATCGGCATTCAGGGCGGCGATGAAGGCCTGGGCATCGTCCCAGGAGACCTTTTCCACCGGATAACGCTCCCCCTCCTTATAATAGTCGGGTTTGCTGCCCATCACCTTGATCCACTCCTCTTGGGTGACCGGGAAGCGACCCAACCAGAACCCGTTCAGGGAGACCTCATGCACCGGCTTTTCGTTGCCGAACCCTCCCCCCAGCAGGTTGCCCATTTCAAACTCCCCTCCCGGCACCCAGACAAATTCCATGTCTGTACGCAGATCCCGCCAGTAGGTGCCCAGCTCCGGCTGGTTGGGCAAGACCCGCCAGCGGGGCAGCTTGTGCTCTGTCACGGTGACCCAGCGATCCCAGGACTCTTGTGCAAAGCTGTACATGCCCAGCACCCGGCGCACATCCATGGGATCCAGTTCCAGAGTCTCCGCTTCTTGCATCAACACCTGCTTGACCTGATTGGCCATCACGCCCGAATGGGTCTTGGCGACCACGCGGACGATGGCCCGGAATTGCAGCAATTTTTCCGAAGGGGAGATGTTCAAAATGATCGCCATGTCCTGCTCCTTTTCAGCTTCTTTAACGCGATCGTCTGTAGCGCGCAGCGGCACACTTGCCTCAACCCCTCGGTCAGGGGCAGACAGACGAC
>JADGCE010000109.1 GCA_015229095.1 Magnetococcales bacterium | reverse complement strand
CGGGGTCGGGTCGGTGCCGAAGTGTCCCACAGGTATTGATCCGTCGTTCCTGGCGCGATTGCATCGACCGTCCGCTTTGAGATGTGCCTTGTGCCATGGTGGGGGGCCTCCTGGTTGTTGGCTTTGGTTGCCGGTCCGCTTTTCAGCCATCGTGCAGCAATCAAGTTGGAGCGAAACAAGCGGAAATCCAAGGACGCGACAAGCAAGAACATGCTTGTTTTATGGTCTATGAGTGCCGGGTGGTGTGGGGAAGGGAGGGCCCGTATCGCCGTCCGCCTGTGTCTCAATTCCGGCTTCAGGGTAAAGCCTATGCTGTTGTCACGGGTCGCATCAAAAAAATCATGGCGGGATGCTGTCCGTGCCCTGCCGGATTACCGGAAATCGGCGATGGATATGTTCGCCGCCTCGCTGGTGCTCAACGTGTTTTCCCTGGCCCTGCCTGTCGTTCTCATTCAGGTATACGATCGGATCATTCCCAACGCCACCCTGTCGACCCTGGGCGTGCTGGTGGGGGGATGCGTGGTGGCGGTGCTCCTGGAAAACCTGCTGCGCCTGGCCAGATCCTCCGTCAGCGGTTGGATGGCGGCCCGCTTTGAACATTTGGCCAGTTGCGAGGCCGTGGAAAAAATTCTGGATACACCCCTGCCGGTTTTTGAACGCAACGGCGTGGGCGTTCATCTGGAACGGCTTCAGGCCCTCGATACCCTGCGCGCACTGTATGGTGGGCAGATTTTCCAAATTTTTCTCGATATTCCATTTGTTTTGTTGTACCTCCTGGTGATTGGCATCCTGGATGGAAGGCTGCTGGCGGCCTGTCTGGGGGTTCTGGCCCTGTTTGGAGGCTTTTTTTACCTGTTTCGCCAACAATTTGCCCGACACCGCTCGGAACAGGTGGAGATCAATGATCGCCGCTACAATTTTCTGATTGAGATGCTCTCCGGCATTCACCTGGTGAAATCCCAGGCGATGGAGGAGCAAATGTTGCGCCGCTACGAGCGCCTGCAGGCAACCGCAGCGGAGAGCAACATGAACGTGAGTCTGTGGAGTGCCTTGCCGGTCAATGCCGGGGCCTTTTTCAGCCAGGTCATGACCTTCGCATTGATCGGCGTCGGCGGCGAAAGCGTGATGAACGGCAGCATGACCCTGGGTGTGCTGACCGCCGCCACCCTGCTGGGCGGTCGGGCCATGCAACCGATCCAGCAAGCGGCGGGATATTGGCTGCGTCTCTCCGATGCGGAGATCGCCCGTCGGCAGGTGGCGGAGTTGGCCGCTCTGCCTGCCGCAACGCCTCCCGACGCCCCCCCATTCCCCTCTGACATCCGTGGTTCCTTGCGCTTGGACCAGGTCAGCTTTTGCTATCGGGAAGGTTCTCCGCCGGTCATTGCCGGGGTTACCCTGGAGATTCGTCCTATGACCATGGTGGGAATCCGTTGCATGGGTTCGGCGGGGGCCACCACCCTCTCCTTCCTGATGATGGGGCTGCTGAAACCCACCTCCGGCAGCGTATTTCTGGACGATTATGATCTGGCCGCCTGGGATCACCGGCAATTGCAGGGGCGCATCGAATATTTGCCCCAGTACGGTACCCTGTTCACCGGCACCATACTCGACAATTTGTGCCTGTTTGACATGAAACGCCGGGCCGCCGCCCTTGACGCCGCCGCCCTCTTTGACCTGGACGCCCAGATCTCCGCCCTTCCCAAGGGCTATGAAACCGAGATTACCTCGCAAGCCTCCTCCAATCTGCCCATGGGCCTGGTGCAGCATATCGCCCTGACCAGGGCCTTTGTCGTGCGTCCCCGGGTGATCCTGTTCGACAAGGCCAACGCTTCCCTGGATCAGGACAGCCAACTGATTTTTATGCAATTTCTGTCACGCATGAAGGGGCGTGCCACCCTGGTGCTGTTTACCGACAATCCCTCCCTGCTTCAGGCGTGTGATCAACGCTACACCCTGCGGGATGGCACCCTGATTCCGGAGTGCCCGGAATCTGCCCCTGTCCCTGGAGGGAGAGAGCCATGAAAGAAGAGGCCTGGACCCGCTGGATTATTCAAACCGCTCGATCGTGGCAGAACATTTCGGAGGTGGTACGCCAGACCGGGGTGGAGCGTATCGACGACGACCATCGTCGCCTGATCGAGAGTGCCTTGGAACTGAACCGCCTGATCGACGCCTTTGAAGACAACAGTATCGATCTGGATACCATCCGACGAGAGGCAGGGTTGCTGGAGCGCCTGCGGGAGATTACCGCCACCCATTTTACCTGGGAAGAGCAGTTTATCCAATTGCATGGATTGCCCCATCTGGAGCGGCAGAAGGAACAGCATCGAACCTTTCTGGCCATGGTGGATGGTTACCTGCGGGACTTCCATGAGGGCCGGTTGTGGGTCTCCCTTTCCCTGAAAATGGCGGTGTTGCAGTGGGTGGTGAATCATATCAATCATGTGGATCATGACACATTTTGCCTGGAAAACTGGGTGGACAAGGTCTTGACGCATGCCTCCTGCTGGCAGGATGTGGCAGATATCATCAAACCCACCGGATTGCACATCCTTGACCAGGAACATAAAGATCTGGTGCTGCTCACCTTGCGGATGAACGAGTGGATCGAACGGTATCGACAATCCGGTTCCACGGCGGAATTCCGGGATCAGACCGTCGCGCTGCTTCGCCGTATCCATCACTATGCGGAGGCCCATTTTCAGCACGAGGAACATTTTATCTCCCGCTACCAGATTCCCAACCGGCGGGAACAGATGGAGAGCCATCGCCAATTTTTGACCCTCTTGCGACAGCGGGAAGCCACGCTTCTCCAGGGCGCGGAGGTCGATCCCGAACAGGTGAAAAGGCTGGTCATGAACTGGTGGGTGGAGCATATCAATCGGGTTGATTATACCTCCTTTCGTTTGGAAAACTGGACCGATCAACTGCTCAGCCTCTCCACCTCCTGGGACAGCCTGGCGGAAGTGATCAAATCCACCGGGTTGGAACAGTTGGACCAGGAGCATATGCAGCTGATCCTGTTGACCCTGGAGGCCAATGAGGTGGTGGAAGCCTGCCAACAGGGCCATCCGGATCCCGCGCTCAGGGCGCAGGGGAGCGCCATTTTGCACCGTTTGCATGAATTTTCTGCGGCCCATTTCCGGGGCGAGGAGGCGTTTATCCAGAAACATGGCATTGCCGGTTATGAGCGTCAGCAGCAGCAACACCGCTATTTTCTGGAGATGGTGCAGCAATTGGAAACCGATCAGGTCAAAGGTCGCACCCTCTTTTCCGCCCAGATCAAGACCCGGATCCTCTCCTGGTGGATGCACCACATCAACGAGATAGACTACAACACCTTCCGCGTCGAGCGTTGGGCTGGGGCCATGATCCTGGGTGCCAGGGAGTACCAGGATCTGGCCACTCTGGTCAAACCCAGTGGCCTGGAGTGGGTGGATGCCGATCATCGGCGTCTCGTCGAGTTGACTCTGAATGCGTGTCGGCAACTTGCCAACCAGGATGCAGAGGTTGGTCAGGGGCTGGAGGCGGTGTTGCGCTTTTCCGACGACCATTTTCAACGGGAGGAGAGTTATTTCGTTCAGCACGGGTTGTGGGGAATCGAGCCCCATCGAGACCAGCACCAGGAATTTCTGGCAACCCTGCGGCGCATGATCGAGCAGCCGAATCTGCACCGTTCCGAGGAGATCGAGTCGTTCCGGTTGTGGGTTGTGCAGTGGTGGGTGTTGCATATCAACGAGGCAGATTATCAGGCCTTCCAGCAGATTGGACGGATGGGAAACAGCCATGGTTCGTTGGAATGAGAGCCGGATGAAGAGGGGAAGCCGTTGGGCCGGGCAGCGGCGAAGGGGGAGCCATGCGCGCTGACCGACAGCCCTTCAAACCCCGCAGCGACATTGCCCGCTGCCTCGTTCCCCTGCTGGATGCCATCGGTTGGCGGGGAACCCGCACACAATTGATGGAGGCCCTCCCCTATCAACCGGACGAAATGGGCTTGGCAGAACTGCTGAACGTCCTGGCCAGTTTGCATTTTACCTCCCGGACGGAGACAACCGTTCTGAACCGTATCGATCCCCGGCTTTTTCCCTGCTTGTTCGTGCCCCCGGCTGCTCCGGCCATGGTGATTGTGAAAAGCGGGAGCACCGGGGATCTGTTGGTCTTTGACGGCGGCGAGGGGGGGTTTCAGCAGCGACCGGCGGATGGCAGCGTCGGGGAACTGATCCTGCTTACCCCCGTCCGCAAGGGGGGGCTCTCCCCACTGAATCAGCAAAGCCAATGGTTTCGCCGTTTGATGGAGCGCTTTGTAGGGGTTGTGGGGTGGGGTGCCCTGGTGAGCCTGTTTTTGAGCGTGGTCGCGATCGTGGCTCCCCTGTTTACCATGACCCTGTACGACCAGGTGCTCAGCGGTCAACGCCCCGACGCCCTGTATGGGTTCATTCTGGGGGCCGTGTTGTTTTTTCTGGTGGAGTTTGGGTTCCGTTCCCTGCGGGCCTGGCTGTTCGGATTTGTCAGCGTGCGCATCAACCATATTGCCGGGACGGAAATTTTTCGGCGCATCCTCTATCTGTCACCCTCCTACACCGAAAGTGCTCCTCTGGGTGCCCAGGTCTCTCGCATCCGTGATTTTGAGACGGTGCGGGATTTTTTTGCCGGGCCAGCCTTGATCGCCCTGTTGGAGTTGCCCTTTACCTCGTTGTTGTTCCTGGCCCTGCTCGCCATCGGCGGCACCCTGGCCTATATTCCCCTGGCGGCGGGGTTGCTGTTGCTGGCCATCGGCTTCTTGATCCATCCCACCGTGGAGCGTATTCATGCCTTGGCAGCGGAGCACACCTCGGCCAAACGGCAATTCCTGGTGGAAATTCTCACCAACTTTCGAGCCATTCAATCCACCGGGTCATCAGCCCATTGGCGCAAACGCCATGAGACCCTCTCCGCCGAGTCTGCCATGAGCAGTTTCCAATCGGCAAACCTGACCAGTCTGGTCAATCTCCTCTCCCAAACCGTGGTTACCCTGGCGGGGGTGGCAACCTTGGCCTTCGGGGTGCTCTCGGTGGTGGCCAACCAGTTGAGCGTGGGCGGCTTGATGGCCGCCATGATGTTGGTGTGGCGCATCCTGACCCCCATGCGAACCGGGTTTGGGGTGGTTACCCAGTTGGGCAAGATCAAGAAAAGCATAGGGCAGTTGGATCGGTTGATGAACTTGCCCCTGGAAAGAGATCTGGAGGCTGCCCTGACGGTTTCCCGGGATTATGAAGGCTCCATCGAGTTTGCCCAGGTCTCCCTGCGTTATACCAGCGAGGCCAACCCGGCCCTGTTGGGGGTCTCCTTTCATGTCAAGCCGGGAAAAACCCTGTTGCTGGTGGGGCATGACGGAGCAGGCAAGTCTACCGTGCTCAAGCTGATTCTGGGCATGCATCAGCCTCAGGCGGGGCGGGTTCTCCTGGATGGTTTCAACGTGCGCCAGATCGATCCTGCGCTCCTGCGGCGGGGCTTGGCCTATGCCCCCCAGAAAAACGCCCTCTTCTATGGGACCATTGCCCAAAACCTGCGCTTTGCCGACCCCGCCGCAGAGATGGGGCGTCTGGAGAGTGCCATGGAGCAGGCTGGCATCCGGGAAGAGGTTCAGGCCATGCCCCAGGGCATCGAAACCCGGATCGGCGACCACAACATCGGGCAGTTGTCCGCCTCGTTCCAGCGACGGCTGGCCCTGGCCAGGGCCTTTGTGCGTTCAGGGCGGATTCTCCTGCTGGACGAACCGGAACGCGGTCTGACCGGAGAAGAATTGGCTCATCTGGTGAAAGTTTTGGAAAAACGCATGGGTGGAACTACCCTGATCATCGCTTCCAACCACCCGGCATTCGGAAAACTGGCGGATGAGGTGCTTTGGATAGATAAAAGCCGGGTCAGGGCTTGGGGAGCCAGGGAAAAGGTGTTGCCGGAGGTTGCCAGGATCATGGGATTGAAGGAGGAAGAGTAAAGCGGATGACCACTTCGACCTATCTGCTGGGCGGACGTTCGACTCGGCATCTCGCCAAATCGGTGCTATTGCAGGAGACGGGCAGTCCGCTCATCGTTCGTCTGATCATCTGGTTCGGGTTACTGGTGATGGCCCTGTTTGTCTTGTGGACCACCCTGACATCTCTGGATGAAGTCTCCCGGGCGGGGGGAGAGATTGTTCCTACCGGTCAACTCCAGAAGATTCAGCATCTGGGCGGGGGGATCATCCGGGAAATTTTGGTCCAGGATGGCGATCGGGTGAAAGAGGGGCAAGTATTGGTCAAACTGGAGCCCCTGACAACCCAATCCCAGGTAGAGCAGGCCAAGGGAAAACGGGAGGGGTTGTTGGCTCGGAAGATTCGCCTGCAGGCCCTGGTGGATGGTGAGGAGCCCCGTTTTGATGCCCTGAACCGGGAATGGGCGGTGGTGACCAGCGAGCAGCACTTGTGGCGGCAGTTGGCCGATGCCCGTGAAGCCGCCAACCAGGCCGTTGCCAACGAGATCCGTCAAACCCAGGCCGAACGGGAAGAAAATCTCTCCCAGGAAAAATTTTTGCGCCACCAGTTGGAATTGGTGGTTGAAGAGCTGACCATGCGCGGTGAGCTGATGGATAAAGGGTTGAATTCCCGCACAGTCTATCTGTCCATCAAGCGGCGGCAGATGGAACTGGAGGGTGAACTGGCGCGCCTGCCGTTTCAGCGGGTCAAACTGACCGAGCGGATCGCCGGGTTGGAGAATCAGGCCCGGGAGCGGGAGAAGAGTGCAGTCGGCAAGTGGCTGGATGAATTGGCGATGGTCAATCGGGAGCTGGGGGAACATGAAGAGATCCTGCGCCGCTTTCAAGACGCCCTGGCCCATTTGGAATTGCGGGCACCGGTTGCCGGATCGATCCACGGTTTGAGCAAGCATGCCGTGGGGGAAGTGGTGGGCAGCGGCGACACGGTGTTGACCATCGTGCCGGGAGAGCGTCGCCTCCAGGCCCAGGTCAGGATCTCCCCTCGGGATATTGGCCATGTGCGGGTGGGACAGAAGGCTTTGCTCAAGCTGACCACCTACGATTTTTCCCGTTATGGCGGCGTTCTGGGTGAAGTCGAGGAGATCTCCCCCAGTTCCCTGCTGGATGAAAAGGGTGCCCCCTATTTTCTGGGGTTGGTCAAGTTGGAGCAGGCATATGTCGGGAGTCGTCCCGGAGAAAATCCCATCACGTCGGGTCAGACCCTGCAGGCGGAGATTACCACAGGCAGTAAAACGGTGATGCAATATCTGTTGAAGCCGATTTTTTCCTCTGCCCGGGAGGCATTGATGGAACGATAAGGTGTGCATGGTGTCCAAGGGGGGGCGGCAAGAGGCGGTTGTTGCTGTTTGAAGAAGAGGATTTCACATGAATGCACCCATTGGATCCAACCAGGCCAAGGAAGAACTGGACCAGATGACGGTCCTGCTGAACACCGAGCAGGCCGACCTTCAGGCCCGGGAGCAGGAGCGCATCACAACCCAGGCGGATGACGTCCAGACAGAGCATGGACAATCGGCCCATCTGCTCTTCGGCGACGGCGTGACACGTGGGGAGAGGGATTTTTCCGGGGTGGAGGGGCGGGCTGCTTCGACCGATCCACTATCCGGTTCTGTGATGGTCGACAGGGCCGCTGGAACGGTCGAAGGTGTGCTGCCAGACGACGATGGAGCCGCAGCAACAACCTCCCATGACGCCGTTTCCTCCCCTGTGCGGAGCGTTCCTGAACCGGCACCCTTTCCAAGGGATGACCCCGTTCTGGAAGTGCCTGATATCGCCTCCGGGTCTCCTGCAGAGAGGGTTCCCACGGTGGGGACGATCCTCTCCGAGGCAGAGACAGCGGCACCCTCCATCCCGTTGGAATCGACCACCTCCGAATCAGAAAGACCGGTGGCTGCGCCGGCAGAATCGATCATCTCCGAGCCTCCCGCTGCGGGAGGTTCCACGGTGGAAGTGGCCATCTCCGAGGGAGAGACGGCGACCTCTCTTCCGGTGGAACCGATTGTCCCAGACTCTCCTGAGGTGGTGGTTTCCACGGTGGGAACGACCATTCCTGATACGGAGAGAGCGCCTGATGCAGAGAGAGCGGTGGATTCTCCAGTAGAATCGCCCCCCTCCGGTGACTCCTCTGTCGCCACCCCCACGATGGAGGCCAGATCCGAGACGGCGGTGGCCACAGCCCCACCAGGAACAACCACTGCCGAGGCCGTGGCTTCCACGGTGGAGAGGGTTGCTTCCGAAGCTCCTGCCGGGGTGGTTCCTGCGTTGGAAACGGCCAGCCCCGAGGCAGAGGGGACGGCGGTGTTTGCCCCGCTGGAATCGACGACCTCCGAGGCGGCGAGGGAGACCTCTCTTCCGGTAGAATCGCCCCTCTCCGATGCTCCTTCTGCTGTAACATCTCCGATGGAGGAGAGCTCCGAGGGGGTGGCTGTTGCTTTCCCGACAGGGGAAACCGCTTCTGTAGCCGTGGCTTCCACGGTGGAGACGACCGCTTCCGAAATTCCTGCTGCGGTGGTCTCCACACTGGAAATGGCCAGCCCCGAGGCAGAGGGGGTGGCGGTGTTTGCCCCGCTGGAATCGACTGCTTCCGAGGCAGGAAGGTCGGTGACTGCTCCGGAAGGAGTTTCTACGATGGAGGTGGCCAGCACAGAGCCTCCTGCTGCGGTGGCTTCCGGTTGGGAGGGAAGCATCTCTGAAAGAGGGAGCGTGCTCTCTTCCCCGGTAGAAGAAGCCAGTTCCGCAACCCCTGCCACAGTGGCTTTCGGTCTGGAATCGACCAGTTCCGAAGCGGCGGTCTCTCCTCCGGCAGAGGCAGTCGGCTCCGCAGCCCCTGCTGCCGCAGATGCCACGGTGGAGGCAGCCAGCTCCGGGACAGCAACGATGGTGGATACCGCGCTGGAGTCAACTCCCTCTGAGCCCCCTGCTGAGGCGGTTCCTGCGGTGGAGACGACCGCATCCGAGTTTTCTGCTGATGTGGCTTCTGCGCTGGAGTCAGGCGCATCTACGGCTCCCGCCGCCGCAGTTTCCATGCCGGAGACAGCCACCACGCAGGTCGATGATGCCCATCAGGCCGATGAGAATCGTGGTCATGGCAACGATGCCGATGGTGTTGAT
>JADGCE010000108.1:7946-9126 GCA_015229095.1 Magnetococcales bacterium | reverse complement strand
AGGCTGACCGCCCCGACAAAACCGGCAGTGACCACATCCGCAATTGATCTCCCCCACCACCCGCCGGTTCAACCAGGTGGGGTCTGCGGCCTTTTCCACGACGCCGACAAATTCGTGTCCCAGAACCCCCTGGAAGGATCGATACCCCCGCACCATCGCCAGATCGGTGGCACAGATGCCGGCCAGGGAGATGCGCACCAGGGCCTCCCCCTGTGCAGGGAGGGGGCAGGGGTACTCCTCTACCAGACGGAGCTGGTTACCCAGATGCAAGGCGCGCATGGCAGAGAGGCCCCCTCCTTATCCGTAAAAATGCTGTTTTGGATGTTTCATTCTCCCTCCGTTCCCCCTTTTTCCAGGGTGGATCAGCAGAATGGTGCCCGTCAAGGCTCCGCATGCGTGCCTGGTGCATGTCGGCCATGCCCGGTGCGTTGATCCGGCTGAGTGGCTTTTTGTGCATTGCCCCTTCCGCAGCCCCCTGTGGCACCCTTCCCAGCGGGAGAGTGCGACCCAGGTTGCCGCAGGCCCGTGAGCAGGAGTATACTCCCTCCACCTGCCAACACATCGAAACGGGAAAACATGTCATGACCACACATCCTGCTGCCAAGAGATTCGTCACTGCCTTGGGTCTGGGTACGCTGTCTGGTTTGCTTTGCCTCTTCCTGGCAGCCCAGGGCCAACCGGAATTGGCCACTCCCGGCAACCCCATCTTTTGGGCCATCCTGACCGACCGCATGCTGATCGGTATGGTGGTGGCTCTGGCCGGGGCATTCACACGCCACCCGATCCTGGGATTTTCCTATCGACCATGGTTGCGGGGAGCCTGCATGGGAACGGTCGTCTCGTTGCCCTTGGCCGCCGGAGCCATGAGCGGTCCCGCACCACAGCCCTTCTCCTTGTGGACCCTCTTTTTTGCCACATTGATTGCTGGTGGAGTGTATGGGGCCATCATCGACTGGGTCGCAACCCAGGTTGGCGGTGAGGGGCGTTCTCTGTTGCCTCCCTGATTTTCTTGACATTTTCCTGCGCGCCACGCTTGGCGTGGGATGCGTCATTATTTGCATGGCAGAGCAGCAGGCATGCGTTTTGTGTAGAAGGGCGAGGGAGAGATAGCAATGGCGTCTCAAACAGGTCATCAACCCAGGCATCGGTTTGATCCGGCGCGGGCTGCTTCGTTGTTGGA
>JADGCE010000108.1:5551-7846 GCA_015229095.1 Magnetococcales bacterium | reverse complement strand
GACCCGCCACGGATCGGATTGACATGCGACAGGCCCAAACAACCCTCACACTCCCTACACGGGGTGCGGAGCTCCTGGAAATCACCGCAGAGGTTGCTGCGTGGTTGCGGAATCAGCAGGCAGAGGTGGGCCAGATCACGCTTTTCTGCCGACACACCTCTGCCAGCCTGATCATCCAGGAAAATGCCGATCCTGATGTCCAACGAGACCTTGTCACCTTTTTCAACCGCCTGGTTCCGGAAGGGGCCACGGGGTTCCGGCATACCAGCGAGGGCGCGGATGATATGCCGGCACACATCAAGGCGGTTTTAATGAACACCACCCTCACCATACCGGTTGCTGACGGTCGCATGGTGCTGGGAACCTGGCAGGGCATCTATCTCTGCGAGCATCGGCGTCGACCCCATCGAAGAGAGATTGTGCTGCATTTTATCGGGGAGTAGAACCGGCCACGGTTTCCCCATGTGAGCCCGGCTGAGTCAGAACCGCATCACCATGTCCTCGGAGAGCAACCAGAAATCGAAGGCGGTCATGATGCCCATGAAAAGCAGCATGGGTATCAACCGCCAACCGACCAGATCCCGATTGCCTCCCAACACCCCCAAACCTCGATAGCGCAAAATGGCCACCGCCAACCATACGCCCAGCACCATCAGACCGGCCTGGGTGGCAAACATGACTTCCTCGGGCATCCACAGGGTCATCATTTGCTGGTGCCGTTCGGCGGCTGTCATGGGAAGCAATCCGCTGCCCAAAGGATTGAGCAACAAGGCCGGCCATTCGCCCCCCTCCCGCAGCAGATGGGAAAGATTGTGGGCCAAGTGATAAGTAAATGCCATGGGCAGGGTAAAAAATGAGAGGGTGACAAACAACCGCCGATAACGGGTGCCTGGCGGGGAGAGCCACCAGGTAGCCAGAATGGCCAGGGCATATACGGCGACCGGTGCGAAAAATCCAGTCCACATGCCGATTGTAAAACTGGCGATCAGTTGCCCGGTCTCACCGATCCTGCCGGCAATCCACACGACCCAGTCGGTCCAGAAGGGCATCATGGTGACGCCATGAAAACTGGTAATCCCTAACAGAATCAACATGAACCACGCACTGTCCCACTGTGGTCTGGCCTGTTCCATCGCCTCGCTGCCCATGCTGCGCAGCCGCCAGGAGACATTATCGTGGGGACAACTGAGCACACAGTTGCCGCAAGAGAGGCAATAGGTATTTTGGGAAAAACGGCCCACGGTCAAATAGGTGGGGCAGGGTTCGATCTCCTGAGAGCCGTTGTAGCACTCCATGGTCTTGCAGGTATCGCAAATTTCCTGGCGTTGCGAGCGCACCTCGATGGGAGCCAGTCGGGCATACAGACCCATGGTGCGTCCCACGGGACAGCCGTAGCGACAGAAGGCTTTGCGTTCAAAAATCAACAGCCCCACCGTGGCAAGCACCACCATAACCAGGGCCATCAGCGCGGTGGCTTTGGGGATCGTGGTGACGCCGATCCCCAACTCCAACCAGGTCAACCCCATAAACAGCAGCAATGCCGGAAAGACGTTACGCAACCAGACCGGCACCTTACGATTGAGACCAGGGTGGGGTACGGCACGCCGCCACAGCCTCCGCCTGACCAGCCAGTTGGCGATGGTGTCCCAGGGGCAGATGGCACACCAGGCAGAGCTGAAAAAAAAGACCGAGATCACCACCAGCGGCCACCACAAATTCCAGGTAAAGACTGTGGCCAGACTTCTCTCTGCCAACGGGGTGCCGAAGAGACCGGAGAGCACCACCAGGAGAAAAAGCAGCACCGACACAATACGCAGAAAAACCAACGGCCAGGGACCGCTGTTCAGGAGGCGCACCAGCCACCCGATCAGGGGCGCGGTAGAAAGATTATAGGTACGCACGGGACGAACAACCGGAGCCCGGAGCAGCATGGCCCCGATCGCCAATCCGACCATGAGCAGTACAGCCGGCAGAATCCACCGTTTGGGCAATCCGGGATGGCGCATGACGTGGGCCCCGCTGCCCATGCCATGTCCCAAACCAGCCGGTGCCAGGGTCGGCGCGGCATGCACATGCCCATGACCATCCCCGGACGACACCATGGCCGGGGCGACGGGAGCGGTTGGGGCATGATCGTCACCGGAATGTACCGGAGCAGAGGCAGCCGGGGTGACAGGAGCGGCTGGGGTATGATCGTGACCGGCGTGTACCGGAGCGGAGGCAGCCGGGACGACGGGAGCGGCATGATCGTCACCGGAATGTACCGGAGCAGAGGCAGCCGGGGTGACAGGAGCG
>JADGCE010000108.1:3879-5451 GCA_015229095.1 Magnetococcales bacterium | reverse complement strand
TCGTCACCGGAATGTACCGGAGCAGAGGCAGCCGGGGTGACAGGAGCGGCTGGGGCATGATCGTGACCGGCGTGTACCGGAGCAGAGGCAGCCGGGGTGACAGGAGCGGCTGGGGCATGATCGTGACCGGCGTGCACCGGGGCAGAGGCAGCCGGGGCGACGGGAGCGGCTGGGGCATGATCGTGACCGGCGTGTACCGGGGCAGAGGCAGCAGGCGCGGCAGTGGCGTGGTCATGACCAGATACGCCGGCTGGTGCAGCGGTATGGGCATGCTCATGGCCTGCCATCGCCGACGACGGCGCCGCAGCGTGACTGTGATCCGTCAGCGCTGACGGCGCAGTACCATGATCATGCGGCGTTGGCACCTCCGCGCCCCAAACCGTGGAGCTTCCCGCCACTGCCACAGACAAACAGGCCCCGATCAGTGTTGCGAGCAGAGGCACCTTGCCACGACCAGCACCAGGAGTGCCGTCTCTGCCTCCTGCCACAGGGATGACATCCCTGCAACCCGCCTTAATGGCCGTAATAAAAGTGAAAAACAAGTAGAAAAAGCAGCTGTTTGCCATAAATGCCCTGGTCAGGAACCAAAAACGGCGCCCAACCAGGAGAGTATCTCTCATCGAACCCATGCAGCCACCTCTCAATCCTATAGCGCATCACCCATTCCGCTGAACATGATGCCCACTCCCTGGGCAAAAAATCAACGAAAAACTGCCAGGCCTTCCCAATAACCCGATACATGATGCGCGATGCGGATCATGTCGACCTACAGATACTGGCCTGCCCAGGCTAACAGGGCGTGCAACGGCATGGCTCCGGATTGGCGGGCCACTTCCCGGCCACCTTTGAACAGAACAATTGTGGGAATGCTCTGGATACCGAATTGAGCGGCGATGCCCCGCTCGGCCTCCGTGTCCACCTTGGCGATACGAACCTTGGGTTCCAGGCTTGTGGCGGCCTGTGCAAAAACCGGCGCCATCATCTGGCAGGGGCCACACCACGCGGCCCAGAAATCCACCAGGACCGGAATGTCGTTGCAGGCGATATGGGACTGGAAGGAGGATGCGGTCAGGTTGACCGGTTGTCCCTGAAACAGTCTGTTCTTGCAGCGTCCGCATTTTCCCAGGTTGGCTGGCCTTTCCTGCTGCAGCCGGTTGGTGGCGGTGCAAGAGGGGCAAACAACGTGATAGCTTTCCGTCATGAGCAAGATCTCCTATGGCAGTGACATCATCGTAACAGGATCAACCGGGGCATGGCGTCGGCTCCACTCCAGAGGATCGCATTTTGTTCCCACTCGTTGCCCAGGGTTTTTGCCGCTTCGAGTGTGATCCCGAACAGCAGCAGACTTGCCTCGCCGGGCCACTGGTTGGCAGGGTGTTGGCCAACACCAGGCAGAGAGGCCAAGCCGCTTTGATGGATCTGGCGTTCCATGGCGGCGTGACGTGCCGCATTGGCTGCTTCGTCCAGGAGTTGGCTGAACGGATTGCAGGCCGAGATGAACGCACTGCTCTCCACGTGATGTGCCCGATGGGCGGCAGCGAGTTGCGGGCTGATTGTTCCAACCCGCAACGT
>JADGCE010000108.1:1174-3779 GCA_015229095.1 Magnetococcales bacterium | reverse complement strand
ACCGAGGCCAATGTCAGAGACTCGGATGCGACCCTGATTATCTCGCTGGCTCCGACACTCTCGGGAGGCAGCCTGGCAACAAGGGATTATGCCAGTCGATTGCGCAAACCCTGCATCCACATCCATTCCGGAGGGGAATGGAAAACCCGCCTTGCCCAGTGGTTGCGAGACAACGAGATCCGAATATTGAATGTTGCAGGTCCACGAGCCAGCCATGAGCCGGGAGTGGCTCTCTTTACCAACGAGGTGTTGGATGAAATACTGAGACACCGGTAAGGTGAGTTGCCATCCCGTCCCAATTCCCGTTGTCTTGCCTCTGGTTGTCCCTCGCGCTCGGGATGCCTGCCTGGGCGGTGACCAAAAAGGCCGAACAGCACAACCGTTCCGGGTTGCCATGCTGGACTCCAGGCGACAGGCGGGTGCAGCACGCCTGCTCCCGACCCTACCCGATTTCTCTGTTGGTTCCCGGGGCGGGACGCTCCTTTTTGTTTGAGATGGCCGACGATGGAGGGTAATGACCATCGAGGTGGGTATTCCAGTCTGGAACTTGAGCAGTGCCATCCAGCCAAAGGACCCATGCAACAGCGCGCTCATTGCTGATGCCCGGCTTGATACCACCCACTTTACGAATATCCTGCAACCGCGTATTCAGCCATTTTGCCTGGCTGATCGCCTGATTTTCAATGCCGTATCCGCCGCCATCCTCCGGGATACCCTTGAAATTAAGAAACAATTTGCCTGTTCCTTCATAACAAAGCCGATACCGGCCATCCATCTTTTCCACCACGATTTTGTTGAAACCAAAAAAACTCTCATCAAACATACGCTTGTTCCTCTACAA
Source organism: Magnetococcales bacterium (assembly GCA_015229095.1). Taxonomy (GTDB): domain Bacteria; phylum Pseudomonadota; class Magnetococcia; order Magnetococcales; family Magnetaquicoccaceae; genus Magnetaquicoccus. The sequence continues at coordinate 2,938 of JADGCE010000108.1, read as the reverse complement.
AAGACGCTACCGGTACAAACAAGCCATTTTCCGGGGTTTGTCCGTCAGCAGGTTGACGATTGACCAAGGCTCCCATTCACCCATTCAACATGCGTACCATCGCGGCTTGGCAGAGCATGGGCATGTCATGCCAACGAAAACCGACGTGCGGTGATCTGTGGTTCAGAAGGTTTTGGTAAGAGAGAAAACAACCTTGCCTCCCCCCAGATCGGCGGTGTCCGTGGCGTCATTGGCAGACGGATACTTGTCGTAGACCGATCTGTTGTCCGCGTAAGTATAGGCGGCGCCCAGATTCCATCCTCCATCGAAGGTTTTGCTGAGGCCTATTTTGTAGTCGGTATAATCGGGATCCCGACCTGAGGCCAGGTCGCTGGTGTAATGGGTTCTGCCGACATGCAGTGGCAGGGTCACCTCCTTGGTGAACACCTCCTCCGGCAGAGGAACGTTGGCCGTCAAATCCCAATAACTGCTTCCTTTGGTATCCGATTGGTATCCTGTGCCTTCATTATATCCATAGGCGTCGGTCAGGGTAACAGAGGCTTTCATACTGATCCACTTGTACCCAATTCCCGCATTGGCCTCGACCGTATTGTAGGTCTGGTTCGGTCCGGGCGGGGTAATACCGTCATAATTGGCACTGGGATAGAGATAGCCGATGACACCCAGGGTCCAACTCCAGTCGGCGTTGAACTTGCCGTTGAATCCCCCGTATAGATCCACTTCTGCCCACCCGTCGGCATACTGTTTATCGCTGAGGCTGGAGGCCCACAAACCCGCATACCACCCGTCGGCATGGGCATAATCAACCCCACCCTGGATGGCTGGTTTGTTCCAGGTTTGCGTCATGCCACGAAACACATAGTTGCTGACAACGCCTGCGTTAGCAGTGATCGTATGCGGCGAGGCAGGACTCTCCGTGGGGGAGTCAGCCAACCCAAGCGCGGGCAAGCCCGCCAGAGTCGCCCATCCCAGCAGCCCAACAATCCTGGATGATGAAAATGTTACTGTCATGATGCTCTCCTTCTTGTGTACTGTGGATGGTCTATTTTCCGAGTCGCGATGCTTGTTCGTGTATTGAGCGACGCAATCCATAAAGCAATTTGCAGGCCATTCAATTTAAATGTTTGTTATAAAATAATAAATTCAAACCAGTAGCGATAAATTTAACATGTGTGCAGGCGCGTGATGCCTAAAAAAAAGGCGTATCGGGAAGGCCTAATCGAGAAATGCCCTATTTCTGCTTATTTTTTGTGCATATCGCGAATGCCATTCTAGCTAAAATACGGTATATATTTATTTTTCTGTTGCACAAAACTTGACCATTGGGAAAACACAACCTGGCCGCATCCCTGTCCTCTGGGCATTCAGGTGGTGTGTTCTGTTGACTTTTCGTCCGATGGGCAGTAGGTTCCGCAGGGCATTTGCACGACGCGCGGCACGATTGTGGCTGTATGTACCATTCACGTTGATGGGCAGGTTTTTGAATAGCCGGACGCACATGCGCTTAATGAATCCGTATTGGAAGAACGAGGAGTGGGTGTGATGGCAGACGAGGTGGTGGCCTTCTTGAAGAAAAGGCAGGAGACTCTGCTTGCGGATCTTGCCATCCATCTGCTGCTGGACCCGGACGACACACGGACCTTGGTGCAACCTTTGATGGATGCTGGCCAAGTGGAACGGATCTGGCGACCCAGACAGACGCTGGGAAGAAAGTGCTGTGGTTGTGACAATGAGGAATATTTGCGATGGATTGGCATCCACCCA
>JADGCE010000108.1:0-1074 GCA_015229095.1 Magnetococcales bacterium | reverse complement strand
GTGTTCGATCTGCATTTTACCGAGGGCACTTGCCTCATGGATCCATGCCCATCTCCAGAGGATCTCTGACAAGAGACACCCGTCAGATGCCTGTGGGAATGGCAGCGCGATAACTCCCAATCCTGAGCACTGTCAGCCAACAAAAACGGGCATGATGACCGTCTATGACAGCATCCAGTGAATATCTTGAGCTGTTCACTGCCTACTGACCCACCGTAGAGGTATCCCATGAGAAGATTATTCATTCCCTTGTTGCTTGGTGTCCTCTTGCTGACATCCGGTTGCCATTGCTGGCCATTTTACTGCGGATATGGCCATGGGCATGGGTATGGCCATGGGCATGGCCATGGGCATGGCCATGGAGAGCGATGGTCGGGCCGACACCGATAAGTGGTTTCCCGCACACCACTCTGCGACGTATTTTTTTACGCGCCAGGATTCTTGAACAGCCCGCGCCAGTCGATGGCCTTGGCTCCGAAGTCCAGCCGGGCCTTGATTGCCACCCTGTCCACAGCACCCGCAGTTGGCGTTGGTCGTTCCTGCCAATCGCGACCCATCCGGCCATGGCGGTGGCCGCCCTGCGCGACTCTGCGGAGCATTTCCACGCTTTCCAGGACTGAAGGCTGGATGCACACGGTATCTTGCCAAGCGGATCAAGTTTTTTTACATAAACGCGCACAAAAAAGAATATGGATAATTTCATGGGCTTGTCATGAATTTTGCAAAAAGTGTCAATAATGCAAAATAATCTATCGCAATTCATCCAATAAACAAAAATACTCTTCCATCACCGCCAACGGCAAGCGCGTGCCAAGCGCCTTGTCCTGCACGGGGAACCCGCTCGGGTTGTTGATACGTCTCTTCTGCGCATGGCGGTTGCAGTGCGGAGTGAAAATGCGTATACAGTCAGCACCCTGCATGGTGTGGTCGCCGTATGCGCGCACCGCAACAAATCAGGCGCAGCAGAGTCGGGGGGCAGATACACTGCGGAGTTTGTTGCCCAACCCCACGCACACCCACTCGATCGAAGGGAATGCCATGCATCACCTCTCCCAGGTCACCGATCCCCTTCCC
>JADGCE010000107.1:6358-9191 GCA_015229095.1 Magnetococcales bacterium | reverse complement strand
GGTCAACGCTGTCCGGGCCTCCTGGAAATCAAAGCGATCGAGTGCCGCCTCCAACTGCGCCATATCCTGGGCCAAGGCATCCTCCTGCAAGACGCATTTCAGCTCGGCGCAACAGCGACCCGCCTGGCTGCTGCCCTGCAGGATCAGGATCGCCAACTGGTTCAGCAATTCCTGTGTGCGCAGCGGGTCCGCCGCAGGCGGCGGTACGCTGCTCTCCTGCTCCCCGCTCTCTGCCAGCAGGCGTATGCTCTCCATAAGCGGTCGCAAGGCCGCCTCCAGAGCCTCCAGCAAGACGGGCCACCGGGCTGGCTGGTCGCCGGCAATCGCCTTTTCCAGGGCAGCCGCCGCCTGCTGCACACCCACCGCCGACAGATTGGCCGCCACCCCCTTGAGCGCATGGGCCACGGTTTGGGCCCTCTGCAGGTCGTCCCGCCGCCGCCCCGTCAACGCCCGGCGAATCTCTTCGGCAGAGGCGGCAAAATCCCGCTCGAATTCCAACAGGAGCCTGCGAAACAACCGCCGATCCCCCCCCAGGCGTCCCACCCCGGCTGCCACATCCACGCCCGGCAAATGGCGCAGCAACTCCCAATCATCACGCCCCACCGCGCCCCCCTGATCCGGCAACGGACCAGACGGCGGTGCGGGCTGCTCCCTGGGGGCAATCCAGCGGGACAACAGCGCGTAGAGTTGGCTGCGGTCGATGGGTTTGCTGATATGGTCATTCATGCCGGCGTCCAACGATTTTTGCCGATCGCCCTCCATGGCGTGGGCGGTCATGGCAATGATCGGCCAGTGGGCACAACGGGGCGTGCTGCGTATTTGGCGGGTCGCCGCATAGCCATCCATCACCGGCATCTGAATATCCATGAATACCAGATCAAAGGAGGCCTCCAGGACCAGGCGGGTCGCCTCCAGCCCATGGTTGGCCACCGTGACGAGCAGCCCCACCTGCTCCAGCATCTCCCTCGCCACCTGCTGATTGATGGAGTTATCCTCCACCAACAGCACCCGCGCCCCAGCCACCCTCGGCAGAGCGGCGACAGGCACGGAGGTCGGCATCAAGGCGTGCCGTGCCGACGGCGGTCGCCGCACCAATGCGGCGGTAAACTGGAAGAGTGCCCCCCTGCCCGGCTCGCTCTCCACCCAGATGCGCCCGCCCATCCGTTCCACCAGATGCCTGGAGATGGACAATCCCAGTCCGGTGCCACCATACAGGCGCGTCGTCGAGCCATCCGCCTGGCTGAAAGGGCGAAACAACCCGGCCATCTGTGCCGCCGTCATCCCGATGCCGCTGTCCTGCACCGAAAAGCGCAGGCAGACACGCTCCTCGCCCGCGCAGGCATCAAAGGCCCCCACCGCATCCGCCGGCTCCAGCTCTTCGATGACCCAAATACGCACCGATCCCTGTTCCGTAAACTTGATGGCATTGCCGATCAGGTTGATCAATACCTGTTCAAGACGCAAGGCATCCCCCCGCAAAGCCGTCGGACAGGCCGGCTCCATCCCCATCACCAGCTCCAGTTTTTTCCCCTCCATCTGATCCCGGAAGAGATCCGCCAGCTTTTCATAGAGATGATCCAGGTCAAAGTCGGCGCATTCCAGCGTGATCCTGCCGGCTTCCAGCTTGGAAAAATCCAGGATATCGTTGATGACGCGCAGCAGGGTATGGGAGGCATTGTCTATCTTTTGCAGATAGTCGCGCACGCGGGGCGGCATCTGCTGCTGCAGTGCCAAAGCCGCCAGGCCGATGACGGCATTCATGGGGGTGCGGATCTCATGGCTCATGTTGGCCAAAAATTCCGATTTGACGCGACTGCTCTCTTCCGCCAGCTCTTTGGCCTCCTGCAGGGCCAGGGTGGCCTGCCGCACCACCCGCAACGTCAGCCTGCGCAAGGGGAAAAAAACGGCCAAACCACCGATCACACTGCACAACAGGGTGAACAGAACGGGAAGCAGCTCCCCATACCAGGAGAGGAAAATCTCCACCTCACCCACCGGTTCTCCATAATCATACAGGGCCTCCCGGCGGGCCAACCGGGGCCAGGGAAGGGATTCCAGCATCTGCCCGACCTCCTGCCCATCGTGCAGGGAAAAGACCCGCACAGAGGTGCCCGGCGCATGGGCATCCTCCAGCACAGCCTTCAGGCGTATCCCCTGCGAAGGCCATACTACAGGGTTATTACTGATAAATTTATTGATGGAAAGGGTATGAATGCGGAGTTCCGTGGTCAGCTGCTTGTTGGCATGATCCCAACTCAGCCACAGATGGATGAGGGGGGGCAGCAGCAGCACCAGAGCGGCGATAAAACCCGTTGTAATGGTGATCAGCCGCAGCAGCGGCGCCGGTTGGTGCATGGCATCACGGCTGGCTGGGAGAGATGCCGACGCCCGGCAGCAGGGCCTTGCCTGCCTCGGAACGTAAAAAATCGACCACGGCGCGCACAGTGGCAGAGGCATCGCGCCTCGTCACCACAAAATAGGGCTTGGCATACGGATACTGTTTGTTTTCCATGGCGGCGACGGTCGGTTCCACGCCATCCAGGATCAACCCCTTGAGGGGGCGATTTTCCGCCAGCACGAGGGAGAGCGCCACCGATCCCAGGCCACCCGGCACCTTTTCGACCATGTCAGCCAGGTCGATATCGGTATCGGCCAGGGCGGAACCGGGCTGACGCTGGGCATGGGCCATGGTCATCGCCTCATCCATGGCGGGAGAGAAGGAGCGGAGCAGTGCCGTATCGGCATCGGCGACAGGACGCAAAACAACCCGCACACGGGAGCCGTCCGGCCAGCTTTTTTGTCGTCCTGCATACAACTCCACCAACTGGGCAAA
>JADGCE010000107.1:0-6258 GCA_015229095.1 Magnetococcales bacterium | reverse complement strand
TGACCTGTCCCGCCAACCAACGCCCCTCAATGGGGATATAGTCCCGCCGGGGATAACCCGTATAGAGCTGACGCGGCCGGCTGATGGTGGGCCCTTCGGTCATCATCTCCATCCATTGGGTGATCCAACCCACCGTGCGCGCCACCGCAAAAATCACGGTAAACATGTTGGTGGGAATGCCAATGGCCGACAGAATGATGCCGGAATAAAAATCCACATTGGGATAGAGCTTTCTCTTGATAAAATATTCATCCTCCTGGGCAATGCGCTCCAACTCCAGGGCAAGCCGGAACAGGGGATCATCCACCCGTCCCAACTCCTCCAACACCGCATGGGCCGACTCTTTCAGAATGCGGGCACGGGGATCATAATTTTTGTAAACCCGATGGCCAAACCCCATCAACCGGAAGGTATCATTGGGATCCTTGGCCCGTTTGATATAGGCATCCACCCGATCCACCGAGCCGATTTCATACAGCATCTTGAGCACCGCCTCATTGGCGCCCCCATGGGCCGGCCCCCACAACGCGCTGATGCCCGCCGAGATGGCCGCAAACGGGTTGGCTTCGGAAGAGCCCGCCAACCGCACCGTTGAGGTGGAGGCATTCTGTTCATGATCGGCATGCAGGATGAGAATTTGATCCATGGCCCGCACCAGGACAGGGGAGAGGCGCAATTTTTCACAGGGCACGCTGAACAGCATGTTCAGAAAATTTTCTGTGTAGCTCCGGCTGTTGTCAGGATAGACAAAGGGCTGCCCGATCCAATATTTGTAAGAGGCCGCCGCAATGGTGGGAATTTTGGCGATGAGACGGTGGGCGGAAATCTCCCGATGCCGAGGGTTGAAAACATCCAGGGAGTCGTGGAAAAAGGCCGACAGCGCACCCACCACCCCCACCATGATGGCCATGGGATGGGCATCCCGACGATAGCCTTTGTAAAAATTCAGCAGTTGCTCATGAACCATGGTGTGATGGCAGATAATCCCCTTAAACTCGGAAAACTCACTCTGGGTGGGCAGCTCCCCGTAGAGCAGCAGATAGCAGACTTCCAAAAAGCTGCTCTGGCGTGCCAACTGATCGATCGGATAGCCCCGATAGAGCAAAACCCCCTGATCCCCATCGGTGAAGGTGATCTTGCTTTCGCAGGCTGCCGTGGAGCGAAAGCCCGGATCCAGGGTGAACATACCGAATTCTTTGTAGAAACTTGAGATATCCACCACCGGAACCCCTTCGGTTCCGCGCACGATGGGCAGGTGAATCGTCTTCCCAGTGCGATTATCGCAAATGGTCATTGTATCTTCAGCCATGGCTTTACCCCGTTTTTTGGTCTAAAAGGAATGAACACGCGCAGCACACGTTCCCAGGTCGCCGTGACGCCGCCAGGCAACCTAAGGAGCATATTAAAGAGTGATTCCCCTGTGTACAACTGTTCTCGGAATTTTTGGAGTCTCCCCATGTTTGACAGCCCCAGCAGCCACATCGAAAGACGCCTGAACGGCCTAGAAAAACATTTGAAGCAAGAAAATCCCGTCTTGCTGCAAGTGGTGCAGAGTTTTCGCGACCTGGACTCTATCGCCTACCGGATGGGTATCCTGGCGCGCACGGAATCCTTCGCCACCCGCGTTCCCTGGTGGCCCATGATCTCCGTGCTCGGCACCTTCTCCTCAGGAAAATCCACCTTTATAAACTCCTATCTCAACCAGAAAATTCAGCGTACCGGCAACCAGGCGGTGGATGACAAGTTTACCGTCATCTGCTTCAGCAAGGAGGAAAACGTGCGCACTCTGCCGGGTCTGGCCCTGGATGCCGACCCCCGTTTTCCGTTCTATCAGATCAGCCAGGAGCTGGAGCGGGTCAGCGAAGGAGAGGGGCGGCGCATCGATGCCTATCTGCAGCTCAAAACCTGTCTGACAGAAAAATTGCGGGGCAAAATTTTGATCGACTCCCCCGGCTTCGACGCGGACTCCCAGCGCAACAGCACCCTGCGCATCACCGATCATATCATGGATCTTTCCGATCTGGTGCTGGTCTTTTTCGATGCCCGCCATCCCGAACCCGGCGCCATGAAGGATACCCTGGACCATCTGGTCAAGAATACCATCAACCGCTCCGATTCCAACAAATTTCTCTTCATCCTCAACCAGGTGGATTGCACCGCCCGGGAGGACAACCTGGAGGATGTGGTGGCCGCCTGGCAGCGCGCCCTCTCCCAGTCGGGCTTGACGGCGGGCCACTTTTACCAAATCTACAACGCCTCCGTCGCCCACCCCATCGAGGATGAAACCCTGCGTGACCGCTACGCCGGCAAGCTGGCGGAAGATATGAACGAAATCAATGAACGCATCCACCGGGTGGAGGTGGAGCGCGCCTACCGCATTATCGGCGTCCTGGAATATACCGCCAAAGTGATCCAGAACGACTGTGTGCCCCGTCTGCAGGCAGGATTGACCCGCTGGCGCAAGCTGGTGTTGAGCGTCGATGGGGTGCTGTTCGGTCTCATCGCCATCGGCGCCCTCGCAGGCATTCTCCAGCACAACCCGCCGTTGGCGGCCTGGCTGGATATGGGCTTGTGGGTCACGGATACCCCCTGGCAATCCGCGTTGGTGGATCTGCTGGCCCTGGGCGGCCTCTCCGCCCTGCTCGCCCTGCATCTGCTGGTCCGCAAGTTGGCCGCCAAATGGGTGAGCAAAGGGCTCGCCAAGGAGGTCAAACAACCCGATCTGCAGGAATATCTGCTCAAGGGCTTTGCCCACAATACCAACCCGCTCTACTCTGTCTTTCACACCCGCCCCGTCGGCTGGGGGCGCTGGGCGGAGATGAAGCTGCAACGGGTTTTGAAAAATTCGGATATGTATGTGCAGAATCTGAACGACCAATTCACCAATCCGTCCGGGCGCAGCGACATGCCCAACCCCAAAGTGCAATTGGATGTCAGCCACTAGGGAAGAGAGCCAGGAGGCCTCTCCCGCAACAATGGGAGAGGCCTGCCGCTTGGTCGTTGGAGGGTGAGCATCCGCCTCGGCACATTCCGTGGCAGGGCTCCAGTGCCGTTGTGGGTGTCGTGACATGTTGCAGAGATTTCCCATCACTTTAAAGGCTTTTCTGGCCACGCTCCTGGTGGGCGTGACCACATGGGCAGTCCTGGACCATTGGCAAACCCACCATCTGCGCACCATCTTTCAGGCGCAACTCAAAGAGATGGTCGGCGAAAAGACCGAGGTCAATCGGCTGCTCTTTGACCAGCACATCAAGATGCATCACCAGGCGGTCAACCTGCTGGTGGCCCAACGCGCCTTGCAGGAATATCTGGAACAGCGGGAACGGGAAGAGACCGCCAGCCGCGCCACGGCGGACCCCGCCACCGCCCCACCCGCCGTGCCCTACGCCAAAATTATCTTTCACAATGAACCACCCCCCTGGATGCCCAAATCATCGCTGCTGCGGGGAATGCTCCCCGTGCGTTATCTCCTGCTGATGGATCTCAACGGTCAGGTGCGCGAGCTTTTCCGGGGCCAGCAGGAGCCCCCCCCACCGGCTCTCCTGGATGCCAACGCCCAGTTGTCCTCCCTGAGCCTCGGTCAGCCTTTCATCACCTCGGTGGATGGCACCCTCTTCCTGCTCACCTCCGAGCATGTCCTGGGGCGGGATGGGCAGCCCAAGGCCATCCTCATGTTGGCCTCCCCGCTGGATGGGCTGTTTTTATCCAATCCCCAGGGGCTGGGCAGCCAATATGCCGGCGTGGTGGTGTTGCTGGAAGGGAGCCAACAGCGGATTCTGGCCAGCAACAAACCGCAGATCGCCCCCCCCGGCGCCCCCCTGGAACAGCTGTTGGCAACCTACCTGGTCGCCGGTCAATCCTTCTTCGACTATGGGGCCTCCGATCTGCTCTTGCAGTTGATCACCCTGGTCTCTTCGGAATCCTTCGAGGCCCTGAGCCACTCCATCCTGTTGGCAGAACGGCAGCAACGTTTGATCGCCGCCTCCCTCCTGGTCCTGGTGTGTCTGCTCACCCTGCTGTGGGTGACCCATACCATCCGGCAAGTCACTCGTGAAATCATGGATTTTTCCAGAAATGTCCTGGGCAGTCAGCCCCGGCTGGCCCCCGCACCGCAACAGCCTGTCACCCGGGACGAGCTCTCCCTGTTGCGGGAGCGTTTTCAATGGCTGACCCAGGAGATTGTGCAGACCAGGGACACCCTGCAGGCCGAGTTGGAAGAGCGGAGACGGGCAGAGCGGGAGGTGCGCAAGCTCTCCCAGGCGGTCGAGCAGAGCCCGGCAGGTGTGATGATTTGCGATCTGACCGGCATCATTCTCTATGTCAACCCCCAGTGCGCCCGGTTGACAGGCTATGAGGTGGAGGAGTTGCTGGGGAAAAATCCCCGCTTCCTGCAATCCGGCGAGACCCCGGCTGCCACCTATCAGGCCCTGTGGAAAACCATCTCCAGCGGCCATGCCTGGCATGGGGAGTTGAGCAACCGCCGCAAGGATGGCACGATCTATTGGGAGTCGAACACCATCTCCCGCATCCACACCCCGGGGCAAGGGGGCGAACAGGAGACCTTTTATCTGGCCGTCAAGGAGGATATCTCGCCGCGCATCGTCATGGAGCGGGCACTGCAACAGGCCAAGGAGGCGGCCGAGACGGTCAACAAGGTAAAAAACGAATTTTTATCCAATATTTCCCACGAATTGCGCACTCCTCTCAGCACCATCACCGGCTGCACATCCCTGTTGCTGGCCCAGGAGTTTGGCGTATTGAGCAACAGCCAGAGCAAACATTTGCACACCATTCAAAACAGTGCCGAGCGTCTGGCCACCTTGATTTCCGACCTGCTGGATCTCTCCAAAGTGAACAGCGAGCAGTTCACGCTGGAAAAAAGCACCTTTGATCTGCCCGCTCTGGTCAAGGCCCTGGGCGACATTGTCGCCCGGCAGGTGGCGGAAAAAGGCTTGCAGTTTACCTGTCGCATCGAGCCCCAGGTGCCGGAACGGGTCACGGGGGATCCGGTGCGTCTGCGGCAGGTATTGCAGCATATTTTGCACAATGCCATCAAATTTACCCAGGCCGGTGCGGTGGAGCTCCTGGTCAGTCACGACAGCGCCCACCCCCAGCAGCCGGGGGCCCTCTGTTTCACGGTGACCGATACGGGGATTGGCATTCCCGAAGAGAAACAGCAGAGCATTTTTGATCTCTTCATGCAGGTGGACAGCTCCCCCTCCCGGCGTTATGAGGGGACCGGCTTGGGGTTGACCGTTGCCAAACGGTTGATCGAGTTGATGGGGGGGCAGATTCGTGTCAAGAGCCGCCTGCATGAAGGGAGTGTCTTTGTGATCACCATTCCGTTCGAGGTGCCCGCCCAGGTCGGCGCGGGGGTGGAGGAGCGGCCATTGCCCGCCGGCCTGAAGACGGCGGTGATCGGAAAAAACCCGATCAACCGGTTGATTCTGAAAAAATTGTTGACATCTCTCGGCCTGGAGGTCAGCGAACTGGGCCTGGGACATACGGTGGGCGAGTTTTGGGAACGCTGTCGCGGTGAACAGTGGGATTTTATCTGTTTGGAATGTTTGGGCAGCAGCGGCAGCAGCGGGGAGGAGATCAGCCGCCTGCGGCGCGAGGCGACCCGTGCCGAGCTGCCGGTGATCCTCTTCAGCAATCTGCCTGTGGAGCAGCGGCAAACGTTGGAAAAGATACCGGGGGTCTACTGTTTGGACCGCCCCATGCAGCGCGCCCAGCTCTGCACCACCGTCCACCAGGCCATCCGGCGCGGCGCACCCCAGGCGCAGCAGGGGGTGGAGGCCTGATCTCCCCGACTGGCGGCCCGGCGTGCAGTGGCCGCCATGGTGATTGAAGAAAACGTTTGCCGCTTTGCCATCCACAGTGGTTTGTTTGTCATCGAGCAGGCAGGAGAGACGTTGCGAATGGCGAATGACAGGGAGTTCAAGCCGAAGGTTTGGTGACCTGCGTTGGAATTTTGCATATGCCGCCCGCATCGGCCACCCCCATGAGTGGCCTTGGTCACCGTTTCGCCCACAACGGGGGCGAAGCCCCCTGGACCCCTGGCCGTTGAAACAATTAAAAAAGAAGGGTGGAGGGGGTCTGGGGGAGGCGGTTCGCCGCCTCCCCCAGGGATGCCCCCAACAACCATCCAGACCCGTCATGGCATGGCTTTCACACCAGAAAGGCTCCGCCTCTGACCCCCTGCCCTATCCCTGAATAAACTCCAGCAGTTTGTCCTTAAGCTGTTCCAGCTCAATG
>JADGCE010000106.1 GCA_015229095.1 Magnetococcales bacterium | reverse complement strand
ATGTCGGGAAAAGGGGCATGGGTAACGGCCATGGACGATCATCTCCTTGTTCGGAAAAGTGGCAACGGCTGGACAACCACCCGCTTCTGTTCCATGATAGAGGAAAGAGCCTGCCAAGGGAACCCACCACCGCACGAGTCATCCCCATGCCCAACCCCCTTCTCACCTTCAGTGAACGCCTGAATGGCCGTTTCAACGGCATGATCCGCCAGGAAGATGCCAACCGTCTGGCGACCCGCATCGCTGCCATCGACGGCTGGTATCTGCTGGAACCGCCCAACGCCCCCAGCACGGAAACGGTGGATGGCCCGGCCGCCAGCCGCCATCTGCAGCAGTTGTTGCAGGAAATTTTATACGAGGAGCGGGGTGTCTGGAGCACCCTGGTCTATGTGCAAAGCCAGGAAGATCCCTGGATCATCAAAGTCTTCCATCCTCGCCGGGCCGGCTGTGGTTGCGGCGGCCAGGGAGGGATCCTGCCCTGGTGGATTCTCTCCCGTTTTCCCCCCGAAGGGGTGGAGTGGACTCCCCCGGCCTGCAAACCGGCCAAAAGCGGCTGGAGGGCCTTTTTTTAAACCGTACCCGTTTTGGCACCGGGCTTCGACTGTTCTGCATCCGGTTTGGCGGATGATGATGCCTTAACCCGGATGGCTTTTATCCAGCCCCTTCCAGGCATGGCCAAACAGCAGCTCCAGGGTGCAATGCAGGCTGTTGTCCCTCTGGCGAAATTCCTGATCATACAACTGTTCCAGACGCCGGACGCAGCCTCTGCCCCCCAACCCCTGGCTGCGGTTGCGCATGTGGTTGCCCGCCCCCATGGCGCGCAACTGCCGCAACAACCAGGGCAGATCCGGGATGGGCAGGGAGAGGCGATCCCGATCCACCACCGGCAGGACAAAACCGCTGGCGGTCAACAGATCCCCCAACCCCGCCAGGGAGGGCAACGGGAGCTGGCGCGGCCAACTTCCCCCCCCTCGTTCCCGATCCCACTGGGCGAGGCAGGCATGCAGCTCCTGCAGGCTCTCCGAACCGGCCACAGTGAACAAAAAGAGCCGGTCGGCGGCCAACACCCGCCGCACCTCCCGCAGAGCGGCGGGCAGATCGCTGCTCCAATGCAGGGCCATGCTGGAGATGACCAGGTCAAACTGCCCACGGGCAAAGGGCAGTCGACGGGCCTCGCCCACCAGTTGCCAGGGACGCCGCTGCCAGGGCAAACCACGGGAGGGCGGTGGGCCCAGGCCGGGAAACGGAGCCAGGGCACAGACCTGCGCCTTGGGCCAGCGTTTTTGCAGCTGCCGGGCCATCTGGCCGCTGCGGTCTCCCAGTTCCAATATCCGGGTCGGGGTCAGGCGAATATCATCCAGCCGCTCCAACAACGGTTGGCCCATCTGCGCCAGCAATCCCTCCGGGGCGCTCATGGTGGGCGCAGCCCGCTGCCAGGCCCGCCGCAGACGTTGCCTGTCCAATACAGCCGGGGGATGAAACGCCACGATCAACCCTTCTGCCATCTGTCGTTCTCCTTTTTGAAGCATGAGCGGGGCGGCACGATGCATTTTTCTTTACCATGCCCTTGCCGGTACGGTACAGTGTTCTCCGTGTCCACCCAGGAGGAGCAACCGCCATGAGCACGACCTCCGATGTCGCCTTTGCCTTTGACACACACAAGTTTATCAAACAGATGGTCGCCACAGGCTTTACAGAGGAGCAAGCAGAGGTGCAGGTGCGCCTGCTCTCAGAGATATTGCATGCCCAGCTCTCCACCAAGGCGGATGTGGCCACGGTGGATCTTCATGTGCTGGAACTCAAACGGGATATTGAGACCACCCGGGCGGAACTCAAACGGGACATTGAAACCAGCCAGGTAAAACTCACACAGGATATCGAAGCCATCCGGGCAAAACTGACGCAGGACATTGAAACCAGCCAAGTAAAACTCGCCCAGGATATCGAAGCCATCCGGGCAAAACTGACGCAGGACATTGAAACCACCCGGGCAAAACTGACGCAGGACATTGAAACCACCCGGGCAAAACTGACGCAGGACACTGAAACCACCCGGGCAAAACTGACGCAGGACATTGAAACCATCCGGGCGGAACTCAAACGGGACATGAAGGAGATGGAACTCCGCATGGTGATCAAGATGGGTGCCATGATCCTGGCAAGCGTCGGTATGATGATCGGATATCTGCGCGCCTTTCCCATGCCGGTGCATATCGTCTCCTCCCCCGCCCAGGAGATGCGCCAGATGGCCCCATCCCCCGCGCCCCAGGCACTTCCTGCGCCACCCTTCCCCGCCCAGCCCGCACGGTAACGCCCGCCTTTTGCCCCCTACAGAGCATTCTCCTCCATCATCTGCACAAACCGCTGAAAATGGGACTGGGCATCGTGGGGACCGGGCGAGGCTTCTGGATGGTATTGTACCGAAAAAACAGGCAAATACCGATGCGCAATCCCCTCCACCGTGCCGTCAAACAGGGATTCATGGGTCACCTCCACCTCCGCCGGCAGACTCTCCCGACGGACCATGAAACCGTGATTTTGCGCCGTCACCTCCACCCGTTTGCTGCGCAGGTCCAACACCGGATGGTTGCCCCCCCGATGGCCAAATTTCATCTTTTCCGTGGTCGCCCCCATGGCCAGAGAGAGCATTTGATGGCCCAGGCAGATGCCAAACAGCGGCACCCCCCCATCCAGCAACGCCTCAATGGTGCGAATGCCATGTTGCACCGCCTCCGGATCTCCCGGACCGTTGGACAAAAACACCCCATCACAGGCCATGGCCAAAATATCTGCCGCCGGGGTGTGACCCGGCAGCACCGTCAGGGCGCAACCGGCATGCACCAGGTGGCGCAAAATCTGCTGCTTGACGCCAAAGTCCAGCACCGCCACCCGGAACGGCCCCTGGTTGCCCTTCCTCTGGGGGGGTGACAACGGCTGCGGCCCCCGCCACACCGCCGGTTTCCATGCCTGCAGTCCCTCCGACCACGGATAGGCGGTCGTACATCCCACCTCACCGGTCAGATCCATGCCCGCCAATCCCGGCCAGGCCCGCGCCTTGGCCAGCAGCGACTCCTGGGCAAAATCCAGGGTCGACAATACCCCCCGCTGCGCACCCCGTTCCCGCAGATGGGCCACCAAAACCCGTGTATCCAGCCCCGCAATGGCCGGAATCTCATGCCGGGTCAAAAAATCCCCCAAACTCTCCCGCGACCGCCAGTTGGAGGCCAGTCGCGCCGACTCCTTGATGACAAATCCGCGAATCCACGGACGGGAGGACTCCATATCCTCCGGATTGATCCCCACATTGCCGATATGGGGATAGGTCATGGTGACAATCTGACCGGCATAGGAGGGATCGCTCATGATCTCCTGATAACCGGTCATGGAGGTGTTGAAGCAAACCTCCCCCACCTGTTCCGTGGCGGCCCCCACCGAATATCCCTCAAAACGGCTGCCATCTTCCAAGACCAAAACCGCACTTGCTCTCTCTTGCGTCATGACACATTTACTCCCGGGTTGTCTGCAGGCTTTTGTAAAGACGGTCGGGGGAGACCAGGACAAAATGGGTGTTGCCGAAGCTGACCTTGTGTCCCTCCCGGATCTCCCGGGGCATGAAAGGCTGCAACGGTCGGATATCCAACAAAGTGCCGTTGGAAGAACCCAAATCACTCAGCCACAACTTGCCTCCTTTGAACTCAATGCGGGCGTGCTGCTTGGAAATGGTGGGATCGTTCATCCGCAGGTCCGAAGCGACCCCGCGACCGACGATAAACGTATTCTCATTCGTCGTGGAGAGCGGGCTCTTGCTGAGGGGATACATGCTGCCCGCCAGCAGACGGGCCTTGTGGCTCTGCCGACTGGGGGGGAGGGCCAGGGCGGTATCCACCTCCTCATCGGGATTGCTCCAGGCCGAGCCCGGAAAAAAGGCGGAACCCACCAGGACCGGATGGACCAGCAACTCCGCAAACTCCGCAACACTGTGGGTGCGGCAATATTGTTTCAAGCAAATAAAATCAAACTTTCCAACGGCATCTGTCAGCTCCTCCAACAAAACAACCGCAGGCTTTGGCGGCGGCGGCTGTCGTCCCACCAGAGTCAGCAGCTTGTACAAGGAGACGGGCCAAACCAGTATAAAGCGAAACCGGCCCAGCTTGATCTTGTCCCCATCGTGCAGTTCAACCCCCTTGCCAGAGACGGGCAACCCATTGACCAGCGTGCCATTGGTGGAGAGCAGATCCTCCAGACGGTACTCCCGCTTTTCATACAGAATGTTGGCATGACGGTCGGAAATGGAATAATCGGGAATGACAATATCATTGCTGCTGGATCGTCCGATCCCGAAATGTTTGAAATGGGCGATTCTGTCCGCCGGCACCTGCAGGGGATAGACCGTTTCATGGATGCCGGTCTCCTCGCTCTCCACCGCAATGGATTCGCCGCTGACGGCCGGTCGGAAGGCCATGGTCACATCCCGGTCATCCTTGGCCCTGGAGACAAATTCTCCCGCAAAACGCCCCACCCCGACCAGACAGGGGCAGCGGATGTTTTCCAGAAAAACCTCTTCGCCCACCTGCTCGGCATACTGCCGCAGCGCCGAATGTTTGACCCGACCAAACACGTTGGAAAGCGTCTCCAGGATTGATTTTGACATAGTCCGATCCCTTATGGCCAAAAAGATAGGGAGAGATTCAGCACCAGGGGCCAGGCTGGATGGGGAACTGCCGCAAAGCATGCTGCAATTGCTGCAAAAAATGTGCGCGCGGGATCTCCTCGGCCCCCAAACGCAGCAGATGCTCTGTGGTCATCTGGCAGTCGATCAAGGAAAACCCCTGGTCGCGCAACCGCTCCGCCAGGGCCGCAAACGCCACCTTGGAGCCATCCGCATGGCGATAAAACATCGATTCGCCAAAAAAACATCCCCCCAACGCAACACCATACAACCCGCCCGCCAACACGGGCTCTTCCCCCTCCGTCACCAGCCAGCTCTCCACCGAATGGGCATAGCCCAGCTGATGCAACCGAATATAAGCCTGTTCCATCTCAGGGGTGATCCAGGTGCCGGTGGCCTGGCGGCACCGGCGACAGTGACCGATCACCTGCGGGAAATCCCGGTCAAAGGTGACAGAAAAACTTTGCCGACGCAAGCTCTTGCGCAGAGTGCGGGAGGCATGGAACCGTTCAGGATACAAAACCAGACGGGGGTCCGGGCTCCACCACAGCAGGGGTTGCCCCTCCGAATACCAGGGAAAAATACCCGCCGCATAGGCCGCCAGCAACCGTTGCGGAGAGAGATCCCCCCCCACCGCCAGCAAACCATTCGCCTCCGCCAGGGTCGGGGAGGGAAAAACAGGACGGGACGACAGTTGAAAAACGCCCATGCTCACCACATCCTGCGGACAACGTGGCGGGTGGGTTTGCATTGTATCGGACTGTTTGTTACCATGTCCCAGACTCCCCTCCAGTGCCGGCACAGGTTTTTTGCACCCATGACCGATGAACACCTCTCTCCCTCTTCCCCCAGCATAGCATCCGCCCCCGCCCCGGTACAGGGAGATGCCCCGTCGCGGCAGTGGGAGCCCGTCGATGCCTCCCAGGTGATCGATGATCCCTTGCTGCATTGCCTGGCCATTTTGACCCAATATTGGCAACGCCCCCACTCCCTGAGTGCCCTGCGGGCCGCCCTGCCCCTGGTCAACAACCGCTTCACCCCTGAGCTGTTCGTGCGGGCCGCCGCCCGCGCCGACATCTCCGCACGGGTGGTGCGCAAACCCATGGCGCAGATCTCCCCCCTCACGCTGCCCGCCGTGCTGCTGCTGAAAGAGCGACAGGCATGCCTGCTGATGGCCCTGGAGGCCAATGGCCGCGATGCACGGGTCATCTTCCCGGAGAGCGGAGCCGGCGAGGCCATCGTCGATCTGGGTCGCCTGCAGGAACGCTATGCCGGACAGGCCATCTTTGCCCGGCCACAGTTCCGCTTCGACGAACGCTCCAAAGAGATCGGCGAGCTGCAAGAGAAACATTGGTTCTGGGGCACCCTGCGTCGCTATACCAGCCTCTATGCCGAGGCGATCCTGGCCTCGCTGATGCTCAACCTGTTCAGCCTCACCAGCTCCCTGTTCGCCATGAATGTCTACGACCGGGTGGTGCCCAACAATGCCATCGAAACCCTCTGGGTGCTCGCCATCGGGGCGGCCATCGTCTACGGATTTGATTTTCTCATCCGCACCCTGCGCAGCTATTTCCTGGATGTTGCTGGCAAAAAAGCCGATATCATCATGGCCTCCACCCTCTTTCAACACGTCAACAACGTCCGCATGGCCGCCCAACCGGCCTCCAGCGGCGCCCTGGCCCGCAATCTGCTGGAGTTTGAATCCCTGCGGGACTTTTTTACCTCCGCCACCCTCTCCACCCTGATCGATCTCCCCTTTGTCTTTCTGTTCTTGTGGGTCATCTATTTTTTGTCCGGCCCGGTGGTTCTGGTGCCCTTGCTGACCCTCCCCATCGTCCTGGGTGCCAGCCTGGCCTTGCAATGGCCCCTGGCCCGCATCATGCGCCAAACCGCCAAGGAGTCCTCCCAAAAACATGCCATCCTGGTGGAAACCCTCAGCGGCATGGAGACCGTCAAAACCCTGGGGGCCGCCGGTTATGTGCAGGATAAATGGGAACAGGTGGTGGGCATGGCAGCACAATCCAGCCTGCAATCCCGACTGGCCTCCAACCTGATCCTCAATTTTTCAAACTTTACCCAGCAAATGGCCTATATCGGCATTATCATTCATGGCGTCTACCAGATTCAAGAGGGGCATTTGACCATGGGCGCCCTCATCGCCTGCTCCATGCTCACCAGTCGCGCCCTCGCGCCGCTCTCCCAGGTGGCCGGTCTGTTGGTGCGTTTTCAACAATCCCTCATCTCCCTGCGCACCCTGAACGGCATCATGGATCTCGCCGTCGAACGCGCCCCCAGCGCCCGCTTCATCCATTGCCCCAAGTTGACCGGCGATATTGTTTTTGACAAGGTCTCTTTTACCTATCCCAAACAGGCCCAGCCGGTGTTGAGCCAATTTTCCATCCGCATTCGCGCCGGGGAGCGGGTGGCCATCCTGGGGCGCATCGGCTCCGGAAAAAGCACCCTGATTCGCCTTCTGCTCAACCTCTACCAGCCCGACAGCGGGCAGATCCTGATGGATGGTATCGACATCCAGCAGATCGATCCGGTGGATCTGCGCCGCAATATCGGCTGTGTCACCCAGGAAAGTCTGCTCTTTTTCGGTACCGTGCGCTCCAACATTCTCATGGCCGACCCCTTCGCCGACGATGCCGCCCTGCTGCGGGCCGCCCAGCAGGCCGGGGTTGACGAATCGGTGACCCGCCATCCCCATGGCTTCAATCGCATGATTGGCGAACAGGGTAAAGGGCTCTCCGGTGGTCAGCGACAGACCATTGCCATCGCCCGCGCCCTGCTTCCCGACCCTCCCATCCTTCTCATGGATGAACCCACCAGTGCCATGGACAGCGGCTCCGAGGAGCGGTTCAAGGCCCGCATGATGAACACCATGCCGGGACGTACCGTCCTGCTCATCACCCACCGGGCCTCCCTGTTGCCCCTGGTGGAGCGGGTCATCCTCCTGGAGGAGGGCAAGGTGGTGCTGGATGGCCCCCGTCATGAGGTGGTGCAACAGATGACCAGCGGCCAGTTCAGACCACCCGCCGAGTCGCCAACCCGCTCGCCGGGGGAGGCCGCATCATGAGCATCACCTGGGATGACGGTCCCTTCATGAGCGAGGCCGAGGCGGCCCGCCAAAATCGGGTGCACCCCTTCGCCCATCTGCTCCTCTTCCTGATTCTCCTCTTTGTTGCCGTGGCCATCGGCTGGGCCTCCCTCGCCGAATTGGACGAGGTAACCACCGGCATGGGCAAAGTGGTGCCATCCGGGCAGGTGCGGGTGGTCCAGAGCCTGGAAGGGGGGATCCTGTCGGAACTTGCCGTCACGGAAGGGGAGCGGGTCGAAAAAGATCGGGTGCTGCTGAATATCGATGATACCCAATTTCAGGCCACCTTCCGGGAGAGCCAGCTGAAATTTCTCGGCTTGACCGCACGCCACGCCCGCCTGCAGGCAGAGGCCAATGCGGAGCCCTTCGTCGCCCCTCCCCAGGTCATGCAGGAAAAACCGGAGCTGGTCAGCAACGAGGAAAAGCTGTTTGCCTCCCATCAGCAGGAGTTGAAATCCACCATCAGCATGCTGGAAAACCAGGCAGAGCAACGCCAGCAGGAGCTGACCAGCCTGATTGCAGCAGAAAAACAGCTGCGTCACCGCCTGGATCTGGTGCGCAAGGAGTTGAGCCTCACCGAACCCATGGTCAAACAGGGCATCATGTCGGAGGTGGAGCTGTTGCGCATGCGCCGGGAGGTGGCCGAACTGGAGGGCAATCTGGAAAGCACCGTCTTGAGCATTCCCCGCACCCGCTCCATGCTGGAGGAGGCCCGCACCAAAACCAAAGATCCCATCCTTATCTTTCGTTCCAAGGCCCAACAGGAGTTGAACGAAGTGCGTTCCGAACTCAACCAGCTGACCGCCTCCTTGACCGGATTGCGGGATCGGGTCGTTCGCACCGCCATCCGTTCCCCGGTGCGGGGTACGGTCATCCGGGTGCGGGTACACAGCATCGGTCAGGTGATCCGTTCCGGCATGGATCTGGTGGAGATTATGCCCCTGGATGACTCCCTGTTGGTGGAGGCGCAAATCCGCCCCTCCGACATTGCCTTTTTGCACCCTGGCCAAAAAACCATGGTCAAGTTTACCGCTTATGACTTTTCCATCTATGGCGGTCTGATGGGAGAACTGGAGCAGATCAGCGCCGACGCCATTGCCAACGAAAAAGGGGAAAATTATTACAAAATCCTGGTTCGCACCCATGCCAACCAGCTGGACAAAAATGGCCGGCCCCTGCCCATCATTCCCGGCATGATGGTCACCACCGACATTCTCACCGGCAAAAAAAGCGTGTTGGACTATATGCTGAAACCCATCCTCAAGGCCAAAGCCAGTGCGTTGCGGGAGCGGTAGAAACCGTGGGAAGCTCAACGAAGAAGAGCAGGAACGCCTGCCGGCAAGTCAGAGAGTGCCCCGTGGGGGGCGTGACTTCGTGGATATGGAGATCGCAGATTCTCTGCCATTTTTCACGGTGGGTCCGTAAAAACGCTTTCCAGCGTCGGTGCGTCCAGGAT
>JADGCE010000105.1 GCA_015229095.1 Magnetococcales bacterium | reverse complement strand
CCACCAGGGGCTTTGCCCCTGGACCCCACCAGGGGGATAATCCCCCTGGACCCGTAATAGTTAAAATTATTAAAAAAAAGGGTGGATAGGGTCTGGGGGAGGCGGTTTGCCGCCTCCCCCAGGAGTGGCCCCCGTTGTTCCTACCAGAAGAGACCCGCCAAGGCCAGAACGGCCAAAGAGAGGAAAAAGAGCCCGCTGATGCGGCCCAACATTTTTTTGGAGATTTTCTGCAACAGGGTCCGTCCCACCGCCACCCCCAGAGCAGCGGAACTGCCCAGGGCCAGGGTCGCTCCCACCCAAACCGGTATGGGGGGGGCGGTGCTGGCCAGGCCGATGACGGCAATTTGTGTTTTGTCACCCAGTTCGGCCAGGAAAATCATCAGAAACGCGCGCAACAGGATGCTGCTGCCGCTCTGGGCCTCCACCGCGTCATCCTCTTCCTCCTCGCCGGCGGCCCGCAGGGCTTGAATGCCGAACAGGGCAAACATGGCGGCCACCACCAGGACCAGCACCGTGCGCGGCACCCAGGCAGAGAGGGCGGAACCGAACAGGACAGCCAGCACATTGAGCAGGAAAAAGGCCAGGAATGCCCCCAGGAAGACCGGCCAGGGGCGATGGCGGGCGGCCAGGGTCATGCAGACCAGTTGCGTCTTGTCCCCCAGTTCCGCTAGAAAGATCAGGGCGAAGGTGGTGGCGGTGACCGGGATGCCGGCCAGGAGTTGGGACCAGAGGGTGGGAAAATCAGGCATGTGTACCTCGTCAGGGAGTCGGGCGAAAAAACCATTAGGCGCACCACACCCCGCCGACTCCCATCGATGGGTGGATGCTGCCTAAGGTCTCGTCAAGCCTCTCGCTGTACGTACCACGGCCAACGGCGGCCAAGTATGTTGACACGTACCCCACACCGAAGCGGGTGTGGGCGACTACTCCCCTTAAAGATGTCCCCAGTGTAAGGAGGGGGGTCTGGCTTGTCAAGTGGCTCTGGGCAAGCCAAAGCGCATGGGGTGTCAGACCGCCTGTGGGCCCTTGTCCTGTGTGCTGCCTCTGGCCTTGTCCACGGTTTGATGGGTGGTACTGTTCGGAAGAGTGATGAGAAACTCCGTGCCTGCCGTATCGTGAGGAGAACGGACGGTGATCTCTCCCCCATGCTCCTGGATGATGCCATGGACGATGGCCAACCCAAGACCGGTGCCCTTGGCGTTGCCTTTGGATGTGAAAAAAGGATCAAAAATTTTATCGATGTACGAGGCCGGGATGCCGGGGCCATTGTCCCTGACCTGAATCCGGATGTGATGCTCCATCGATTGTGCCAGAATATCCACTGCTCTGCCCTGGGTCATCCTGGACTGTTCCATGGCATCAATGGCGTTGTTGATCAGATTGACAAAAACCTGTGATATCTGCTGATGATCACACAGCACCATAAGATTCTGCGGGATCTGAATCGTCAACCGGGTTCCTTTTTTCAGCCGATGGGTCAGGAGTCTTTCGGCATCATGCACCGGGTCTGACAGGCGACACAAGTGCTTGTCGACCCCTGCGCCGGATTTGGAATATTTTTTAAGGCTCTCCACAATGGTGGAAATTCTCTTGCTGCCATCCATGATATCATCCAGCGATTTTTCCACCTCATCCAGGAACATTTCAACCCGTCGAGTGCCATCCTCTGCCCGATATTTTTTCAAGATCGGATGGGCCGTCTGCCAGAAGGCCCTCAGGGAAGAGACGTTTCCGGAGATGAATGAGTTGGGATTGTTGATCTCGTGCGCCATGCCGGCGGAAAAGAGCCCCAGACTGGCCAGACGATCCGCATGGACAAGCTGTTTGGTGCGTGCCAGGACAATCCCTTCCAGTTCCCTGTTTTGCTGTTCCAGGGCAGCCTGTGCATCCCTCCGTTGCACGATGGCGATGGAGAGGCTCCATGATATGATGCCTAAAATGAGGGATAAACAGGAAAAGAGTAACCCATACTTGCCGTTCTGATCCGTGAATGTCATCTGCCCGGCAGGTTGGATGGTATGGCTCTCCTGCTCATGCGTGCGGATGGAGCGTGTCATGTGGGGGTCGTTGCATGGCGTTGTCTCTGAATAATAGAAAGACAATACAATAAAAAATGTGATAATTGTCAAGGGTGTAAGAATAAACAAAAATATCCATATCTGTTTTTTTAATATTTTTTCAAAATATTTTGGCATGGAGAAAGTGTCTGTCAGCCATAGATAACTGATGGGTCCACAAACCAATGACAGCATGGCAGCGTCAAGCAGAGAGTTTTGTTTTGTGCTGGAATGCAGATCGATCGTATGTAGAAAGAGCATGATAAAGCTCTCTGTCAGAAATATTGAAAATGCAAATTTTGAGAAAATGGTGATCGATCTGGAAAAATGCGCTATTTGTGCATGGTTGTCCGGTGTAGATGTTTGATCTGGCAGGGAGAGGAGGTGAACATGATTGTAAAACAGGATCAACAGTGTCGAAATAAATGTGACAAACAGGGCGTCCAGAAGAGATTCCAGCCATGGATTGAAATGGTATATGCTGTCGAACGCCACCATGATGGCGAGTTCGATGAAAAAAATGGTGGAAGTAATTAAAAATACACCAAAAAAAGTCTTTCTTGCCGTTGTGTTCATGGTGTATCGACCCTTGCCTCCTTGTGTGAAAAATCCCGCACACGCCTCCTCTTCATCCGCTCCAACGTCGTGCAGACTACCAGACCCCACACCCGACTGCAAAATGAAAATGAGGCCGTGGCATGGACAACAGGCCTGCCATGCGGGCAACGCTTGCTGTCCGGGCAGAACCTGGGATATGATGCCCTGTGTGGTTGGTTGGGGGAACAGCGACACCACCTTGGGATGCTCTCCCGGTTGGAACTTGGCCACCTTTCTGCGCTGCCCTTTGAAGAACAACGATGATGCGCCTCTCTGCCCCTCCTGCCTGGCTGTCGCTCCGACCTCTCTCCCTTGGGTTGCTTGCCCTGCTGGCGGGTTGCGCCGCTGTTGGCCCCGATTATCACCCCCTCTCCCCCATCCCTGCCGAGCAATCGTGGCAGGCGGCCCTGCCCCACGGGGGCTCTTCGCAGCGGTTGGTGGATTGGTGGGGTCAGTTTGACGATCCTCTCCTGCTCCAGCTGATCGAAAGCGCCACCAACCGGCATCCCACGGCACAACGCGCCCTGGCGGTCATCCAGGAGGCCCGTGCCACCCTGCTGCTGCGTCAGGCCGATGGCCAGCCCAAGGTGAACGCCGCTGCCAACCTGCTGCGACGGGGCGATCACAGCAAAACCCCGGTGGCCATGAACAGCCCGGCTCTTCCGGAAGCGACCCTCACCAGCGGGGCACTGGACGCGCAGTGGGAGCTGGACCTGTTTGGCGGTATGTACCGCGCCACAGAGGCCGCCACCGCCCGCCTGCAGGGACGACACCACAGCTGGCACGAGGCCCAGGTCACCCTGGCCGCCGAAGTGGCCAGTAAATATCTCAACGACCGTGCCTGTCGCCTGTTGCAACGGCTCGCCGCCCGGGAGCTTGCCTCCCGGCAGGAGAGTGCCCAATGGACGGAGGAGGCCGTCCGTGCCGGTCTGACGCCTGGCCAGGATCTCCACAACACCGCCACCAAAGTGGCCGAAAGTCGGGCCGCGCTGACTGCGCAACAGGCCAACTGCGATCTGGTTGTAAAATCCCTGGTCTCCCTGACCGGCCTGGAAGAGCCGGCCTTGCGGCGGTTGCTGGAAGAGGCTCCGGCGGGGTTGCCCCGCCCCGCTGCCTTTGTGGTGGAGAGTCTGCCCAGCCAATGGCTGGCCCAACGCCCGGATCTGGCCGCTCTGGAGCGGGAGGTGGCGGCCAGCAGTGCCGACATCGGGGTCGCAGCGGCCAATCGGTATCCCCGCATGGCCCTGTCGGGCAACATTTCCCTCAACGCACTACAGCTGAGCCACGCCGCCCTGACCACCCAGCCCTGGTCCCTGGGGCCCGTCCTGCTGCTGCCCTTGCTGGATGGTGGTGCCCGCAGCGCCCGGGTGGAAGAGGCCGAGGCCCGCTATCGACAGGCCGAGGCGCGCTATCGTGCCGCCATCCGCGCCGCCGTGGAAGAGGTGGAGAGCGCACTGGTCACTCTGGAGAGTGCCAGACGACGCACCGACGATGCCCAGAGCATCAGCCGCCACGCCGCTGCCTCCGCACAGACCACCGCGACCTTGTGGCAGGCGGGGGGAGCCAGCCTGTTGCTGTTGGCAGAGGCGCAGCGGGCCGCCCTCCAGGCCGAACGGGCGGCCATCATCCAGCAACGGGAACAGGTTCAGGCCTGGATCACCCTCTACAAGGCCCTGGGTGGTGGCTGGCAGGGCGATGCCCCCCCATCCTCCGCCCACGACACCCCATCTGCCCTGGAGGCGTTGCCATGACTCCCTTCTGCATGGCACTCTATGTTGCCTCATTCATGGGCTTTGATACCCGCAGCCCCCCTGCCTGGGGAGGAAGACCGGTGGCCAGCCGGATGGAGCGAAACCTGCTTGTCGTTCCGCAGCGGCCCACCCCGCAGAGCTGGCGAGGCCCGACTCCCTACAGCAGGGGTTGGGGATACTACAATCCAAACGGATGCCCGGCATGTCATACACCTTGAAACGCACTCTGTCGCTCCTTCTCCTGACAGCGGCCCTGCTGGCGGATGGTCGTCCCCTCCAGGCTGCCCCGCCGGCGGCCGTGCTGACCGTGCAGACAGTCAGCCCGCAAACCCACACCTGGGAGGTGCTGGAAAAGAGCAGTGGCAACATTGCACCCTGGCAGGAGTCCATCGTGGCCGCCGAAATCGGTGGTTTGGCCATTGTCGAACTGGCGGTGGATGTGGGCAGCGTGGTGCAGAAGGGGCAACGCCTGCTCCGTCTCTCCCAGACCGGGATTCAGGCCAGCCTGGCACAGCACCGGGCCAATGTGGCCAAGGCCAAGGCCAGTTTGGCGGAGGCCGTGGCCAATGCCAAACGGGCGCGGGCCGTGACCGGCAGCGGCGCCCTTTCGGAGCAGCAGATCAAACAATATCTGACCGCCGAGGCGGTGGGGCGTGCCACCCTGCAGGCCGCCGAGGCCGCGCTCCAGATGGAGGAGGTGCGGTTGCAGCAAACCACGCTCTGCGCGGCGGATGCGGGTATCATCTCCTCCCGCAGCGCAACCTTGGGCAGTGTCGTGCAGCCCGGTGTGGAGCTGTTCCGTCTGGTGCGCCAGGGACGTTTGGAGTGGCGGGCCGAATTGACCGCCGAGCAACTCCTACAGGTGCAGGTCGGGCAAAAGGCCCGTGTGCGCCTCTCCGACGGGCAGGAATTGGCCGGAGTGGTGCGTCTGTTGGCCCCCACCCTGGATGCCGGCACCCGCAAGGCCATTGCCTATGTGGATCTGCCCACCGACAGCCCGGCCCGCGCCGGCATGTTTGCCCAGGGAGAGATTATCGTCAGCAGCGCGCCCGCCCTGGTGTTGCCTCATGCTGCGGTTGTCCTGCGGGATGGCCACAGCTACGTCTTCCAGGTGATCGGCATCGGCGAGGGGGAACATCCGGTGGTCAAACAGCGCAAAGTCACCACCGGACGGCGGAACGGGGATTGGGTGGAGATCCGTGCCGGTCTGGGGGAAACGGCCCAGGTGGTGGCCAGCGGCGGCGCCTTCCTTAAACAGGGAGATCGGGTGCAACTGACCGATGCGCCCACCGATCAGCCCGCGACGACCCCATGAATCTCTCCTCCTGGTCCATACGCCATCCTGTCCCGGCGGTGTTGCTGTTCGCCCTGCTGACCCTGCTGGGGTTGGGCAGTTTTCGCATGCTGGGTATTCAAAATTTTCCGGATATTGAAGTGCCGGTCATCACGGTGCTGGCCAATCTGGAAGGGGCTGCCCCCACCCAGATGGAGACCGAGGTGGCGCGCAAGATAGAGGATGCCGTCGCCTCTCTGGGGGGGGTGGAGCATATCCGCAGCACCATCAACGATGGCACGGCGGTCATCGCCGTCGAATTTACCATCGACAAAGATGCGGAAGTGGCGCTCAACGAGGTGCGCAACGCGGTGGACAGTGTGCGCACCGATCTGCCCCAGGAGATGACCAATCCCGTCATTTCCAAAAAAACCACCAGCGGTCGGGGGCTGATCACCTTTACCGTGGCCTCTGCGGCCCTGGATGCCACCGATCTCTCCTGGTTTGTGGACAATGATCTGGCCAAGGCCATTCTGGCGGTGCGCGGGGTGGGCAAGTTTGCCCGTATCGGCGGGGTGGATCGGGAGGTGCAGGTCGATCTGGACCCCCTGCGCATGGCCGCCCTGGGGGTCGGCGCCGCCGATATTGCCTCCCAGCTCAAACGGGTGCAACAGGATTTTTCCGGCGGACGGGGGGATGTGGGCAACGGGGTGCAATCGTTTCGTGCCCTGGGTGCGTTGGAGTCGGCGGAACCTCTGGCTGACCTGGAGATTCCCCTGGCCGATGGCCGTCGGATCAAGTTGGCGGAGGTGGCGCGCATCACCGATGGCATCGCCGAACCCGCCAGCATTGCCCTGCTGGATGGGCAAGCCGTGGTCGCCTTTGAGGTGACGCGCATCAAAGGCAGCAGCGAAGTGAGCGTGGCCCAGGCGGTACGCCAAGCGGTGGTCGCCTTTCAGGCCAACCATCCCCAGGTCACCATCCGCGAGGCCTACAATACCGTCGACCGGGTGCAGGATAATTTTGACGGCTCCATGGAGCTGCTCTATGAAGGGGGGGTGTTGGCCATTCTGGTGGTCTGGTGGTTTTTGCGGGAGTGGCGCGCCACCCTGGTATCGGCCACTGCCCTGCCTCTCTCCATTATTCCCACCTTTCTGGTGATGCAGCAGGCAGGTTTCAGCCTGGATATCCTGACCCTTCTGGCCCTGGCCCTGGTGGTCGGGGTGTTGGTGGATGATGCCATTGTCGAGATTGAAAATATTGTCCGCCATCTGGGCATGGGCAAATCCCCCTGGCAGGCTGCCATGGAGGCCGCCGATGAAATCGGCCTGGCGGTGATCGCCACCACCCTGACCCTGGTGGCGGTCTTTTTGCCCACCGCCTTTATGGGGGGGGTGCCTGGCAAATTTTTTCGCTCGTTTGGGGTGACAGCGGCGGCGGCGGTCCTGGTCTCCCTGATGGTGGCCCGTCTGTTGACCCCCATGATGGCGGCCTATCTTTTGCGCCCGATGAGCAAACCCCACCCGGAGGGCGCCTGGGTCCACCACTATCTGCGCGGGGTGCAGTGGTCTCTCCGCCATCGGCACACCACGCTGCTGGCGGCCGTGCTCTTTTTTGTCGCCTCTTTGTCGCTGGTTCCTTTGCTGCCCAAAGGGTTTATCCCGGTGGCAGACCGGGCGCAGACCATCGTCACCCTGGAATTGGCTCCCGGCACCCCCTTGGCCCACACCGAGCAGGTCGCCCGGCGGGCCATTCAGCTGTTGCAGGCCATGCCGGATGTGGTGCGCGTGTTTGCCGCCGTCGGTTCAGCGGCCAATGCGGATCAGGGCCCCCTGGGCGGCGGTTCCAGTGCCGATGTGCGCAAGGCCACCTTGACGGTCAATCTGACCCACCGCTCCCAGCGCAACCGCTCCCAGTTGGTGATTGAAGGGGAGATCCGGGAGCAGTTGCGCACCCTGCCCGGCGTTCGGGTGGCCATCGCCGCCAGCGAACCGGGGGCCAAATTGCGGGTCTCCCTGGCCAGCGACGATCCCGTTGCCCTGGACGCTGCGCTGCGCGCTCTGGAGTCTGACCTGCGTACCTTGCAGGGCATTGGCAATATCACCTCGGCGGCCACCCTGCAACGACCGGAAATTCATCTGCGGCCCGATTATGGCCGCGCCGCCGATCTGGGCATCTCCACAGAGGCTCTGGCCCGCACGGTACGGGTAGCCACGGCGGGTGAATACAAGGTGTTGTTGGCCAAACTCACGCTGCCGCAACGTCAGGTGCCGATCCGGGTGCGTCTGCACAAAAGTCTGCGCCAGGATCTGACCGCCATCGGCCAGTTGCCGGTGGCCTCCCGGCGGGGTACGGTGCCTCTGTCGGCGGTGGCAGAGGTCAGCATGGCCAGCGGTCCGGCGCAGGTTGACCGTCTGGATCGCATGCGTACAGCGGCCATCGATGTGGAGTTGGGCACGCGGGTGATCGGCCAGGTCATGGCCGAAGCGGAGGCCTTGCCCGCCCTGCGCAATCTGCCCCCGGCGGTCAAACATCCCAGCGAAGGGGATGCCCAGCGGATGGCGGAACTTTTCAGCAGTTTTGGCATTGCCATGATGATCGGTATTTTGTGCATCTACATCATTCTGGTCCTGTTGTTTCACGACTTCATGCAACCCATCACCATCCTGGCCGCCATGCCCTTTTCCCTGGGGGGGGCCTTTGTCGCCCTGTTGGCCACGGGGCACTCTTTTTCCATGCCGGCCATCATCGGCATTTTGATGCTCATGGGAATTGTCACCAAAAATTCCATTCTTTTGGTGGATTATGCGGTGATGATACGCCGGGAGGAGGGGATGAACCGTCTGGATGCCCTGTTGCAGGCCTGTCGCAAGCGGGCCCGCCCCATCATCATGACCACCATTGCCATGGGAGCGGGCATGTTGCCGGTTGCCCTGGGTTGGGGGGCGGAACCCAGTTTTCGTGCCCCCATGGCGGTGGTGGTGATCGGTGGTCTGCTCACCTCCACCCTGTTGTCTTTGTTGGTGATTCCGGTGATTTTCACCTATATCGATGATCTGCAGCGGCAGCTGCGTCGTCTGGGCATGTGGCTGTTGCATCAGGCCGACCATCCCGCCCCGTAGAAACTGGCACATCTTTCTTGCGGGGGACTGGGGGGCGTCACGCCCCCCGGCGGGTGTCCAGAGGGCAGAGCCCTCTGGTGGGGTCCGGGGCGAAGCCCAGGATATCGATTGTATTGGAGATTTTTTTGAATTCATCTCCGTGGGAGAGGATGCGGGACAGGCCCCGCCTTCCGGTAGCCCGTCTCTGCGAGGCGGAATCTGCGCAGCGCGTATATCGCCGTCAGGGCTCCGCCCTGACAACCCGCCAGAGGCTCTGCCTCTGGACTCCGTCAGGGGCGGTGACCGCCCCTGAACCCCGCAATCCTGCCAAGCATTGACCTTGAACTATCGGGCTTTTTTTGCAAACAAAGGATCCGTCGGATCCCGTTCATGGAGCAAGTGCCACTGGGCCTTGGCCGCCTGGAGCAGCCCCATCCTTTCCAGTAACAGGGCATACAAGACATGGTCGCCGATGGGTGCCTCGGGTGCGGGGCGCCATT
>JADGCE010000104.1:2443-9354 GCA_015229095.1 Magnetococcales bacterium | reverse complement strand
GAGTCAGGTCGCCCGATATTCCACCGTGACCGATGTGGAGATGCCGCCCCGCACAAAAAAATTACCCGTCACCGACAAAAAACGGGGCGCGATGGCCCCCACCAGATCATCCAGAATCCGGTTGGTGACCGCCTCATGAAAAGCCCCCTGATCCCGATAACTCCACAAATAGAGTTTTAACGATTTCAGCTCGACACAGAGCCGGTCGGGCACGTAGAGGATGACAATCTCGGCAAAATCCGGCTGGCCGGTCTTGGGGCACAGGCAGGTGAATTCGGGACAGCGCATCTCGATCCGGTAGTCCCGTTCCGGATTGGGGTTGTTGAAACTTTCCAGTATCAT
This sequence comes from Magnetococcales bacterium, assembly GCA_015229095.1. GTDB lineage: Bacteria > Pseudomonadota > Magnetococcia > Magnetococcales > Magnetaquicoccaceae > Magnetaquicoccus. The sequence goes on along the minus strand of JADGCE010000104.1, from coordinate 9,012 downwards.
AGCATTTTTTGCAGGGTATGGGCAGCATCGTTCAGGGCCTGGATACCGCTCCTGACCTGGGCGATGCCAAGGGTGGATTCATGGGCCCCGGTATGGATGGCCCGCATGGCCGCTTCCGCTTGTTGGACGGCCGCCGCTTGTTGACGCACGTTGACATGGATCTCCTGGGCACTTTGGGCGGCGCCGTCGACCGTCTCTCCCAGGCTTTGAAAACCTTTTGCCGTATTGCGGGTAATGACGATGCCCCCCCGCAGGCTTTTGCTCACCTCTTCTGCCACCTGCACGGTGGCCTGGGTCGCTTGCTGAATGGTGGTCACCAGGGTGTTGATCTGCCCCACCGATCGTTTGCTCTCGTCTGCCAACTTGCGGGTTTCCACCGCCAACACCGCAAACCCCTTGCCCTGCTCCCCCGCCCGCACCGCCTCCACCGCCGCATTCAGAGCCAGCATCTTGGTCTCGTTGGCAAAATCGGCCACCAGGTCGGTGATCTCCCGGATTTGACCGGTCTGCTCCTGCAATTGCTGCAGCTGTTGGCTGACGACATCCATGCGCTCCTTGGTGGACTCCATGCTGCGCAGGGTTTCCGCCATGCGCAGCTTGCCCTGTGCGGCGGCCTGGCTGGCCGCTTGCGCGCCATGTGCGGCACTGTCGGCCTGCTCTGCCGCCCGTCGTGCACCGCTACCCAGATCCGCCAAGGTGGTGTTGGTCTCCTGTACCGAGGCCGTCTGCTGGGCAATAATCTGCTCCTGAATGCGGATGGTGGCACTCATTTGGGCGGCAGAGGTGGCCAACTCGGTACACACCCGGCCCAGGGCGCGGGTGACCGAACGGGCATACCAGCCCCCCCCCAACACCATCAGCGCGAACAGCAGGGTCAGCAGGCTGGTCCACTGCACGGCACTCTCCTGGGTCAGCGTGGCCTGACTGCGCAACTGCTCCATTTGCTGCCGATAGCGGGCCTCTTCCCCGCTGATATGCAGCAGCAGGGCATCGAAGGCCTGTCTGCCCTCTGCGAAGAGCAGTTGCATGGCCTCATCCTTGGCATAGGAACGGCTCAACCCCCTGGCCCGCACGAGCACCGACTGGAACTGTTCCCACAGCACCTGGAAACGGTCCAGCCACGTTTGTGACAGCAGCGGATTGTTTTTGTTGGTCTCGATCTGGTGGTTCAACTGACTCGTCAACTGGGCCAACTCTTTTTCCAGTTTTTTCATTTCCTGGACATTGTTCAGCCCGGCATACAGCACCTCCCGCATGTAGACTTCCCAGAGTCTCCCCTTCAGCTGTCCCACCTCGATCAATGGCACGGCCTGGTGATCCACGAGGGAGAGGGAAACATCTGCCACTTGGTGGATAAAGTGCAGGGCACCGCCACCCAAGCCCATCACCCACAGCATCGCCAGCAGGGACCAGAGAGAGAGCTTGTGGCGCAGCCCCAGCTGTCGTGGGAACCAGGGAAAGGAGATCATCCCTTCCCTGCCTTGATAAAGCGGTCGTCGATAAAGCTGGCCAGATCGACCTTTGGCAGCAAACCTGCTTTTTGCGAGATATCCAGGAGAGCCTGAAAATCGTCGGGGAGGGGCCGCAGATCTTTATAGATGATGCGATCGCTGGGATGCTGGAGGGCAGCGAGGAGGATCGACTCCGGGTGGGGCATATAGCGGCTGGCCAGTTGGGCAACCTCCCCGACCTTGGCACCCCCTTTTTGTTGATCCAGCCAGAGACCGGTGCGCAGCAGCGCGTCGACCCAGCTCTGCATCCCTTCCGGGTGGGCTGCCAGCACATCGGCGCGCATGACCAGGATACAGCAGATGTGACGGGGAAGAATATCTTTGGAGAAAACCAGCATTTTACCCACCTTTTCCTCTTCTGCCTTGGCGCAGAAGGGCTCGGCGACGATAAAAGCGTCGATGCTGCCCCGCATCATGGCCTCCACCATGAGGGGCGGGGCAATTTCCCGAATCTGGAGTGCCGCCAGGGAGAGCCCTCCCCGGCGCAGATAGTGATCCAAAAGGGCCGCATGGGTGGAAACCCTGGAGGGAATGGCGACGGTTTTTCCTGCAAAGTCCTCCGGTTTTGCGATGGAAGAGTCGGCCCGCACCACCAGACCGGAACCGTTGCGATGCCCCACCAGCAGGGCGCGGACAGGCACCTGTCTGCTGAACAGTTCCATGCCCAGATTGGAGAGGAGGAAGGCGCCGTCGATCACCCCGGCCTCCAGGGCGCCGGCCAATGAACTCCAGGATTTGAACAGGCGCGGGTCGATGGTGATTCCTGTCAGGGCTTGCTGTTCCCGGGCGTGCGCGGCCCCCAACAGCAGGTGGTCCAGAATGGGAATATAGCCGATGGTCAGATTTTTGGTGGGCCGGGCAATCGCCGGCGCTGCCAACGGCCCCAGCCCCAGGGCGACACCAGCGGCCACCGTTTGGCTCAAAAAGCGGCGGCGATTCATAAAAACAGGCGCAACGGCGGGTGGCATGGGTGCGGTCTCCCCCTCTTGAAAAAATGTTCCAAAACCCTCGTGGGCCCAGTATATATCCCGGCGAACGGGGGAGTAAAGCCGTTTTGTGGTTTTTGCAGGGCAATCGCATGGGGAATATCATGGGGTCCAGGGGAGATTATCTCCCCTGGCGGGAGTCCAGAGGGCAGAGCCCTCTGGCATGAAAGCGCGCGCGCATCCTGCCGCAGGGGCAGACTTCTGGAGGAGAGCTTCCGACAAAGCCCCCCGGCGGTCGCCCCTCCTATGCGGCGGCGCCCTCCTCACTGCCCTCTCCGGTGAGCAACTCCCGGAAAATATCCCGCACATGGCTCATGTGGGTGTGGCGGACGCCGTTGGTGCCGGTAAAGATCAGGCCACGCTCCATATCCCCCTGCTGCGCCCGGTGCAACGCCTCGGCGATGCAAAAGGCATCTTTCTCTTCGCGGCAGGTGCAGGCGTCCAGGCAGGTGGCAAAACATTTGCTGGCCACCCGACCACCGTGGAAAAGAGAGCGGGTAAACGGGGTATTCAGGGCCCGTCCCGGCAGACCCGCAGGGGAGTCGACGATCACCACATCGCTCTCCTTGGCATCGATAAAGGCCTGTTTGAAACGGGGATGAGCGTCGCATTCGTAGGTGCAGAGAAAACGGCTGGCCATCTGCACCCCCTTGGCGCCCAGAGAGAGAGCCCGATCGATATCGCTGCGATTCCAGATGCCCCCGGCGCTGATGATGGGAATTTCATCCCCATATTCGGCACGGGACCATTCCGCCAGTTGAGGCACCACCTGCTCACTGGAATACTCTTCGGAAAACAACTGGTTGCGACGGATACCCAAATGCCCTCCCGCCGTATTGGGATCTTCAAAGAGGATGGCATCGGGCAGACGCCGGTAGAGCTTGCGCCAGCGGGCCGCCAACAGGCGGGCCGCCCGCAGGGAGGAGATGATGGGCACCAGGGCGGTGCTGGGCCGGCTGGCGGCAAACTCCGGGAGCCGCAAAGGCAGACCGGCCCCCGAAATGATCATGTGGGCCCCATGTTCCACCGAGGTGCGGACCATGGCTTCAAAATCCCGGATGGCGACCATGCAGTTGGTGCCAATAATGCCGCCGGGACTGGCCTCCTGGGAGAGTTGCAGCTCGTCAATCAGGGCTTTGACGTTGGCTTGGTAATAATCCTTGCCTTTTTTATAATATTTGGAGGCCAGGGAGAGGGCGACGGTGGCGATGATACCCACCCCACCCTCGTTGGCCACCGCGCTGGCCAAGCGGTTTCCAGAGACCCGCACCCCCATCCCTCCCTGAATGATGGGAACAGGAATGGTATATTGCCCAATGTGCAAGGCGGGCAGAGGGGCCAGTGTGGCGGAAGATGCAGACATGGCAGGTCGGTCCGATGGAGGGTTGGAAGAAAGCAGCAGGTGGATATTGCAGGGGAGAGAGCAGCACAGCCCCTCAACTCCATTGCGCCCAGTCTGGCTTGCGGACGGCCAGGGGTTCACCCTGAACAAACAGGGGGTGCGACGACATTTCGGCCACATCGGCAAGACGCAGGAGGGCCAGCCCGCGACCGGAGAAGGGGCAGCGACTGCTGATCACCCCCGCCTCTTTGCCATCGGCCCGCTGGACCGGGGTGCCCTGACCCCACGGTGCCATCCGGGTGGCCCCATGGGGGGGACGAGCCTCCACCAGGAACAGCCGTTTTTTCAGGGTGGCCCGGTGATAGGTGCGGGCCGTGGTCTCCTGCCCGACATAACACCCTTTGTTGAAATCCACCCCGTTCATCTCCCATAGACCGGCTTCCAGAGGTAAAGTTTCATGGGCAACCCACTCATTGCCGCCCCTGGGCAGCCCGTGCCGGATCCGATAGGCCTCCCAGGCGGTCTGCCCGGCCAGGGGAAGATGTTCAGAAAGCCGCGCCCCCATGGTAATCCACTGTTCAGCGGGCAGCAAGAGCCGCCAACCAAATTTTTCATGGCGGGGATCCTGCCACAGACGCACCCCCGGCTCTGGCGTCCAGGTGCGGCCTGGATCCGTTGCGGTCAGATCCAGGTGGGGAAAGAGTTGGCGGACGGCCTGCCCGGCCTGGGCGCCGACAATGGCCATCACCCCCCATGCCGATGGGATCTCCCGCACCTGCACCTTGCTGCGCAGTATGTAGAAGGCGAGTTGTTGGCGCAACTCCGGGAGGGCACCCGCCTCGTTGATGAGCACAATCTCCTCCGATGCAGGCGCTTCCAACAGGGTAAAATCCCACAAATAACGTCCTTGCGGGGTCAGCAGGGCCGCATAGAGGCTGCGGTCCGCCGAGAGATGGCGCACCTGATGGGTGATGAGGCCGCTCAAAAAATCCAGTCGTTCCGGGCCGGAGAGCGCCAGCATGCCCAAATGGCTGAAATCCACCCAGGCCGCCCCCTCCATCAGGGTATGAAACTCCTGCTCCGGGGCGCCAAAATCGGCCACGGCCCCGGCGTCACGGCCTGTCATCCCGCGCAGGTGCGCGGTCGGTGGCAAAAAAGGGGGGTTGTCAAACCAGTACACGGGAAAACTCCTTGTCAAGGGCTGGACAGATGGACACAATGGCTCCCTGCGGGGGAATCCTGCAACGACAACAACCCATCACGCGGCGGCCCGCCGCCGCGACCCCATACAGCAACACGAGGTGTCATGCCACCATGAATAGATTCCGTTCTGCCTGGCTCCAGGGCCGCACCGGTAACGTTACCCAGATGCACTACGCTCGGCAAGGGGTGATCACCGAGGAGATGGCCTATTGCGCCCAAGAGGAGCGACTGCCCGCCGAATTGATCCGCGCCGAGGTGGCGCGGGGGCGGATGGTCATTCCCGCCAACATCAACCATCCCGAACTCAAGCCATTGGCCATTGGCATTGCCTCCCGATGCAAGATCAATGCAAACATTGGCAACTCTCCTCTCTCCTCCGGTTTGGACGAGGAGTTGAACAAGCTGCAACTGGCCATCCAGTATGGTGCGGATACCGTCATGGATCTCTCCACCGGCCAGCGCATTCCCGAAATCCGCCAGGCCTTGATCCGCAACGCCCCGATCCCCCTGGGGACGGTGCCCATCTATGAAGCGGTGGAACGGGTGCCCGATGTGCGCAAGTTGACCGCAGAAACCATGTTGCAGGTCATCGAGGAGCAGGCCCAGCAGGGGGTGGACTATATGACCGTCCATTGCGGGGTGGTCTGGGAGGTGTTGCCATTGATCGGCTCCCGCATCACCAAGATTGTCTCCCGTGGCGGCGCCCTGATGGCCCAGTGGATGTTGTACCACGACCAGGAAAATCCCCTCTTCACCCATTTTGACCGTCTGCTGGATATTTGCGTCAAGCATGATGTCACCCTCTCTCTGGGGGATGGCCTGCGACCGGGTTCCCTGCATGATGCCTCGGACGCCGCGCAATTTACCGAGTTGCGGGTGTTGGGCGAGTTGACCCGGCGGGCCTGGGAGCGGGATGTGCAGGTGATGATCGAAGGTCCGGGCCATGTGCCTCTGGATCAGATCGAGATGAACATGGAAAAAGAGCGGCAGTTGTGCCACGAGGCACCCTTCTACGTGCTGGGACCGCTGGTCACCGACATTGCGGCGGGCTATGATCATATCGCCTCGGCCATCGGCGGGGCGGTGGCGGCCTGGAAAGGGGCCTCCATGCTCTGTTATGTGACCCCCAAGGAGCATTTGGGCCTGCCCAACGCCGAAGATGTCCGCAACGGCATCATCGCCTACAAGATTGCCGCCCATGCGGCGGATATCGCCCGGCAGCGTCCGGGTGCCCGGGAGAGGGATGATGCCATGAGTCGGGCGCGCTACAGTTTTGACTGGAACCGCCAGTTTGAGCTGGCTCTGGACCCGCAACGGGCCAGGGAATATCACGATGAGACCTTGCCCCATGCGGCGCACAAAACGGCAGAGTTTTGCTCCATGTGCGGCCCCCGTTTTTGCGCCTACAAGCTCTCCCAGGAGGTGACGGCCAAATATCAAACGGTGGCAACCCAGTTGTTGCCGGATTTTTGTCCGGAATCGGAAAGGGTGGGCACCGGGAGTGCCGCTGCCTGAGGGCTATGGCCC
>JADGCE010000104.1:0-2343 GCA_015229095.1 Magnetococcales bacterium | reverse complement strand
CCTAATCCTTCTGCCGCAACAGCCACTCCAGATCCAGAATCAGGGCCACCTGGCCATCCTCCAGGATGGAGGCAGCCATGACCCCCGGCACCGGATAAAAATGTTCCGCCAGATTTTTGATCAACAGCTGTTTTTGCGTCATAATTTCATCCACCCGCAGGGCAACCCGCTCCCCGGCCACCGCCACGATGAGAAGTGCCGTGCGGGCGGTCTCCACCGGGGCCATCCCCAGCAGGCTGCCTAAGGGCAGCACCGGCAGGGAGTCTCCCTGCCAGACAACCCGCCCATCCACTCCGGTGGCGTCTGGTTGGGAGGTCAGGATGGCCAAGGTCGGCAGGATGAAGAGCTGGGCGCCGACCCGGACAATGACCCCATCCAGAATGGCCAGGGTCAAGGGCAGCTGGATGCGGAAGCGGCTTCCCTCGCCGGGATGCGTATGGATGGTCACCCGCCCATGCAAAGCCAGGATCTCCTGGTGGACCACATCCAACCCCACCCCGCGCCCGGAAAGATCGCTCACGGTGGCCGCTGTGGAAAAGCCCGGTTGAAACAGCAGCGCCAGGATCTCCTCCGGGGAGGGCTCCGCCCCGTCGCCCGTCAGCAGCCCCTTTTGCCGGGCGACGGCCAAGACCCGCGCCACATCGATACCCCGACCATCATCGGCCACATCCACACAGAGCTGACTCTCCCGGTGAAAAGCCTCCAGGGTGATGGTGCCGTGGGGGGATTTGCCCGCCGCCTGCCGTTGTTCCGGCGTTTCAATGCCATGATCGATGGCATTGCGCAGCAGATGCTTGAAGGGATCGCCCAGTTTTTCAACAATATTTTTATCCACTTCGGTATTGCCGCCACGGATTTCCAGACGCACCAGTTTGCCGGTCTGCCGGGCGGCATCCCGGACCAGGCGCTGCAAGGAAAAAAAGAGACCGCTAATGGGAATCATGCGCAGGGTAACGACTTGGTTTTGCAGGGTCTGGCAGAGCTGTTGCCCCTGATGGGCAATCTCCTGCAGGGCATGATGGCTGGCCCGCAGCGGGGCGCAGGCGGTGGTCGTCTGCACCCCGACCTGCCGCACCAGGGCCTCATACTGTTGCTCCAGGAGGGCCAGCCCCTGCTCCAGTCTCTCCTGGAACAGGCGGAACTCTCCTGCCACATTGATCAACCGGTTCAATTTGTGGAGATCCACCCGGATGGTGGCGGCGTTTTCCCGAAAACTTTGTTCCAACTGCCGTTCCTGGGTGGCGAGGGCCCGATCCCTGGCCACATGGGTGAGTTTGCCCTCCTGCACCAGGATATCGCCCAACAGAGGCTGTCGGGCCAACCCTGCCAGCAGGTCCGCCTCGCTCACGGCCCCCTGGGCGAGGAGAATCTCCCCCAGGGGTTGGGGTTCGGAACGACACTCTGCCGCAGGGTCTGCCGTGGCAGGCAGCGGCTCAGGATAACTGTGCAACGCGGCCAGGGTATGGCGCAGGCGCGCCTGCAGGGGGGCGGGGGGCGGCTCAGGCGCTTGCAGTGCCGCCTCCAGATCCCCCAATACCGCCTCCATCAGGGGCGGCAAGGCGGCGGTGATGGCTTGGCGGCCAGACTCGATGGGAATCAGCCGATCGGCCACCTGCAGGGCATAGTCGGCCAGATGGCTGAGGTTGGCCGCCCCGGCCGCCAGTTGGATGATCTCCAACCCCCGATAGCAATCCCCCAGCCACTCCCCGTCCGGTTGTTGCAGGAAGGCCGGCAGATCGGCGCGCAGGGCGGCGACAATGCCGCCGATGGCCGTTCGGGTCTCCTGTTGGGCCTCTGCCGCATCGCTGCGCAGGAATGGCTCCAGTGCCTCCAGAAAGGCGGCGAGCTGGGCCGGTTCTGGGCCTGCCCCCCCCTGGGCCATCGCCAAAAAACCGGGCAGCAGATCCACCGAGCGCAGCAGCAAGGAGAGCGCTTCGGCGGTCAGAGGCAATTCGCCATCGCGCAGACGGGAGAGCAGCGTCTCCACCCGATGGGCAAAATCGGCCATCTCCGACCATTTTGCCCCCCGCGCCCCCCCTTTGAGGGTATGATAACCGCGAAAAATCCGGTGGATCCGCTCTGTCGCACCGGGATCCTGCTCCAGGGCCAGAATATCACCCTCCAGGGTCTGGATAATCTCCTCGGCACTGAGCAAAAAATTGTGGACATACTCCTGGAAATAGGGGTCGTCCGCTGCGGAGGGAGGCGGCGCCGGGGTGGTCATGGGATCCATCCACCTAAAACAGCCAAGCTTTTAATGCCGGAAGCACGGCTTGCAGAGTCTCCACACATTTGAGGGTATCGAAGGTAATGGTGGCCATGGCGCACGCTCCTGCCCGCTGT
>JADGCE010000103.1 GCA_015229095.1 Magnetococcales bacterium | reverse complement strand
GCTCTGCCCTCTGGACACCCGCTGGGGGCCGTGACGGCCCCCAGGCCCCGGCAAATATTTTTAAATAGCAACGCGCCCCAGGGTCATTGAACGGCAGCGGGGAGGGGAGCTGCGCTCCCTCTCCCAGGGATGGACGACACGGTACACGGTGACAATCCATGGAAAAATATGCAGATGTGTCCCGCCCCCATCTCCTCCCTGTTCTGGATGCCGAAGCCCGGCAGGCGGCTGAACTCTATCCCCTGCATCTCCCTGCCGCCTGGGCCCGGCGCATCGACTGGCACAATCCCCAGGATCCCCTCTACCGTCAGGTCATCCCCAGTGCGGAGGAGTTGCGGTCGGTGGAGGGTTTTGTCGATGATCCCCTGCAGGAAGCAGAAGCCCGCCGGGCTCCTGGACTACTGCAAAAATATCAGGGGCGGGTCTTGCTGCAGGTATCCAGCCAGTGCGCCATCCATTGCCGGTTTTGCTTCCGTCGCCACGAAACCTATGCCGAACAGCCCAGCCGCCCGGAAGAGTGGACCCCCGCCCTGGAGTGGATCGCCGCCGACCCCTCCATCCATGAGGTTGTGCTTTCTGGTGGCGATCCCCTGATGCTGGCAGAAGCCTCGTTGCGCCTGTTGGTGGAGCGACTGGCCGCCATTCCCCACCTGCGGCGGCTGCGGATTCACAGCCGCGTGCCGGTGGTCAGCCCCCAACGCCTCAGCACGGCCTTGCTGCAGGCCATCACCGCCCACCGCCTCACCCCGGTACTGGTGATCCACTGCAACCACCCCGCCGAGTTGGATCCAACGGTCCTGGAAGGCCTGGCCCGCCTGTTGCGGGCGGGGGTTTTGCTGCTCAGCCAGTCGGTCTTGCTGAAGGGGATCAACGATGATGCCGATGTTTTGGCCGCATTGTTTGAAACCCTGGCCAACCATCGGGTGCTGCCCTACTATCTGCATCTGCTGGACCCGGTGGCCGGCACCGCCCATTTTCAGGTGGAAAGCGCGCAAGCCCTGGCCCTGCTGCAGCAGTTGCGGGCCCGCCTGCCCGGCTATGCCGTGCCCAAACTGGTGCGGGAACAAGCGGGCCATCCCGCCAAAACGCCGGTGGAGGGGTGAGGGGAGCCCGCCATGCCGTCATCATCGTTTTTTACTGTTGCGGGGGTCCAGCCACTGCATCCTGCTTCATAAAAAAATGCCGCACCGAAGCCCGGTCCCGCACGATGCGGGCGGGGGGCAGGGCCTCCAGCAACTGCCGACCATAACGCTTTTGGGTCAACCGCACATCCAGAATCGCCATGCCACCCCGGTCCGTACTGCGCCGCAACAAACGCCCCAACCCCTGTTTCAACGACAAAATGGCCCTGGGAATAAACATTTCCATAAAAGGGTTGCGCTTGTTCAACTCCAGCCATCGCCCACGGGCCACCACCAGCGGATCCGCCGGCGAAACAAACGGCAGGCGATCGATGATCACCATGGAGAGCGCATCCCCCGGCACATCCACCCCCTCCCAAAAACTGGACAATCCCAACAAGACCGAATCATTCTGCACCCGGAAAGCCTCCAGCAACGCCCCTTTGGAACGCTCCCCCTGCACCAGCAACGGAAAGGGAATCCGTCCGCTCAGGGCCTGGCGAACATGTTCCAACATGCGCTGACTGGTAAACAGACACAAAGTCCGGCCTGCCGCCGCCTCCAGCAGGGCAAAGATCTCCTCCGCCACCGCCGCCGGAAAGAGGGGATCGTCCGGCTCCGGCATGCTCTCCGGCAGATAAAGGATGGCACGTTGGGGATAATTAAAAACCAACGGCAACTGCTCCGTGACCACCTCTCCTGCGCCGAGCCCCAGTTGATCCAGCAAATAGGCAAATCCCCCCTGCTTGCCTCCGGTTGCCAGGGTAGCCGATGTAAAGATGGCCGTCTTGACCCTCGGATAGAGCAGTTCTTTTAACGTTGGCCCGGTTTCCAGCGGCGAAGCGGTCAAAAACACCCCGCGCTCCCGCGTTTCATACCAATAGACCCGCGCCGGATCCTCCATGCTGCGAATCCAGCCCAGAGTCTCCAGGGATGCCACCACCCGATGCCCACAGGCCCCCAAACCGGCACTCCGGACCGCGTGGGGCTCCAGCATGCGCAACAGATGCTGCAGGGTGCTCTCCAGTTGATGCAAGGCCTGGCCGATGGCCCCACTGCGCTCCAGATCTTCCGGGGAGATCCCATCCCGCCGGTTTTCATTGGGAAAAGCCTCCCGCAACCCCTGGCCCGCCATCTCCAGATCCGACAAGGCCAGCATGAGCGGGGGATCATCCGCGCCCACCTCCTGGGATTCCCGGCGGCAATCCGCCACCAGCTCCCGCATCTGATGGTTGCTGATATGCCAGCCAAAAAATTGCGTCACCACATCGGGAATTTTGTGGGCCTCATCAAACACCACCACCTGATGATCGGGCAACAACTTCCCGTACCCCCCCTCCCGCAGGGCCAGATCCGCAAAAAACAGATGATGATTGACCACCACCAGATCCGCCTTTTGGGCCCGCTCGCGGGCCCTGGTGAGAAAACAGGGCTCATAGTGGCTGCACCGCCGTCCCAGGCAGTGATCTCCCCCCGCGCTGATCTCTTTCCAAAAACTCAAGTTTTCAGGCAGATCCCCCAGCTCTTCCCGATCCCCCTGTTCGGTACTGGCGGCCCATTCTGCCACCAACCCGGACCAACGCCGTTCCGAACGGTGTACCAGCATGCCCTGCTTCTGAAAGGCCGCAAACCGGTACAGGCAGAGATAATTGCTGCGTCCTTTCAGGGTGCTGGCGGTGAATATCCGCCCCGTAACCCGGCGCAACAAGGGGAGATCTTTGTCAAAAATTTGATCCTGCAAGGCCTTGGTGGCGGTGGAGACAATGACGGACTGGCCCATGGCCAACACAGGCAGCAGATAGGCCAAGGTTTTGCCGGTGCCGGTGGGCGCCTCCACGACCAGGCTGCGCTGCCCCTGGACCGCCTCCAAAACCCGCTGCGCCATGCGGGTTTGTACGGCACGGGGTTCATATTCGACAATCTGGGTGGCCAAACGACTCGATGCACCAAACAGCGACTCAATCCAGCGTGCCGTATCTTCCATGCGCGTATCTTGCCTTGACGTTTTCAATTAAAATCAATACTGTAGTACGACCCTTAGCATGGCGTCAAGCCGGAAGCACGGCCCCCTTGCGGATTTTCGGTTCCACACCCCTGGCAAGCCCCGGCCTGCACGGGGGATTTGATTGGCGAACAGCGTGCATTCATGCCCTATGCAAACTTTGTCCATCTCCACGTACACTCAGGCTTTTCCCTGCTGACCTCCAGTGCCCGTGTGGATGCGCTGATTCAGCGCGCCAAGGCGTTGCGCATGCCGGCTTTGGCCTTGACCGATCAGGGCAACCTGTTTGCGGCCATCCCTTTTTTTACCGGCTGTCTCAAGGCGGGCATCAAACCCATCCTGGGCGCCCAGCTCTATCTGGTGGCCAACCGCCATGACCACTCCATCCGTCCCGATCTGGAGATCCGGGACCAACTGATCCTGCTGTGTCGCAACCAAGAGGGTTGGCAAAACCTGTTGCGTCTGGTTTCGGCAGGCCATCTGGAGGGCAGCCACGACAAACCCCGCATCGATTGGCCGCTGTTGCAACAACACCATCGGGGACTGATCGCCCTGTCGGCTGCGCACAAAGGCGAGGTGGGCCGCCTCCTGCGCTCCGGTCGCGGAGAGCAGGCCGCCCAGGTCGCCCAAGACCTGCGCACCCTCTTTCAGTGCGAGACGGAGAGCGGTGCCCATGCCCCCGGATTTTTTCTGGAACTGCAACGCCACGGTGTTTCCGGAGAAGAGGCGGTCAACGAGGCCACCATCCAACTGGCGCACCAACTGGAGATCCCCCTGCTGGCCAGCACCGACATTCACTTTATCCACCCGGAGGAGCATCGGGCCCAGGATGCCCTGCTCTGCGTCGGCCTCGGCCACACCCTGTTTGAAAGCAATCGCCCCCGTTTCAGCGAACAACACTGTTTTACCACCCCGGAAGAGATGAACCGTCTCTTTGCGGATGTACCGGAAGCCCTGGCCAATACCCTCCATGTGGCGCAATGCTGCAATGTGCAACTGGAACTGGGCAAAACCATTCTGCCAGACTATCAGCCTCCCCGGGGGGAAGATCTGGACAGTTGCCTGCGACGGGAGGCCGAAGAGGGGTTGCAGCGCCGCCTGCAATCGTTTGTCCTCGTCCCGCCCCCCCCGGCAGCAGAGGCCGCCGCCACCACCGCACTCTACCAGGAACGGTTGGCTTATGAGCTGGAAGTCATCCTGCAAATGGGGTTTTCCGGCTATTTTTTGATCGTCTCCGACTTTATCCGCTGGGCCAAAAAAGAGGGCATTCCGGTGGGACCGGGACGGGGTTCCGGGGCAGGCTCAGTGGTGGCCTGGGCCATGGATATCACCGACCTGGATCCCATCCGCTACCAACTGCTGTTTGAACGTTTTCTCAACCCCGAACGGGTCTCCATGCCCGACTTTGACGTGGATTTTTGCATGGATAACCGGGAACGGGTGATCCACTATGTGCGGGATAAATATGGCGCGGATCGGGTGGCGCAAATCATCACCTTCGGAACCCTGCAAGCCAGAGCCGTGATTCGGGATGTCGGGCGCGTCCTGGAGTTTCCCTATGGGCGGGTCGACCGCATTGCCAAGCTGATCCCCGCCACCCTGGGCATCACCCTGCAACAGGCCATCGAGGAAGAGGCGCAACTGCGCCAACTGATGGAGGCCGAAGAGGATGTCAATGACTTGATGACCCTGGCCATGGCCCTGGAAGGTCTGCCCCGCTCAGCCGGCACCCATGCCGCCGGGGTGGTGATGGCCAACGGCCCCTTGACGGATATGGTGCCCCTCTACCGGGATCCCCGCTCGGAAATGCCGGTCACCCAATTCAACATGGGGGATGTGGAAAAGGCCGGTCTGGTCAAATTCGACTTTCTCGGACTGAAAACCCTGACCGTCATTGCCGATGCGTTGACCCTGCTCAATCAAAACCGTGCCAGTCGCGGGGAAGAGCCCATCGATATCAACCGCATCGATCTCACCGATCGCCAAACCTTTGCCTTGCTCAAAGAGGGGGAGACGCGCGGGGTCTTTCAGTTGGAATCCTCCGGGATGCGCGACATCCTGAAAAAATTGGCGCCAGATACCTTTGAAGAGATTATCGCCCTGGTGGCGCTCTATCGTCCCGGCCCCCTGGGTTCCGGCATGGTGGATGATTTTATCAATCGCAAGCATGGCCGGGTGGAGGTGAGTTATCCCCTGCCTCTCCTGGAACCGATCCTGAAAGAGACCTTCGGCGTCATCCTCTACCAGGAACAGGTGATGAAAATCGCCCAGGTGTTGGCGGGTTATACCCTGGGGGGAGCCGATTTGCTGCGGCGCGCCATGGGCAAGAAAAAATTGCAGGAGATGCTCTCCCAACGGGAAATTTTTCTGACCGGCGCCATCGCCAACGGCGTTCCGGCGGAACGGGCCGGATTTGTTTTTGATTTGATGGAAAAATTTGCAGGCTATGGCTTCAACAAATCCCATTCAGCCGCCTATGCCCTGATCTCCTATCAAACCGCCTGGCTCAAGGCCCATTATCCCGTTGAATTTATGGCAGCCACCCTGACCTGCGACATGTTGAACAGCGACAAGGTGGCCATGTTTGTCCACGAGTGTCGGGAAATGCAGATCCCCATCCTGCCGCCGGATGTCAACCGTTCCTCCAGCGGCTTTACGGCGGAACCGTTGGAGGATGGCAAAACATTGGCCATCCGCTACGGCTTGGCCGCCATCAAAAATGTCGGCGAAGCGGCGGTGGCCGCCCTGCTGAAGGCCAGAGCGCAGGCCGGCCCCTTTGCCAGTCTGTTTGAACTGTGCAAACGTGTTCAGGGGTTGAACCGGCGGATGATGGAGCACCTGATCAAGTCCGGTGCCTGTGACCCTTTGGGGATAAACCGTGCCACGCTGTTGCATACACTGCCCACCGCCATGAGTCGGGGCAGCAAACAACAAGAGTCCGCCGCAATGGGATTCCGGGATCTCTTCGCCGACCATGAAGAGGAGGAGCAGGGGCCCGGCATGGCGGAATTCAGCGAACAGATCAAGCTGTTGCACGAAAAAGAGTCCCTGGGATTTTATATCACCGGCCATCCCATGGACCAGTATCGGGAAGAATTACAGGGTTATGGGTTGAAAAGCATTGCCGAAATCAAGCTTTCTGGTTCGTATGGCCAGGATGTGGAGGAGCCGACCACCTTTTTTGGCAGGGGAGGGCGTGGTTCCGGTGAGATGGGCATACGCATTGCAGGCATGTTAAGCGCACGCAAGTTGCATCGCACCAAAAAAGGGGACCGAATGGCCTTCGTGACCCTGGAGGATGCGGATGCCCAGATGGAGGTCACCGTCTTTGCGGATCTCTACCAGAACAGCATGGCCCTGCTGGAAGAGGCGGCAACCCCGGCAGAAGGGGCAGCGGCCCCCCATCGGGTCTTGATCATCTCCGGCAAAGTGGAACGAGGGGAGGATGAGGTCAAGATGCTGGCCGAAGAGATTCTCGACCTGGAGAGCTGGCGTCAGCAACAGTGTCGTTTCCTGCACCTGAAAAGCGACCTGCTCCTGTGGAACGACCCTTTGATAAACCGACTCTCCCAGTTGCTCGCAGAACATCCCGGCGGCCAGTGCCGCGTGATTCTGGAGTTGGCGGGAGAGGAGGCGGTGGCCATGATCCGACTGGGAGAGGCCTTTTGCGTCCTGCCCCGGCAACGTTTACTGGAAGAGGTGACGGCCCTGTTGGGGCCCAAGGCGGCCGCCTTCCGCAGTGTTTTGACTTGAAACAGACTTTCAATACCCACTTTTTGAGCGGGATGTGCAAGGGAAATCGGGTGGCACCATGAGCAATACAATTTCGCGTACATTTCTGGACTTTGAGCGGCCCATCGGTGAGTTGATGGCCAAGATTGATGAGTTGCGCCTGCTTTCCAACCGGTCGGACATCAACATCAGTGCCGAAATCAGCCGCATGGAAGATGAGGCCCGCAATTTGACAAACCGCATCTTTGCCAAGTTGACCCCTTGGCAAAAAACCCAACTTTCCCGACACCCGGATCGACCCTATTCGACGGATTATCTGCAAACGGTCTTCACGGGGTTTCGTGAGTTGCATGGGGATCGCCGTTTTGGTGATGACAGGGCCATCCTGGGTGGCCTGGCGGCCATTGACGGCAGGGATGTGGTGGTGATCTGCCAGGAAAAAGGGCGTGGCACCAAAGAGCGGGTGCTCTACAACTTTGGCATGCCACGACCGGAAGGGTATCGCAAGGCGTTGCGCCTGATGCAACTGGCCGAAAAATTTCAGTTGCCCATCATCACCCTGATCGATACCCCCGGCGCTTATCCGGGCAAAGAGGCCGAGGAGCGCGGGCAGGCCGAAGCCATCGCCCGCAACCTGAAAGAGATGATCTCCCTGCGCACCCCGGTGGTCTGTGTGGTGATCGGCGAGGGAGGCTCGGGGGGAGCCCTGGCCCTGGGCGTGGGCAACCGGGTGTTGATGATGCAGTATGCCACCTATTCGGTCATCTCCCCGGAGGGGTGCGCCTCCATTTTGTGGAAAGATGCCGCCAAGGCGGAACTGGCGGCCGAAGCCCTGCGCATTACCGCCGAGGATATCATGGAGCTGGGGTTGATCGATGGAATCATCCCGGAACCCATTGGCGGTGCCCATCGCAACTTTGCCGAGGCCGCTGCCACCCTGCAAAGCCATCTGTCGCGCTATCTGCAAGAGCTCTCCACAAAATCTCCCGAACAACTGGCAGAAGATCGCTATAAAAAATTTTTGGCCATGGGGGTGGTATTGGAAGGGGATAAACTGGGCCCCTGAGGGAGATGGAGATGCGACCCCCAACCTTTTGTATCCCGCCAACCAGGGCAGTGAGTATGTGACATGGGCAGCAGGTTGAATCAAAAAGAGTCTCACAGACTGGTCCGAGGGTTTACCGTGCCGACCCGACCCTCGGCCATGCTGGAGGCCCTCAAAACGCAGCAGGTATTTGTGCAAAACCCGCAGGCGGTTGCCGCAGCCGTTCTCCAGGATGTGGCCTTGGCGGCACAGGTTCTCCAGGCCGCCAATGTCCAGTTGACCGGCTACAGCCGCAAGGTGGAATCCATCGAGGTGGCCATGGTGCTTCTTGGCCAGGACAAACTGCGGGAAATCACCCATGAGCTGTTTTTGAGCGTGGAAATTGCCCGCAAAGAGAGCACCATGCAAAAAATGCGCATCAAAAGCGTCCGGGCAGGGCGCATACTCTCCTGGCTGTCGCAAGAGTTGGCGACCCTCTCGCCCGGTTTTCTGAACGGCCATCTGCCCGGCATCTCGCCGGATGAGGCCTATCTGCTGGGCATGTTTCACGATTGTGGTCAATGGGTGCTGGCGCAGCGGTTTGCCGATTATGGAGAGGTGCTCGCCGTCGAACGGCCTGAGGGTCAAACCCTGGAAAGCCTGGAAGAGGAGCGCTACCAGACCAGCCACGCCGCATTGGGTGCCCTGTTGGGTGAGGCGTGGCAATGGCCGAAACCATTGATCTATATCGTTGAAGCCCACCATCGCCTGGATGCTTTTGCCGGGCGACCGGTCAGAGAGCGCAAGTATGGCGTGCTCCATGCCATGCTGGTGCTGACCGAGTGGATTGAGGGGGATCTGTTGGCGTGGGAATGGGCACAGCACGAACAGCATCTGCAGCAGCTGTTCGCCTTGAACAGCATGCAGATCGCTGATTTGCGCGCAAAAGCCCTGGCCGCTGTTCCGCTGACCAGCGGCACGGACTAGGAGATTGCCCCATGCGCCATTCTCCAACCTCCACCCATCCATCCCGACCCACCCCCTCCAGAGAGTCCTGAGGTTGCCGTGGCAAGAGTCATTCAGCGTGCACAAAAACAGGTTGAAGATGGCGGCAATCCCTTCTGGATCAGTTATGCCGACCTGATGACCGCATTGGCCATGCTCTTTCTGGTTGTCATGAGCCTCTCCATGGTTGCCATTGCCAGTCGTCCCATGGTGGAAAAAAAGGAGCGGGAGACCGCCATCCAGGGTATTCTCAACCGTTTGGAAGAGCGGGCCAAAGAGAAAAGTCTCGGTTTGGAGATCAACCGGGCGACCCATACCATCAGTTTTGGTGAACGGGCCAGCTTTACGTTGAACAGTTACCAACTCTCCAGCATTGCCCAGGAGTCGTTGCGCAGCCTGGTGCCCCTGCTGCTGGAGTTGGAGCCGGAGGTGCGCGGAGAGGAGAGAACCTGGCTGAAACGGATCCATATTGAGGGCTATACCGATGCGACGGGCAGCTATTTGTATAATGTCAACCTCAGTCTGAACCGGGCGCAGGCGGTGGTATGCGCACTCTTTTCCGCCGAACTGCCCGGCAGCCA
>JADGCE010000102.1 GCA_015229095.1 Magnetococcales bacterium | reverse complement strand
CCGACGGAAGCGGGCGGCGTGCTCTATCTGTTGGAGCATCCGGGCAGCCCTTGAGCTTGAGATGTGCGGGATGTGTTGCAAACCCTGCCAGATGTGGTCTTGACCCCAGGCTCACCATCCCCTGCTCTCAAGGAGGCAAAGCGGGGGATGTGGTAAGGGGTATTCTCCCCCCTGGCTGGTCGGTGGATGGGCGGGCTAACATGCCTTGGGCTGCGTCTCCTGCACCCAGGCCAGCAAATCCGCTGGGAACAACGCCCGCTGGCGGTCGTAGTGGGCGGCATCGTTCGGATTATAGAGCCAACCATGCGCCGCCAGATGGTGGCAGATGTCGTTCTCGCACTCGATTTCCTTGTGCAGGTTCATGGTGCGTCCTGTTTTTTGTGTATGGTGGAATCAACACAAACGGGTTTATGTATGAAATTTTCGAAAATATCATACATAAACCCGTTTGTGTCTGGTGCGTCAGACTCAAAATCGCTACAGCACATCTCGACCCTCGGCACAGTTCAGCAGTTCACGAAACGCAAGAATGGCAGAACGCCGCCCGCTCTTTTCCCGGAGCGGATGGAGAATCCCGGCTTTGCGCAATTTCTGCAGGCAAGGCAAAGCGGTAGTCTTGAGGATACCAGTGCGCAAGACAAAATCACTGGATTGGAAAATCGGGCGGTCAAACAAGGCGTCCAGCACTAGGATGGCATGTTGTGACCGGGTCAATTCCATGATCCGATGCTTCATCTGTTCGTAGAGCGCAAGAATCTCCCGCACCTTTTTGGTGTTGGCATGTGCTTGTTCCACGATGGCCTCCAAAAAAAACTCGATCCAACTCTCCCAATCCTTCTCCTGGCTGATGCCACGCAGGCGAGCATAATAGAGGTCGCGGTGACTCTCCAGATAGTCGCTCAGGTAAAACATCGGGCTTCCCAATACCCGCTTCTGAAACAGAAACAGGGGGATCAGCAGGCGTCCGATGCGGCCATTGCCATCCTTGAACGGATGGATCAACTCAAATTGAGCGTGCACGATGGCCACCTGCACCAGGGGATCAAAGTCATCCGCTGTGAGGTATGCCTCCCAGGCTTGCAGGTGATCCCGCAGTTGCAACGGAGAGGGAGGCACGAAGGTCGCTTGTTCCATCGTACACCCCGCCGAGCCGATCCAGTTTTGATCGACGCGGAATTGACCGGGGGTCTTGTTGGCACCGCGCACGCTGTCCATCAGGACCGCATGCATTTGGCAAACCAGCGACAGGCTGAGGGATCGTTCTGCCAAAGCCTCTGTGGCCAACACCAATGCCTTGCGGTAGTTGACGATCTCCTGAATGTCCTGGGCCTTTTCCCCGCCAAAATCGATGCCCGCTTCATATTCCAACACCTCATCGACGGTGGCTTGTGTTCCTTCAATTTTCGAGGAAAGCACCGCCTCCCGGTTGGTCAACGGTGACAACAGAATCGATGGATTGATAACGCTTTGCAGCAGTCCGTCATAGCGGGCCAAGGCCGCATTGGCGAGACCGACCTTGCGAATGATGCGGCCATAATCCAGGTCAGGCCGTGGCAGGGATTGGGGAACGTAGGGGGTCATGCTCGGCATTGGTGATTTTGATCTCCATGTCGCGTCATTCCATTTTTTACGATGTAAAAACCACCACAGGAATGACACGCGGACGAAAAATGGCTTAGACAAAGTATCGTCTAATTCTATTTCTGCTTCAAACGAGCATTTCTGATGTGCCGCGTTCCGAACGGAATCGCGGCACTATCAGTGAAAATTAATGCACTTTTGATTTAGAAATGGAATAAGCCATTGATTGATTTGGTGTCCCCGGCGCGATTTGAACGCACGGCCTACGGATTAGGAATCCGTTGCTCTATCCGGCTGAGCTACGAGGACACAACAGCAGAAAGGAAAAAGGCCGAACCCCCACCAAGGAATCCGGCCTCTCTTGCCACTCTTCAACGGCCCCGATCAGTGCAGATTGGCTTTGTTTTGTTCCAGATGCCCCAGGGCCGCATGGACCATCTCATCCGCCTTGGCACGACCAACGGACTCGGCAATCAGCTTTTCCGTGGCCAGCATGGCGATCTCCACAGCAGCCTCGCGAACCTCCGCCATGGCATTCACGCGGGCACGCTCAATCTCTTCCAGGGCGGCCGTGCGCTTTTTCGCCAACTCCTCCGTCAACTCCTCCAGCGCGTGGTCCCGGATGGCGGAGGCCTCGATGCGCGCCTCCTCCAGGGTGGTCGCCGTCATCTGCCGCGCCCGCTCCACCTGCTCACGATAGCCGGCCAACAGACGCTCGGCCTCGTGACGGGCCTTCTCCGCATGCTGCAGATCCTCGCTGATCTTTTTGCCCCGGCTGTCCAGAATGTCGTTGATGGCCGGCATGACATACCGCCGCAACAGATACATCAGGATCAGGAACGACACAACCGTCCAGAACATCTGCGAAGCAAAAACGCTGGAGTCAAACTGCGGTAGCCCGGACGACGGCGCAGGCCCCGCCGTCGCAGCGTATGCGCTCGAGATCATTTCAATCAACCTTTACCCATAATAATAAAGGCCAACACCAAGCCATACAGCGCGATGGCTTCCACAAACGCCGCCCCAATCCACACATATTTGGACAGCTGAGCCTCGGCACCCGGTTGGCGCGCAAACGCCTCAATCGCCTTGCCAAACATAAATCCCAAACCGATGCCAGAACCGGCCAGCCCTGCGGCGGCCAATCCCATACCTATGAAGGAGGCGGGTAGGCTTTCCATTGTGTCATCTCTCCTAACAAAATAGCAAAGTTCGCGAGTCTCGCGGGCTAAAGGGCAGTCTCCCAACCACCACCCCATCCAGGGCACAACCCATCACAACAATGGCTTGACACCCCCAAACACCCGACCCCTGCAGCCCCCACCTCAATGGTGCAGATGCAGAGAGTCGTTGATATACACACACGTCAGGATGGTGAAAATATAGGCCTGGATAAAGCCGATAAAAATTTCCACCGCCGTAAAAACCACAGAAAATCCAAAGGGGAGCCAGGAACCGACCCAGGGCAGCGTCGCCGCAAAGAAAAACAACACCCCCAACACCGTATGCCCGGCCGTCATGTTGGCAAACAGACGCACCGACAACGAAACAGGCCGCGCCAGAAAAGAGATGATCTCAATAGGCACCATCAACGGCAACAGCAGCACCGGCAGGCCGGAAGGGACAAAAAAGCCCAAAAATTTCAGCCCGTGCTTGTAAAAGCCCAAAAATATGGAGAGAAAAAAGATCCCCAGGGCCAGGGTCGCCGTGACAATCAACTGAGAGGTCGCCGTGAACGAACCCGGTATCAACCCCGTCCAGTTGCAGAACAAAACAAAGAAAAACAGCGTAAACACCATGGGAAAATAGGGCTTGCCACCCGAACCGATATTTTCATCCACAATGCCACGGATGAAAAGATAGCCCGCCTCCGCGACACTCTGCAGACGCCCAGGAACCAACTCTGGCCGGCGGAATGCATACCAGAAAAAGAAAAAGACCGCCGCCACGGAGATCCACATCCAGATGACCGAGTTGGATATGGAAAGATCCAGACCAAAGGGAGAAATCTTGATATAGTTGACCACCTGAAAATGGTGCAAAGGATCCATGCGCGGGGCGGCAGCGGCCACCGCCTTGGCACTCTCAGCGTGAACGGCTACGGTTGTCAATAGCAAGGTCATACCCTCCTTATCGCAAGCCCAATCCCCCTGCCAAGAGTCAGCGGGAGGGATCTCCGTTGGCGGCCCGGTATACAGCACGAAATCCTGCGGCTGCCCCAAACAGAAAAAACAACACCGTCATCCATGGTTGGGTCCCCAGCCACTGATCCAGATAGTGGCCCATGCCCACACCCACCAGGGTGGCCACCACCAGATCGGTGGCCATGCGCATGCCCAGACCCATGCTGGAGCGGGCAGAGGCGTGAGGCAGATCCGAATCCCCGGCAGGCCCCTCTTCGCTCTCTTTCTGCCTCTGTTCCCTGGTGGTCACCCGGAACGCCCCCACAATCTAAAAAAATCTGTTCCCCCTGTCAATGCTTCAACCTCTCATCTTTTCGACTCTGCGTCAAGTTCCTGAATTTTTTTCCGCAACGTGTTCCGATTGATCCCCAGCAGACGCGCCGCCATGACCCGGTTGCCTTCTGTTTCTCTCAAAACCCTGGAAAACAAGGTTCTTTCCACCTTGTGCAAAACCAGGTCGTAAAGGTTATCACATTTTTTCCACTGAGGAGAGGCAAAAAATATTTCCAAAAAATGCAGCAGGCTCTCCTCCAGTTTCTCCTCCCCCCCCGGGAGGCCAGGGGCTGGGGAGGGGGATGCAGATGGGGGAGGAGAGGCGGGCGAAGGGGAGGCGGTGGCAGGAGAAAAGCCATGGGCAGGGCCATGCAGATGGTGCGGCAGAATCATCTCCTGGGGGGTCAGCACCATCAGACGGTGGATCAAATTTTCCAACTCCCGCACATTGCCCGGCCACTCATGGGCCATCAACAGGGAGAGGGTCTCATCGCTCAACCGTTTCAGAGGGAGGGCCAGTTGTTGCGCGGCGCGGGCCAGAAAATAGTCGGCCAACAACGGGATATCCTCACGCCGGGAGCGCAGGGAGGGCACATAGAGGGGCACCACATTGAGCCGATAGAAAAGATCTTCCCGAAAACGACCCTCGACGATGGCGGCGGGCAAATTCTGATGGGTGGCCGCCACGATGCGCACATCGGCCCGCAGGGTTTCGGTGCCTCCCACCCGGGTGAAGGCCCCTCCCTGCAACACCCGCAGCAGGCGGGTCTGGGCCTGCATGGGCATATCACCGATTTCGTCCAAAAACAGGGTGCCCCCCTTGGCCCGTTCAAAATGGCCGTGGTGACGGGCAACCGCACCGGTAAAGGCCCCTTTTTCATGGCCAAACAGTTCGCTTTCGATCAGATTGCCGGGGATGGCGGCCATGTTGATGGCGGTAAAGGGGCCGTGCCGACGGGGAGAGTGGTCGTGCACCGCGCGGGCCACCAACTCCTTGCCCGTGCCGGACTCTCCATGGATCAGCACGGTCATCTCCGAGTTGGTCAGGCGACCAATGGTCCGAAACAGCTCCTGCATCGCCCGGGAGATGCCCACAAAGCCGCCAAAGCGGTTGAACTCTGTGCCACTGGAGGGGGGATGGAGCGGGGGGGGACGCTCCAAAGCCTGGGCCACCAGCTCCATCACCCGCCGAATATCGAAGGGTTTGGCCAAATATTCAAAGGCACCCCGCTCAAAGGCCTGCACGGCATGGCTCAAGGTACTCTGGGCCGTCATGACAATGACCGGCAAGGTGGGATAACGGGTGCGCAGGGTTTGCAGCAGATCCAGACCGGAGCCGGCGGGCATGACGATATCGGTGATCACCAGATCCACCGCCGTGGTGCCGGCAAAATCCAGCAGGGCCTTGCCGCTGGCAAAACAGTGTACCCGATAGCCTCCCCGCCCCAAAGCCTGCTCCATCACATAGCGCATGGCATGGTCATCATCGGCCACCAGAATGGTCTTTTGCGGGGTCATGGGCGGCTCATCGGCAACAGGATCCGAAAAATGGTCTGCTCTCCCTGGCGGGCCACCTCCACCATCCCCCCGTGATCGTGGACAATTTTTTGGACAATGGCCAGACCCAGGCCGTTGCCCGCCCCTTTGGGCTTGCTGGTCACAAAGGGCAAAAACATGCGGGCACGCACCGACTCCGCAATGCCGGGGCCATCGTCGCGCACCTCCACCAGAATATGACGCTGGCGGCGTCCCTGCTCAAAGCGTACCTGGGTCGAAACACGGGTATGCAGAGAGAGGGTGCCGGTGGCGCCGGCGGCATCCAGGGCGTTGCGCACTAGGTTCAAGAAAAGCTGGACCAGTCGATCCCGATCGCCGCGAATGGCCGGCAGGGAGGGATCATAATCCCGCTCGATACGGGCCGGGCCGGGGGGGCAGAGACGCAGGACATGATCGAGCACTTCATGGACGTTGACCGGATCGTCCGATTGGGAATGCCCTTCCGCCAAACCCAGCAACTCGTCCAGCAGGCGGCTGATGCGATCCACCTCGGTGCAGATCAGGGCGGTACAGGTGGCCACCGAGGAACTTCCACCCTCCATTTCCAGCAGCTGCGCAACCCCCCGGATGCCCGCCAGGGGGTTTTTGACCTCGTGGGCCACGGTCATGGCCAAGGTTTCCAGAGAGTCCAGGGTGTCATGCAACCGCTGCCCCTCCTCGATGCGCTCCAGGGCGCCCATCTCTTCCAGTTGCAGCAATGCGCCGACCTGCTCCCCCTCCCCATTCTCCAGGGGAACCGCCGTCAAGGAGACCGACAGCAGCAGGCCGGGAGCAGGGTTGATCTGCGCGCTGCGCACCCGGCAGGGCATGGCCAGATTGCGGGCCCGATGGATCAGATCCAGGGCCACCGGATGGCCAGGCAGGAGCGCCGCCAGGGGCACACCCAACAGATGGTTGCGCCCCCGGCCCAGCAACCGCTCGGCCGCGTTGTTGACCGCCCGCACCACCCCGTCACCATCCAGGGCGATCACGCCTGTGGTCAAGTGATCCCATAACAACCCGGGCGTAAACGGGGACACGGTGTCTATGTCCTCATCCGGGTCACGAGCGCCAAGGGCTGGGGAGCCGCACGCTCCCCAGCGAGAATGTCAGGGCCATGGCGGTCAGGGAGTGACCAGAGCCAACCCGGCATCCACCCAGCCTTGGTTGCCGTCCCGGAAATAATAGATTTTTCCCTTGTAGCCGAGGGCCACCAGGTTTTTGATCCCCTCCGGGCTCTGTCCGCACCACCAGCCGTTGCAGAAGGCGATGATATCCTTGTCCTCCAGCTTTTTGATCTTGGCCTTGACCTTGGCTTCCGGTCCGGTCAGATCGCTGAAGGGCAGGTTGATGGCGCCAGGGATTGTCCCTTTCTGGAACCAGTCCGGTGTCCTCATGTCGACGACCAGAATTTTTTTGGCGGAGATGTCAGCAGCCATTTTGGCAAAATCTTCCACACGGATGGTGGTGGCTCCCGGCAGGTTCTCCGGCTCTACGCAAAAGGGCGGACATTTCCGGCTGGCGGGATCCTTGAAGGCATCCGGCTTGGGCTTGCTGCGATCCTGCTTGAGGGCGACACCGTTCAGGGTGAATTCGGGAATCGTCACCTCCAGGGCATGTTTGGACTGGGCGGCCGCCACAGCGGCGCCCAATGCGGCCTCCTCTGCCTGCACAGAGGGGGCAGCCAGCAGCAAAGCTGTCCCGGCAAAAAACAGGATTTTTGACAGGGTGTGTGAAATGGTCATGGTAATGTACTCCCTCGTTTGTTATAATACATGACACGATGGTGAAGAATATCTGACGTAACCCTAGCACAAGCCATCACCAAAGATCAATCAACATCTCAAAAAATCTGTTCTGTCGAGGTCAGGGAGGCCGTTGCATCCATGTTTGCTTAGGGAGAAGTTACATGAACAACCTGATAAAGCGTCTGAAGCTGTCGACCATCATGGCCATTGGGTTCGGCAGTGTCATCCTGCTGTTGCTGATCATCTCGGTCGCAGCCTATACCGGACTGGGCACGGCCATCCAGGGTTCCACCGACTATCGGCGTCTTGCCGCTGACACCAACCTGGCAGAGGGGCTGCGTGCCCACATGCTGATGGTGCGCATGGAGGTGGCAGAGTTTACCGCCAGTGGCCGACCAGAGGCCGTCACCGCCTACCAACAACACGTCAAGAGGGTCACCCAGTTGCTGGACGAGGCCAAAAAGGCCATCACCCACCCGGAACGGGCCAACAGCATCACCCAGGTGGACAAAAAGATCCGGGATTATGCCCAAGGCTTCGGCTCCATCGTGCAGTTGCGGGCGGATCTGGATGCCCTGGTCGCCACCGGGCTGCAACCCAACGCCCTGGCCATGCGCAAATCCCTGGCGGCCATCTCCAAGATGGCTTCGGAGGAGCGGGACTCTTCCAGTGCCTATTATGCCGGGCAGTTGCAGGAGCATGTTCTCCTGGGCCTGCTGCATGCCACCAAATTTTTGAGCCAAAACCTGGCAGAGGATGTGCGGTTGGTGGAGCAGGAGTTGCAAACAGGCATTCAATCCCTGGTCGCCACCCTGAGCAGTGAGTTGGAATATTCAGAGCCGCAGACAGCCTCCATCAAGGCATTCGTTGCGGCACGGGATGCCTACCACGCAACCTTCAAGAAGGCGGTACAGAATATTCAGCAGCGTAACGAGACCCAGCACAACACCCTGGAGCGCATCGGCGTGGCCGTGGGCAAGGATGTGGAGGAGATCAGCCGTTCAGTCTCTGCGGATCAGCAGACGTTGGGGGAGCGGTTGCAAAAGAGCAACGAGCAGACGATCCAGGTGGTGACGGCGGTCTCTTGGATCAGCCTGTTTGCTGCCATTTTCCTGGCCTGGAACACCACACGGATGATTCGGGGTCCGTTGGGTGGCGAACCGTTCGCCCTGGTCCGTTCGGTGCAGGCCCTGGCCCAGGGCGACCTGTGTGTCGATATGGCGGTCGCCCCGGGGGATACCACGAGTCTGGCCGCCTCCGTGGCCGGCATGGCGGATAAACTGCGAGAAGTGGTTGAGAACATTGCCAACGCCGCCGACAATGTCGCCGCAGGGAGCAACGAACTGTCCGATGCTGCGCAAAACCTCTCCCAGGGGGCCACCCAGCAGGCGGCCTCCATCGAAGAGACCTCGTCGGCCATGGAGCAGATGACCTCCAACATTGAGCAAAACAGCGCCAACGCGCAGACCACCCAAGCCATCTCCCAGAAGGCCGCCACCGATGCCAAAGAGGGTGAGGCCTCGGTGCGGCAGGCGGTGCATGCCATGAAGGAGATCGCCAGCAAAATTTCCATCATCGAGGAGATTGCCCGCCAGACCAACCTGTTGGCCCTGAACGCCGCCATCGAGGCCGCCCGGGCCGGGGAGCATGGCAAGGGCTTTGCCGTGGTGGCCGCCGAGGTCAGAAAACTGGCCGAGCGCAGCCAGCATGCCGCCGGCGAGATCAGCCAACTGTCGGCTTCCAGTGTGGCGGTGGCCGAAAAAACCGGCGAGATCATCAACAAACTGGTGCCGGATATCCAGCGCACGGCAGAGCTGGTCCAGGATATCGCACAATCCAGTCAGGAGCAAAATCAGGGGACCGGCCAGATCAACCAGGCGATTCAACAACTGGATCATGTGATCCAGCAGAATGCGGGGGCTGCCGAAGAGATGGCCGCCACCTCCGAGGAGCTCTCCGCCCAGGCGGAACTGGTCAAACAGGCGTTGGATTATTTCAAAACCAGCAGTTGCTTGAGTGTGTACCATGAGGAACCCCGGCGAGGGACGGCGCCCCGACAGGTTGCCATGCTGCCGCCCAAGGCACCCCCGTTGCAGTTGACGGCACGCAAAGGGGTGTGACGGTAGTCGGTTTGGCCGTTCACTGGGGGAGGGGCGGAGAACCGCCCCTCCCCCAGACCCCCTCC
>JADGCE010000101.1 GCA_015229095.1 Magnetococcales bacterium | reverse complement strand
ATTAAAAAAGAAGGGTGGAGGGGGTCTGGGGGAGGCGGTTCTCCGCCTCCCCCAGAGGTGGCCAAGACGATGATCGTGGCCGAATAGAGACAACCCATACCACGGGGGGGCAGCAACCGCTGCCCCCCCAGGAAGTTAATTTTTACTCTTGTCCACCAACTGCCCCTTTTGAATCCAGGGCATCATGGCCCGCAGATTGCGGCCCAACTCTTCGATGGGATGCTGCTGGCCACGCCGCCGCAAAGCCTGAAAGCGGGGCCGTCCGGCCATATTTTCCAGGATCCACTCACGGGCAAACTCCCCACTCTGGATCTCTTCGAGAATGCGCTTCATCTCCTGCTTGGTCGCTTCGGTGATCACCCTCGGTCCCCGGGTAACATCCCCATATTCCGCCGTATTGGAGATGGAATAGCGCATGTTGGCGATACCGCCTTCATAGATCAGATCGACAATCAACTTGGTCTCGTGCAGGCACTCAAAATAGGCCATCTCCGGCGCATAACCCGCCTCCACCAACGTCTCAAAACCGGCCTGAATCAACGCAGAAATACCGCCGCACAAAACCGCCTGCTCGCCGAACAGATCGGTCTCGGTCTCCTCCCGGAAATTGGTCTCGATGATGCCAGCCCGACCACCGCCGATGGCGGAGGCATAGGCCAGGGCCGTGCGTTGCGCCTCGCGGGAAAAATCCTGATGGATGGCAATCAAGGTGGGCACGCCCCCACCACGGGTATATTCCGCCCGTACCAGATGCCCTGGTCCCTTGGGAGCGGCCAGAAAAACATCGCACTCCAGGGGAGGCTCAATCTGCCCGAAATGGATGTTGAAACCATGGGCAAAGGCCAGAGAGGCACCGGCCTTCATGTGGGGAGCAATGTTTTCCCGATAGATGCGGGCTTGATGCTCATCCGGGGCCAGAAGCATGACCACATCGGCCCCGCTGACCGCCTGGGCGATCTCGGCCACGGCCAGACCCGCATTTTCCGCCTTTTTCCAGGAACTGGAGCCTGCGCGCAAGCCCACCACCACATCCATGCCGGAATCTCTCAGATTTTGGGCATGGGCATGTCCCTGGGAACCATAGCCGATGATGGCTATCTTTTTCGCTTTCAGATGCGCCAGATCGGCGTCACGGTCGTAAAACACTTTCATTCAGAGGGTTCCTTATGCAGGCAAAATGTGGACAACTGTTTTAAAAACTATTTCCGACTGCCCCGGGCCAGTGCCACCTGACCGGTACGCACCATATCCGCCACGCCGTAGGGCTCCAACAGGGCCAGGCAGGCATCCAGCTTGTCGGCACTGCCCGTCACCTCAATGATCAGCGACCCAGGGGTGGCATCGACGACCCGTGCCTGGAAAATCTGGACAATATTCAGCACCTCTTGCCGCCCCCCCCGCTCCGGGTGCCCTGCTTCCGTCAAGACCTTGACCAGCAGCAGCTCCCGTCCCACATGCGGGCTGTCACTCAGATCGGTCACCTGGATGACCGGGACCAATTTGTTCAACTGTTTGAGAATTTGTTCAATGATGGGCCCATCCCCGGCGGTCACCAGGGTGATGCGGGAGGTCTCCCCCGTGCCCACCGGGGCAACGGTCAAGCTTTCCACGTTAAAACCCCGCGCGGAAAAAAGCCCGGCAACCCGGGACAACACCCCGGCCTCGTTTTCCACCAGTACAGATATGATGTGTCTCATGCCTGTTGTCCCCGATTCTCTCGTGTTTTACAGTAGCTCGCCCAGCAGCATTTCATTCAGAGCCTTGCCTGCGGGCACCATGGGGTAGACATTGGCCTCCCGACGAACCCGAAAATCCATCAGCACCGTACCGGGATGCTCCAACCCCTGGCGCAGAATGGATTCCACCTCGTCAGGCCGGTCGGTACGCAGGCCCAACGCCCCGTAAGCCTCGGCCAGTTTGACAAAGTCCGGCGCAATCTCCAGGTCGGTCTGCGCATAGCGCTTGTTGTAGAAAAATTCCTGCCACTGGCGCACCATGCCGAGAAAGCCGTTGTTCAGAATGACAATCTTGACGGGCAAGCGGTATTGCAGGCAGGTGCCCAGCTCCTGGATGTTCATCTGGATGGAACCATCTCCGGTGATGACGATGACCGGCTTGTTGGGTCTGGCCACCTGGGCGCCGATGGCGGCGGGCAAGCCATAACCCATCGTGCCCAGCCCACCAGAGGTCAGCCAGTGCCGGGGATATTGAAATTCATAAAACTGGGCGGCCCACATTTGATGCTGGCCCACATCGGTACTGATGATGGCCTGGCCTCTGGTCAGATTGCAGAGGGTTTGGATCACATACTGGGATTCGATGACCCGGTCATCCTGGGTGAAATGCAGACAATTTTTGGCGCGCCACGCCTCGATCTGTTCCCACCAGCGCAGGATATCCTCCTGTTTCTCCGCACAGTTTTCCTCCTGAATCAGGGCATTGATCTGCTCCAGCACGGCGCGCACATCGCCCACAATAGGCAGATCCACCCGCACATTTTTGGAGATGGATGTGGGGTCCACGTCGATATGGATGATTTTCGCCTGGGTGGCAAAATCGGCAACCTTGCCGGTCACCCGATCGTCAAAACGGGCCCCGATGGCCACCAGCAAGTCACAGTGGGAGACCGCCATGTTGGCCTCATAGGTGCCGTGCATGCCCAACATGCCGATAAAACGGCCATCCGTGGCCGGAAAGGAGCCCAACCCCATCAGGGTATTGGTGATAGGCAGGTTCAGGGTGCGGGTCAGCTGTTGCAACCCCTTCGAGGCATTGGCGAGGACGACACCTCCTCCCGTGTAGAGCAGAGGGCGTTTGGCGGCCTGCAACATTTCCACCGCACGCCGGATCTGCCGCATATGGCCCTTGATGGTGGGACGATAGGAACGGATCGTCACATCGCCGTCAGGGGGGGTATATTCGCAGAGCGTGTTGCTGACATCCTTGGGAATGTCCACCAGAACCGGGCCAGGCCGTCCGCTTTTGGCGATATAGAAGGCCTCCCGCAGCACCCGGGCCAAATCCCGGACATCACGCACCAGATAGTTGTGCTTGGTGCATGAACGGGTAATGCCCACGGTATCCACCTCCTGAAAGGCATCGTTGCCAATCAGGGGCACCGGCACCTGCGCCGAGATGCAGAGAATGGGGATGGAGTCCATATAGGCGGTGGCCAAGCCGGTCACCGCATTGGTGGCCCCCGGACCGGAGGTGACCAGGGCAACCCCCACCTCCCCCGTAACCCGGGCATAGCCATCGGCAGCATGCAAGGCACCCTGTTCATGGCGTACCAGGAAATGGGTCAACCGCTCCTCCTGCTTATGCATTTCGTCGTAGATATAGAGTGCCGCTCCGCCCGGATAGCCAAAGACCACCCGGACTCCCTCTTCCAGCAGGCACCGCACCACAATTTCCGCGCCCGTTAATTGCATCTTGCAACTCCTGACATATCTTTGATATTCACTGAGTTTTTATGGCCTTGGCCATCGCTCCGGCCACCAGAGGGGGAATCATTCCCTCTGGATCCCCTTCATTTTTTGAATGAAAAACTATTAAAAAAAAAGGGTGGGGGGGACTGGGGGGGCGGTTCACCGCCCCCCCAGGAATGGCCCCAACACGGCCCTGGTTTTTACAACACCCGATACACCGTTTCCAATACCCGTTTACGAGTAAAAGGCTTTTCCAACTGCTGTATGGCACCAAAATCCCTGGCGATGCGGAGACTGAACTGGGCATCCAACCCCCGACCACCACCGGACATGGCAATGATTTTTATCTCTGGAAAACTCTCCTGCAACTCCATGATGAGCTCGACCCCATCCTTCTCTGGCATCAAAATATCGGTAATCACCAAATCGCTGGGCTGTTTTTGGTAACACAACACCCCCTGCTTGCCATCCCCCGCTTCATCCACCTGGTGCCCATCCGCCTCCAGAACCTCCCGCAGGAAAGCCCGGATGGCGATGTCATCATCAACAACCAGTATACGCGCCATGTCTTGCCCCCTTGTTCAATGGATGCTCCTGATTGCAGTACCGATGAAAACGACCATCAATGGGTTTGTTCTGAACGGGAACGGCGATAGACCTCCATCGATGCCTCCTGGACTTCGCGAATCATCTCCTCTTTGATGGCCGTCAGCAATTCTACCGGTACTTGCAAAAACCGGGCAACGCTTTTTATCTCCTCGCCCCCCTGAAAATGGCGTTCTGCCAGGGTGATTTTTAAAAAATCATCCAGCACAACCGCCTTGAAGGAGGCATCCGCCATTGTGAGGGCATCAACCGCCTTTTTCCAGGAGTCACCCTTTTTCAGCCTTTTTTTGAGAAAGGCAACGGCTTCTGCATGCACACGCTCCTGGTCATCGGAAAAACCCGGTTGGACCACGTCAAAACGGGCATCATAATCTTCCTGCTCCGGGCGCAGGGTCTCCTGTCTGGGTTTGTTCATGGGGCCTCCGGGAGCTGTTCCAACGTTTTTTCTGTTGCGGCACGCTCCGGGCGTTCCAGCAGCAACACAATGGGGGAGGCGACGAAGATGGAGGAGTAGGTGCCAACCACCACGCCGCAAAACAGTGCCAATGCAAAATCATGGATGACCAAGCCGCCAAACAGCAACAGGGCGACCAGCACCAACACAACGGTCAACGAGGTGATGATCGTGCGGGAGAGGGTGTCATTGATGGCCTGGTTGATGACAGCAGCCATCGACTGTTTTTTCATGCGTATCTGCTCTTCACGAATCCGGTCGAACACCACGATGGTATCGTTGATGGAATAACCGATGACGGTCAACACCGCCGCCACCACCACCAGGGTAAACTCTTTGTGGGTTACCGAGAAAAGTCCCAGTGTGATGATGACATCGTGGATCAGAGCCAGAATGGCACCATAGGCAAACCGCCACTCAAACCGCCAGGCAACATAGACAAGAATGGCAAGCATGGAATAAAACACGGCCAAAAGACCGTTGATGGTCAACTCTTCCCCCACTTGCGGACCGACAAATTCCACCCGTCGCAGATCCACACTCTCTGTCCCGACCAAAGGGCGGAGAGTCTCCACCACGCGGGCCGCCAGGGCATTCTGCGCATCGGCATTGGCCGCCTGTTTTTCCAGCCGGATTAAAATTTCTTCCGGAGAGCCAAACTCCTGAATGACCACATCTCCCAGATCCAATTGGGCGAGTGCGGTGCGAATGCTGTCCATGTGCGGCGGTTTCACAAAACGCACCTGCACCAATGTGCCGCCGGAAAAGTCGATACCCAGATTCAGTCCCTGCAACGCAAGGGAGACAATGCTCAGCAGCACCAAACTGCCCGACAGGAAAAAGGCCACCATGCGAAAACGGACAAAGTCAAATTGGGTCTTGGATCGAATCAGTTCCATCGCAGCATTCCTTGTGGGTCAGTTTGTTAAATGCTCAATTGTTTCACATGCCGACCTTGCAGCAGCATATCCAGCGTGACCCGGGTGACAAAAATGGCCGTAAACATGGAGATGATCAAACCGATGGAGAGGGTGACGGCAAATCCCCGCACCGGTCCGGTGCCAAATTGGTAGAGCACCACACCGATGATCAGGGTGGTGAGATTGGAGTCCAGAATGGTGACAAAGGCCCTGGAATAGCCATGGTCAATGGCGGCCAACGGGGTTTTCCCCAGTCGCAACTCTTCGCGAATGCGTTCAAAGATCAGCACGTTGGCATCCACGGCCATCCCCATCAACAACACGGCGCCGGCGATGCCGGGCATGGTCAGGGTGGCCTGGATCATGGCCAGAGCGGCCATCAGCAGCAGCATATTGAACAGCACGGCCAGATTGGCCAACCAGCCGAATCCCTTATAATAAAAGCCCATGAACAACAACACCATCGCGCCACCGATCAGGATGGAGGCCATTCCCTGTTCCACCGAATCCTGCCCCAGGGTGGGACCAACGGTGCGCTCTTCGACAATTTTTACCGGAGCGGGCAAGGCACCCGCCCGCAGGATGATGGCCAAATCGTGTGACTCTTCTGTGGTAAAACTGCCACTGATCTGGGCGCGCCCCCCTTCGATCTTTTCCCGGATGACCGGTGCGGAGTAGACCACATTATCCAGGACAATGGCCATCCGCTCCCCCACATGTTCGCCGGTGAGCTGGGCAAACTTGCGCTCTCCCTGGCGGTTGAAGGTGATGGAGACGTGGGGTTCGCTGTATTGGCTGAAATTGACCCGGGCATCGGTGAGCAGATCCCCCGTAATAACCGTGCGTTTTTTCAGCAAATAAGCCTGCCGATTTTTTTGCCCGGGCTCCCGGTTGCCATACAGCACCACATCACCGGGGGGCACCCGCCCCGCCAGAGCGGCGGCAAGATCGCCCTTCTCATCCACCATCTTGAACTCCAGGCGGGCAGTGCGACCGATCAACGCCTTGGCCCGACCGGGATCGCTCAGGCCGGGCAGCTGGATCAAAATCCGTTCCTCCCCCTGCTTTTGAATGGTGGGCTCCGTCACCCCGAACTGGTCCACACGGGAACGGATGGTCTGGATGGATTGCTCCATGGCAAACCTGCGGATCTCTTTTTGCTCTGTGGCTTTGATGGTCATGCGCAGCTTGTTGCCACCCGGCTCTTCCTTCCACTGTACCGAGGAGAGCTCTTTATCCAGAACCTGCCGGATTTTGGAGAGATCGCCGCTCTCCACCAGTTGCACCACAACGGTATCCAGCCCCTCCCGCTCCACGCTCTGATAACGCAAATGCTCCTTGCGCAGCGTGCTCCGCACCTCGTCCACCAGATTTTCCGCCGTCTGCTCCACGGCCTTGTCGGTCTCCACATTCAGCAACAAATACAATCCGCCTTGCAGATCCAATCCTTGGGCAACGACACGGTTGGGCAGCCACTTGGGCCACCACGGGGGGGTGCCACCGTACAGGCTGGGAAAAACATAAAGCAGCGAAACCAGCAGGGTGATCAGGATGATTCCGGGTTTCCACAGAGGCACTTGGCGCATGATATCAACCTTGATTTTCTTCCGTTGTCGCGGGTTTTTCCTTGTCCAATGAGAGGGTGGCCTTGGCCGTCACCTCGATCACACTGGAACGGCGCACACGCACACGCATGGGCCGGAACACCCGGTTGCCAATCTCCACATCCCCCACCTCCAGGATGATCAACTCCTCCTCAACCCGATGGATACGACCCAGCAAGCCGCCGCTGGTGACCACCGAATCACCCCGGCCCAGGTTGGCCACCATCTCTTTATGGCTCTTGGCCTGTTTTTGCTGGGGGCGGATCACCAGAAAATAAAAAATGGCAAACAGGGCAACCATGAAAATAATGTTCCCCATGGCCGCTTCAGGACCGGATGGGGCTGCATGGGCGGTACGGATCAGGTCAAACATATGATTCACTCTCCACACGGGGCTGGTCTGTCTAGGGATACACACACTGGCGTGGCTGACGCTAGGACAGTGCAACGGCATTGTAAAGGGTTTTAATGGTGTTCAGGCCGGGATGAACCCACAAATTTGCCCATCAGACGGGCTCAGAGGAGCGCTGCTGGAAAAAATGGCGGCGAAAAGCCGCAAACTCTCCCTGTTGAATGGCCAACCGCATCTGAGCCATGAGCTGCAGATAATAATGCACATTGTGCAGCGTCATCAAGCGCAGGCCTGATATTTCTTTGCTGCGAAACAGATGGTGCAGATAGGCACGGCTGTAGTGCCGGCAGGTTTCGCAGCCGCAGGCCTCATCCACCGGCCCGGCATCGCTGCGAAAACGGGCCTGTTTGATATTCATGGGGCCATGCCGGGTCAACAGTTGACCGTTGCGGGCATTGCGGGTGGGCAACACGCAGTCAAACATGTCGATACCGCAAGCCACCCCCTGGACCAAATCTTCCGGTTTGCCCACCCCCATCAAATAACGGGGTTGTTGGGTGGGCAGCAGGGCCGGGGCATAGGAGAGCACCTCCCACATCTGTTCCTTCGGTTCCCCCACCGACAACCCCCCCAGGGCATAGCCATCAAACCCCATGGCCACCAGCCCTTCTGCCGACTCGCGGCGCAAATCGGCCTCCATTCCCCCCTGGACGATGCCAAACAGAGCCTGCCCCCTCTCCGGGTGGCGGGCCGCCAGGCACCGACCGGCCCAGCGCAGTGAAAGATGCAGGGATTGGGCCAAATAGGAGCGACTGGCCGGATGGGGCGGGCATTCATCCAATTGCATCAGGATATCCGCCCCCAGGGCCTCCTGTATCTGAATGGCCGTTTCCGGACTCAAAAAATGCGTGCTGCCATCCAGATGGGAACGAAAGACAACCCCTTCCTCGCGAATGCGCACTGCACCCGGCTGGGCGGCCCCCAGGCTGAAAACCTGATACCCCCCGGAATCGGTGAGGATGGGGCCCGACCAGTTCATGAAACGATGCAACCCCCCCAGTTGGGCGATCAGCGTATGGCCAGGACGCAAAAACAGATGGTAGGTGTTGCCCAGAATGATCTGCGCGCCAACGGTGTGCAGATCGGCAGAGGAGAGGGTTTTCACCGTCCCGGCGGTGCCCACCGGCATAAAAATGGGGGTCTCCACCGTGCCATGGGGGGTATGAAAACGGCCCCGGCGCGCCCCGACGGGATCCGTGTGCAGCAGTTCAAAAAAGGGCGTGGCCGTCATGGTTTTTTATCGGGAAAGAGCAATTGGGCATCCCCATAGGAGTAAAACCGGTAACCCCGGCGCATGGCGTGGGCATAGTCCCGTTCCAGGCGTTGTTTGCCAATAAAGGCCGCCACCAGCATCAGCAGCGTGGAACGGGGCAGATGAAAATTGGTGATCAGGGCATCCACCGTGCGAAAACGATAGCCGGGCAGGATAAACAACCCGGTCTCCCCGGCAAAAGGGCGCACCCGCCCGCTGGGCAACGCGGCACTCTCCAACACCCGCAGCGCGGTGGTGCCCACCGCAATGACCCGGCCCCGTCGGGCATGGGTGGCATGAATCAGGCGGGCCGTCCGCCGGGGAAGGCAGCACCACTCCCGGTGCATGTGATGCCGGGAGAGATCCTCTTCCCGGACCGGCTGGAACGTGCCCGGACCCACGTGCAGGGTGACGGTGGCCATCTGCACCCCCCGCGCCCGCAGACGGGCCAACAGAGGTACCGTAAAATGCAGGCCGGCCGTCGGGGCCGCCACCGCACCGGCATGGCGGGCAAAAACCGTCTGGTAACGGTGTCGATCCTGCCGGGGATCGGAGCCGGTAATGTAGGGTGGCAAGGGGAGATTTCCATGCCGCTGAATGGCGGTCGCCACATCCCCTTCGGTGGCCTGCAACACCACCCGGAAACCGGCTCCCAACCGCTCCCCAAACATGGCCTGCAGTCCGGGAGCGAGTTCCACGGCCATGCCGGCCGCGATCCTCCGGCTGCCGCTGGCCATGGCCTCCCAATGATCACTCTCCGGCAAGGGTTTGACCAGCAACACCTCCAGGCGACCTCCGCTGGATTTGCGGGTCACAAAGCGGGCGGGAATCACGCGGGTATCGTTCAAAACCAGCAGATCCCCCGGTGCCAGAAGGTCGGGAAGGTGACGGAACAGCCGATCCTGCCGGGCATGGGGAAGGCTGACCAACAGGCGGGCCCGATCCCGGCACGCAGCCGGACGCTGAGCGATCTGCTCCAGGGGCAACCGGTAATCAAAGTCGCTGAGACGACTGGCATGAGCGGAGGTCGGCAATAGCATGAGGTCGGTCAAAACAGGTTAAACCGCTGACAAGCAGCCCCGCGCTCGCTACCGCCACCACGGGCTACTCAGAACAACAAAGATCGGGCTGTCAGGATCACCCCTGGCCTTGATCGTCGTTGCGGCCATTCCTGGGGGAGGCTTGCGCCCCGCCTCCCCCAGACCCCCTCCACCCTTTTTTTCAAT
>JADGCE010000100.1 GCA_015229095.1 Magnetococcales bacterium | reverse complement strand
CTTGCCTGGAAAGAGAAGATTGATTCTGGAAATGTTTTTGGGTAAAGTGTCCCGTCGCCTGCAGGTTGAAGCGTGGGATATCGCTGGTGGTCGGGAGATCGATGAATAACTCTTTGTTCCAGAACTATGCCGAAATTGTTGAGGCGCTCTTTTCGCCTGGAAAACGCCCCGGGAACAAAATTTCCATCTCCCCGGCACCCCCGCAGGAACCGGGCGGGCGCCCGCCCGGTGCGCTGCCCCATGGCCCTCTCGCGGAGCACATCGACCCCCAGGGCTTGCAGGTCATGCAGGCGTTGGTGGACCACCTGCGTCGAGCCTGGGTGCCCCCACTCCCCACCGCAACGGAGAGGCCCCAACGCCGCCGAGCCGAGGAGCAAACCGATTCCGCCGGGCCTCCCGCCGGGCAGGAGCCCCTGCCCCAGGCAGAAGCAGAGCAGGTCAAGAACCATTTCACCCGCTTTCGCGAGGCGATCTCCAGCGGCGATGAGCGGCCCTTGCAGCGCACGGTCGGCGGCGGCAATCCCTTCTACGAGCTGACACAACTGGTTTTCCATCATCATTTGCAGGCTGCCAAAAGGCTTTTTCACAGCATGCAGGGGGAGTTGCTCTCTTCCCCTCCGGAAGCCGTGCCCTTGTTGCGTTCCTTCCGCGACATCTGGTTTGGCCAATACACCCACCTCACGGTTGGCCGTGGCGCCATCGGCCAGTCAACAGGGCTCCTGCGGAAGCTCTCCGACCAGATCGATTCCTGGATGGGTATGGGCAAGGTGCTCGTCGCTGTCGTGCTTTTTTTTGGCTCCTCCTTCACCACCGCTCAGGGCATCAACGATCTCTTGCAGAGCCAGGAAATCTCCCAACTGTCTGGCGGCCTGTTTGACGGGCGCGAGGCGGAGGTGCTGCGTTATGGCCTGGCGGTCCTGGTGGGATTGCTGCTCTCCTCGGCCATTCTCGACTACAAGGAGCGGATCTTTACCTCCATTGCGGAAGAGGGCGGGGTGCTGCGGGGGCTGCGCATGGTGGTGCTGCGCCATCCCCGATGGATGATCCTGGCCACCCTGCTGACCGCTTTTTCCATCAAAACCAACTATGACGGTATTGTCTCCCTGATTTCCAAAAAGGCCGACCTGGCCCAGCAATCGGAGCAGATTCGCAGTCGGGTCAAAAAGGCCATGGGCAGCCCGTTTTTTGTCAACGTGGTGGAACCGGACGATCTGCACGATGTGCAAGGGTTGTTGCAGAGTGCGGCGGAAGATTCCATCCAAAAATTCAATCGGGTGCCCGATGACGAGGTCTCCGGGGTGGCCTCCAGCGGTGACCCACGCATGGGCCCGCGCTATTGGGGCAAATATTATATCGTCAACGGTGGCTATGTCCCAGGGGTGCGGGATGTCGCCCACTCGACGCAAAGTTTGACAGCCGGATTTTCGGGTCGCATTGACGAAATGCTGCGGGCTTCCGGTCTGGATCTGAGCCGTTCGGCCGCCGACAAGATCCGTGCCCTGCGGGAACGCTATGACAACCATCTGCAAAAGAGCGTCCACAGCGTCGAGACCCGCCTGGACAACTTGCGGGGTCTGATGGAGATGCGGGGCTACTCCCTGGAAGAGATCAAACGGGTTTTCGCGCTGGAACACTACCAGATCAACGAGATTGTCCTTTCCATCGCCGAGACGCTGGAGGAGAACAAAAAAGAGTATGAACAGGTGGCTGCCGAGCTGAACCGGTTGACGGATGCCTATGTGGCGGTATTGCAGCAAGTGGATAAATCGGGATCCGCCTCCCGACGGGAATACCACATTGAAGGCAAGCTGGCCATTCCCGATCTGGATGCCATCAAAGAGCTGAAAAACACCAAAATTCCGAAAGCCACACACAAAAGTTTCGCAGAGTTGAAAGAATTTTTGGCTCATGAGTACGGGGTCGCCCTGGCCAACGGCTTGCTGTTGGCCATCCTGTTCGTCTCCTTCTGCATGGATCTGCTGGACCCGCTGGTGTACAGCCGCTGGACCGCCATCATCGGTCGCCAGGACCGCGCCATGTATCCAGACCTGCTCGGTTATTTGCGGGAGTGGGAGAATGACTTTATCGTCGGGTGTCATCAGTTTTTCTATCGTCGGGATGTGCAGCAGGTGTTCCATGGATTGGCCATGCCCAACCGAACAGGCATTCGCAACGCCTTTTATCTGCTGATGGAGGAGGTGGACCCTCATCTGAAAGAACCCATAGATCGGACCCTACTGCAAAACGGCCAAGAGTGGTTTGTCGGTCTGTTTCGTTTGACCCGCACCCGTGATGTAGGAAGTTATAATCGGCGGGCGGTCGCCATTGGTCGCTTCGTGGCGGGTCAGGATCGCTACTTGCAGCAGCTGCTGGAATACCTGTTGCCCGGCGTCCGCTTTGATCAAGGGGTGGGCCGCGATCCGTTCCTGCTGGTCAGCAAAAAAACCGAACGGGTTCAGGAGCAGCACAGATCGCTGTTTGCCTGGGAGTTGCAGGCGGTCTCTGGCCAGTTGACAGCGGGGAGTCTGGCTGGGCACGACCAGGGGATTGTGAGCGCAGCCCCTCTGGACGCCATGCTGGCATTGGAACAAAAACGCAAAAACATCGTTCAGTTGCGGAAAGGACGGGATGCGTCGGTCGCGGCACCGACCACCACCGTGCCCCCCAAGAGCGATCCGGAGGAGGATTTTTTCGTCGGTGCTCTACCCCTCACGGCAGAACAGCTCAAGGCCTGCGTGCGACCGGAAGGAGAACCCGGTCCGCTGTTGCGACTTTTTTTCCGCCCGGGCAGCCCTGCCAGTCGGCGGTGGGCGCTTTTCTGGGGCATCGCCTTTGCCGCACCCTACCCGCCGTTTGCCCATACCCGGCGTCGCTGGTTGCAGGAGGTTGCCCGGCTGGATGGTCGCAGTCTGAAGGATATGGAGGGTTTGTATGATTTTGTGCCCGATCTGAAAAGGGTGTTGCTGGAGACCATTCCCGGCATCCGCCGGGATGTGATCGGGCCATTGACCACCCTCCAGCAGCGTTTTCCCAACCGCTGTCAAGAGGGTCGTGTTGCCCCCGTGGAGGAGCTGGAAAAGCGGGTTGAGTTGCTGGAGAAGGATGCCTTGCAGGTGCTGGGGTTATCGCCTTCCATGGGGGATCAGACCCGGCTGTATACCCCGGCCGCCGGTGTCGCTCTGGAGTTGGAGGGGGTCTCCCGTGTGGTATTGGACCATGTCGGTGGCGATCCCAGCGGCTTTCAGGAACAGGCGGCCACCCTGGTCAGCGACGCCCATGCCCAACTGGGCCATGCACAAGCCATTGAGGAGGCGGTGAACCAGGAGATGCTCCAAATTCTCAAGGATATCAAGCGGTCTCATGAGAGCATCAAGCAAATCCTCTTAAAGATCAACATGAGCAGCACGACCACCCGAAAATCTTCCATGCCGCTGCGGGACATGTTGCGTCTGTTGCGTCAAAACAAGGATATTCTGGAGCAGACGCCCCAACAATCGGAGAGCATCCTCAGGGCGGCTGAGCAGTTTTTTTACGGGAAAGCTCCGGACTCCTATTGTACCGAGACCTCCCTGGTGGCACTGCAACGGCTGCAAACCGGGGAGCGTCAGCTGTTGAATGGTCTGTTGCAAATTTTGGTCGATGTCCAGGGTGCGGAGTCGCCGGCGGAGCTGACACAGCGTTTACGGCAGGAAGAGCCGGAGCACGATGAGGCGACGACGGCATTGCTCTCGGCCCGTTTGCCTTTTGCCGGGCTGGAGAGCGATGCCGCCCCCATGGATCGACGCGGTCACGCATGGGAGAGGGATGCGGCGGCGGTTGACCAGGAAGAGAGAAGTGACCCGATACCCTCCCCTGCTGCAGGGGTGGCCGAGTCAGGAAGCGCATGGGCACAGGAGGTGGGCGAGGCCACGGCATACCCGACGATGGCCGAGGAGGACGCGCATTCAACCGATGCGGAGAGTTATGCCGAGGAGTTGTCTGGCTCCACGCTGCTCGTACATGAGAGCCATGCCGATCTGCAGGGACCGGAGAGGAGGGCTTTCCTCTCTGCACAGTCAGAAGAGAGGGGAGCAGAGAACCCTGAGCCGGAGCGGTCCGGTATGGAGGGGTTTTTCCATAGCACGGAGGATGCGGCCAATCCACTGATTGTGGTGGCCGAGTTTACCCAATGGCAACCCGATGCAACGGCTGCAACGGCGGTCCGCAGCGCGGGGAGCAAGAGGGGCGGAAGCACCCGCAAACGGCCTGCGCAGTGGCATTTGCAGCCGTTGCCGCCCGCCCAGGAGGATACCTTTTTTGGCAGTGGCGGGCTGATCACGCCAACCGTCAGCGGGAACAGGGAGGCAGC
Organism: Magnetococcales bacterium; assembly: GCA_015229095.1. GTDB lineage: Bacteria > Pseudomonadota > Magnetococcia > Magnetococcales > Magnetaquicoccaceae > Magnetaquicoccus. The sequence goes on along the minus strand of JADGCE010000100.1, from coordinate 5,666 downwards.
AAGGCAGACGGCTCTCCCGCTGCCTGCGGTGGCCAAACCCCGTGTGGACGCGGTGGCCCTGAGCGAAGAGGCCGCCGTGCCGGCTGCCACCTCGTTGGAATTCAGGAGCAAGAGCGGTCTCAACTTTCGTGGCGTGGCAAAGGATGTCAGCCTGAATGGGTGTTATGCCGGGAGCATGGACCTGACGCAGGTGCATGCGCAGGATACCGGTCGGCTCCGCCTGGTTTCAGACGTGGGGGTCCATCAATTTCCCTGTGAGGTGGTAGAGGTGTCGGAGTCGGCGGAGGAGAGCAGCGTCACCTTGCGGTTGTTTGCCAACGGCCATCAGTTTGAAAGCGTCACCAAAGAAAAGATATTCAAGGAGGTTTGGCGCGCCCATCAGGCGACCCGTCAGGGCCGGTCGGCCCCACCCGCTGAGCAGCTCCCACCCATCCCGCCCTGGGAGCCCTGAGCGTGCCGGCCCTCTACAGCCCCCTGCCGGTGGTACTGGTGGATGACGATCCCTCGGTGCTGTTTGCGACTTCCACCCTGCTGCGGGGAGCCGGGTTGGAGTGGGTGGAGACTCTGGCCGACGGTCGGGCATTGCTGTCCTTGCTGAGTCGGCTCAGCCACAGTTGGCGTGACTATGGACGCGAGGGAGCCGGGGTGGCTGCGGTCATTCTGGATCTCAGCATGCCCCATGTGGACGGCAGGCAATTGCTGCCGGACATTGTCCGGCAATTTCCGGAAATTCCGGTGTTGGTCATGACGGCCACCGATGCGGTGCAGACAGCCGTGACCTGCATGCAGGAGGGGGCGACGGATTTTTTGGTCAAACCGGTGGAAGAGAACCGTTTTATCACCAGTGTGCGCAAGGTGCTGGAGGTGTGCGCCCTGCGCAGCCAACTGGGATCGCTCAAACGCTCATTGCTCTCCGACCATCTGGAACAGCCGGAGGCCTTTGCGGATATTCTCACCAACAGCCGGAAGATGCGGGCGATTTTCCAGTATGTGGAGTCCATCGCCCGCTCCGAGGAGCCGGTATTGATCACCGGAGAGACCGGGGTTGGCAAGGAGTTGATCGCCGATGCCCTGCACCGGGTCAGTCGCCGGGAGGGCAGCAGGGTGGCAGTCAATGTGGCCGGTCTGGATGATGCCATGGTCTCTGACACCCTCTTTGGGCATCGCAAAGGGGCCTATTCCGGGGCGGATGAGGGGCGACGCGGTCTCGTCAGTGAAGCGGGGTTCGGCACCCTCTTTCTGGATGAGATGGGGGATCTGGGGCCCTCGGTACAGGTCAAGCTGCTGCGCCTGTTACAGGAGCGCTCCTACTATCCCCTGGGTTCGGACCTGCCTCTCAAGGCCAATGCCCGCATTGTCTGCGCCACCAACCAGAATTTGCTGCAGCGCATGCAGGATGGGCTGTTTCGCTCCGATCTTTACTACCGTTTGCGGGTCCATCATATCGAAGTGCCGCCCCTGCGGGAGCGTTTGGAGGATGTGGCCCTGTTGACCCGCGCCTTTATCGAATCGGCTGCCCAGGGGCTGGGCAAAAAATGCCCAACCCCGCCCCCCGCCCTTTTCAGCCTGCTGGAGTCCTACCCTTTTCCCGGCAATGTCCGGCAATTGCGGGCGTTGGTGTATGATGCCGTTGCCAGACATCACTCCGGGATGCTCTCGCTGGAAAGTTTTCGTCCTTTGGTCAGTGCTGAAGAGGGGAACAGGGCGGTCGATCTGCCCCGCTGGGATGGCAAGGAGGGGAGCGAACTCTGGCGTCGCCTGCCCGGCCCGTTACCCACCTTGAAAGAGGCGGAACAGGCCTTGATCGCAGAGGCGTTGCGCCGCGCCCAAGGCAATCAGGGGATCGCCGCCGCCTCATTGGGCATCTCCCGGCAGGCCCTCAACCAACGGTTGCGCCGGGCAGAACAGAGCACACCGCCGCTCTGACGGGTGCAAGATCTGTTGCTGTTTCCAGAACAGCACGGAGCATTTGACGCTCCTCATACAATGCCATCCGGGTTTACGGCCTCCTTGTTGCCATCTTTTTTGTTGATTAATCGCGTTATTGCGATCTTACACCCGCTTTGTCTGCCGATCTGTTGTTTATGGTCTCTATTTTGCGTGCATCCCCTCCCAGAGCTTTTTGGAATGACAAAAGAGGGGCGGCTCACGCATCGATCGGTTACGGCTCTGCCGGCATGGCAGGCCAAAGGAGGGGGCATTGGAACAAGACGCAGTATTACCATGGCAGTTGGCAGCAGGGGTCAGAGGGGAGGCTTTGCCCGGTCATGATGAGGTCGCTGCCGAATTTTTGCCGGTTTTGGCGGCTGTGGAAGAGGCGTTGCAGCAGCTTTTGGCCGGAGGAGTGACCAGCCAGCGGGCCATACTGGTGGACCAGGTGTTCCGTTCCATGAGTCGCCTCTATCGCCGGGCCGCAACAACCGGCATGAGTGGTGTGTGTGATCTGGCCTATGAGACAGCCCAGGCCTTTGGCACTCTTTCCGCTGCGGAAACGGTCGCCAGCCATCGTTTGACCCGTTTGGCCCTGGTGGCCGTGGAGCAGATGCAGCACCTGTTGACCCCCGACTCCAGGGAGCGCAGCAGCAGGCGGGCGCGGCAGACGGTGCTCTCCCTGCTCTCTGTCTGGTAGGCAGGCGGCCAACCAGGAGCAGCCGTTTTTTTGCCGTCGCCGTTGCGCCCGTCGGGGTGCGGCGCGTGTGACTGTTTTTTTCAACTCCTTGACACAGCCTGGCGGGATTCGTACCATCCGCACGGAGGGGTGGGGTTGTCTCAAATTACTCTTTATCGTCACTCCCGCCAGGGAGTTGCTGCCTCGTTTGGGCCATTCCCGTCCCCCCCCCCAGCCCCCCGTTCCCCCTGTGTATCATCATTAATTTGTAAAAAGTCGGGCGACAGAAGAGCACCCACCTGGGAGGTAAGCCATTGATGAATCTGCTCCATACCCTCATGCGGTTGAATGCGGCCAGACCTGCCGAAATCAATGCCACTCTGGTGGAACTGAGCAAACGGTACAGCCGTGCTGACATCTGCAACGCCGTCCCCATCCTGCTGAGCCAGGTACAGATACAAACGGCCTATATATTGGCCATGATGCTCTTTCGCGCCGGTTCCTACACCGAAAGCATCTTTTTTGCCATGGGCATCGGCGGCCTCCTGAACAACAACCTGAACGAGGAGATGCGCGGAATTACCGGGCTGCGGGCCGCTGTGGACCGTCTGGCACCCTCCCAGCAGGCGGCCTTTTACAAGGCGGTCGTCTCCCAGGTGGCGGGCTTTGTCTCCCAGCAGGTTGGCACGGACCCTGTGCGCACGGTGCGTTGGGCGGAAATGTTGAAGGCCGCCGTTCCCGAGCTGCGCCGACGCCAGATTGCCCGCATGCTGGTGGAGGTGGCGACCGCCTGCCAGTTTGATTGCGCCGAATGTTCCCACGGGGGGATGCGCAAAGAGACCAAAAAATATCAGATGTCGCTGCAGCAGGTGAAAACCTTCATAGAATGGACCGAAAAGTCCCACTATACCATCCAGAATCTGTGCATCAACGGACCGGGGGAACCCTTTCTCTGGAAACAGTTTGATGCAGCCCTGGCGCTGTTCCGGCAGTCGAAACATATCGAGCATATAGAGGTTTATTCCAACGGTCTGGGGTTTGAGCGCATCGCGGACGAGACCTGGAATTGCATCGACCGTGTACAAGTGAGCCTCTATGACCCGGAGCAGAAGGTTGAGTTGAAGGAGTCGCTGGCACAGCACAGGACAAAGCTGGAGGTCATCCCCATCGACTCTTTCAAGCCGCGCCTGCAACCGGAAGAGGTGCCCATGGATTTGACCTATTCCTGCGGCTGTCCGGGACCGATGCTGTATGGTGATTTTGTTTTTCTCTACTGTGGTCCCGTGGTGTTTGACGCGGCCATTCTGATGGGGAAAAATATTTTTGACATCGAAGAGCTCTATGCACGGGTGGGGGAGGATTATCTCTCCCGGTACGACCCCCTGAAGATGGCCAACATGGAGATTTGCCGCTATTGTTGGGCGAACGATACCAATCGCCAGGGTCAGGAGCGCCGGCCCAGGCGGGTTGCCCACACGGTGAAGGGAGGAGGATGGCAGTAGGGGCCTCTGCCGGCCGGCCTGCCCACACGGAAAGTCTCACGTTTTTTATGCAATCGGGGTGTGTCGATGGAAAGTTTTGTTGATCGTGTCATGGCGTTGCGCACAGAGGGGGATATCTCAGCCAAACATCTTACCTTTGTCATGAGGGAGATCGCCCGCATCTGTGATGCGTATGACATCAACCTTGTCATCGACTCTGTCTACCGCCTGCTGGCCAAACAGCAGGTGCGCGCCGCCTTTTTTGTGGCCTGCATCCTCAAGCGGGTCACCTCTCTCACCACTCCCGGCATCGCCTATGCCCTCAGCATCGGCGGTCTCCTCTATGAGATGCCGGGGGAGGAAAAGTGGGGCATGGCCCGCCTGCAACGGGCTGTGGACGACATGCCATCCGACAAACAGGCGGTCTTTTACGACTGGGTTGTCCGCCCCTCCATCAATGTCACGCTTTACACGATCATCCAAAAGACGGACAGCAAGGGCTCGGAGCATAAACGCCTGGCACGGGCATTGGATATTCTCCGGGCCGCCGCACCCCATTTGCGCCCCCTCGCACCGGGCCAGGTTCCCTCGTTTCGCACCCTGACGTCGTTTGCCCCCACCATCAAGATTGTGGACATCGGGGCCTCGGATATCGGCGGTGACCCCCCCTATGCACCCTTGTTGCGAGAGGGCGCCGAGTTGATTGGCTTTGATCCGAGTCCGGGCGTCTCTGAGCGTCTGAACAAAAACAGCAAGAGCAAGGAGAGCTATCTGCCCTATGCCGTCGGGGATGGTCAACGCCATCCTCTGCATCTGTGCAACTCCGGGGGGATGGTCTCTCTGCTGCGCCCCAATCCTGCCGTATTGAACCTGTTCCATGGTTATCCGCACTGGGGAGAGGTGATCGGTGTGGAAGAGATGGCGACCGTGCGTCTGGACGACCTGCCGGAGATTGTCGGTGCCGAGTTGTTGAAAATGGATATCCAGGGGGCCGAATTGATGGTGCTGCGCCACGCCGAGGCGCGACTGCGGGATCTGCTGGTCATTCAGGCGGAGGTCGCCTTCCTGCCTCTCTATGTCGACCAGCCTCTGTTTACGGATGTGGACCAGTTTTTGCGGGAGCGGGGCTTTGTGTTGCACCGCTTTTTCCCCATGAAAAGCAAGGTGATCCAGCCCCTTTGGATCCATGGCAGCCGGTATGAGGGTATGAGCCAGTGCGTGGAGGCGGATGCGGTTTTTGTCCGCGATTTTACGCGGCTTGAGGCGTTATCGGATCAGCAGCTGCTCAGCATGGCCAACATTCTGCACGACTGCTACGCCTCGTATGATCTGGCGTTGCATCTGCTGACCGAGCACGACAGGCGTACAGGCGGCCAAACCGGGCCCATCTATTTCGCCGGGCTTGGCCCGGCCTACCAGCCGGACCCCGAGGACACTCTGCCCCCACCCGTTTGGAAGCGCTGAGCTCCGGGTTGCGCCTCCCGGCCTTGATCATCGTTTCGCCCACAACGGGGGGCTTCGCCCCCGCCCCCACCAGGGACTCCGTCCCTGGACCCTGCCAGGGGGATAATCCCCCT
>JADGCE010000099.1 GCA_015229095.1 Magnetococcales bacterium | reverse complement strand
CAGACCCCCCACCCTTTTTTTTTGATTGTTTTTTAACAGCTTTTAAAAGAATTAGGGAGTCCAGGGGGGATTATCCCCCCTGGCGGGGTCCAGGGGCAGCGCCCCTGGTGGCCGGAACCATGCTCAAAGCTCTCTATTCAAACTGCGACCGGAACTGTGCAAAACTCTCCTGCATCGTCTGCAACTCCTGGCGCAGGCTTGCCACCTCCCCCTCCAGTTGCGTCACCCGCGCCTGCAAAGAGGAGCCACCGCCAGCCGGAACCGCTCTCTCCTCTTCCCCCTCCACCCAATCAGCCGGATCCGGCTGCCCCATGAGGGTGTGCATGTAGCGCTGCTCTTTTTTGCCCGGTTGACGGGGCAGAATGGCAACCCAGGGGGGGGAGACATCCATCAAATTTTTGAGATGTTTTTCCACATGGAAGAGTTCCGGAAAAGGGTGCATGCGATTGGCATGTCCCCGCAACTCCCCCAGGGTTTGCGCACCCCGGATCAGCAGCTCGCACAAAAGAGCCGCCTCCTCCGGGACAAATTTAAACCGGTCGGTAAAAAAATGGCGATATTTGCGCACCCGGCTGCCGGGAATGTCGCTGCCGATGGCCAGGGTTTTGGCACACAAAGATTCCACCGCCTCCTTGACCTCCTCCGCCGTATAGGTCATCAAGGGAAAACGGTTGGATTTTTGATTGCAGGCACTGGTCAGGGCGTTCAAGGTCAGGGGATACAGCTCCGGGGTGGTCAGCTCCTTTTCCATCAGGGAACCCAACACCCGTACCTCTATGGCAGTCAGCTCTTTCATGGTTGCATGATCTCTCGATGTGACAGGTTATACACGGTTTGGGGTGGTGGCTTGATCACCGTTTGGGCCACGGCTTGGGGGCTTTGCCCCGGCCCCACCAGGGGCTTTGCCCCTGGACCCCACCAGGGGGATAATCCCCCTGGACCCCTAAGAGTGAAAAAATGCGGTTTTTTCTATACCCACCGCCTGGCTGTCGGCCACCGCCAGATGGGGATGACGGAAGGTGGCCCGCAACAGGGCCTCCACCTCGCCGACCACACGGGGGTCAACAAATACCCGCGCCAACCGCCGTCTGCTCCCCCCCAACTGATCGATCAGGGTGGAGACCTGTTCAGCCGGACGGATCAGCGGCGGCCCCCGCCCCTCCGCCACCGTAAAAATGGGCTCCACCTTGCCGGCCATATATTGCAAATGGGCGTAGGGAGCCCGCTCCAGACGATCCACCCGCACCAGCAGGGACAACGGCAACTGTTGTTGTGTGCCATCCAGCTGCCCGATCGTCAAGGGGGTTTGCGCCATCTGCTGGAAAAAATGGTCCACCGCATCCGCCGCCGCCAGATCGTGAATCTGTTCGGTGAGTTGGGGTTCCGGTTGCATGACCTGCCAGAGCAGACGGCGATAGAGGGGCTTGCGATCCCGCAGCAGACGGCATTTCCAGCGCAACTCTGCCATGGCGGGGGAACGGGGTGGCAGCTCCGCCCAGCCGCCGATGGCACAATCCAATACCGCATCATCCAACAGCAGATAGTCGGCAATCTCCAGCCTCTCCCCCCTCCGTACCGCCTCCAGAAAAGAGGCCAAAGGCGGCGGGGTGTGAGGTGGATAGGCCCCCTCCTGTTGCCAATACCACGCCAGCAGCTGAAACAGGTGGATCATCAACACCTCGAAGGAGCGCACGGTCTTGTGATCATAAACCTGCCGGTACATATGATCCCGGGCGACGATATAGCTCTCCAGTGCCGACGGACCTTTGGAAATTTCCACCCCCAGAAAGAGCCGCTCCCCCACCTGACAGACCCGAAAGCTGTGCAGCAGCCACTCCAGGTCATAGCGTCCATAGGAGACTCCGGTAAAATGGGCATCCCGGAGCAGATAATCCATGCGATCTGCATCCAGTTGGCTGGAGATCACCTGCCGTCCAAAGGCGGGTTGCGCCTCGGTGGCCACCCCCAGCAGGGCCTGCAACCCCTGGAAAAAGGGGTGCGGCGGCAGTTGCAACCGCTGACAATGGTGCAGAATGGCCTGCCGCAGGGGCCCCTCCCGCTCCACCATGCGCCAGCCCAGTTGTTCATGCTGGACCAGGTGGGGGGCGATCATCTCAAACAGGTGGGAATAGGGACCATGTCCCACATCGTGCAGCAGGGCCGCCACCTTGATTTGCAGCACGGTTTGCGGATCCAGGGGGGGCGTGGAGCGGTTGAGCAGGGTGGTCAAAATGCGCTTGGCCAGGTGCAGGGTGCCCAGGGCATGGGAAAAGCGGGAGTGTTCTGCCGAAGGATAGACCTGATCCGCCGGACCCAGTTGCCGAATGCGCCGCAACCGCTGCATCTCCGGGGTATCCACCAGATCCAACAGCAGGGCATCCCCCCAATCCACCCCCTCCGGGGCCGGGCCATCCGCCTCCCGGTGCAGGGAGATCATGTTGTGTACCGCATCCCGAAACACCTTGTAGGTCATGCATCGGCTCCGGGATGGGCCACTGTCTGCAATATGCCCCAATATTTTTTATATTTTGCCAGCCGCTGTTCATCCCGCTCGCCGGGGGTGGGGCCCAGGCGGCTTCTGTCCATGTTGTCTTCCAGGTCCAGCAGTTTGACCTGCACCGCCAGGGGATCGGAGGAGAGGCGTTGGATATAGCTTTCGTAGCTCTCCTCCGGGCGATGGGTCAGCCGCTCCACCGCCGTCAATATCGGCTCGGCAAAACCCTCCTGGCGCAAATCTTCCAGGGTCAGGCTGGTATCTTCCACGGTATCGTGGAGCAGGGCCACCATGCGGGCCTCCGGGCTGCCGGCCCGCAGCATCAGGCGCAGGGGATGGAGGATATAGGGTGCGCCCGCCTTGTCCACCTGACCCAGATGGGCCGTCACCGCCAGATAGAGGGCACGCTCCAGGGTGGCCATCCCCTACACCACGTTCAACATGCGTTCCAGGGCCAGACGGGCCGCCTCCGCCTCACGGGGGGGGACATGGATCCGATTGATCACATGATCCTGCAACAGGTTTTCCAGCACCCAGCAGAGATGGGCCAGATCGATGCGAAACATGGTGGCGCAGAGGCAGAGGGTGGGGCAGAGAAAATGGATCTCCTTCTCCGGCATTTCGCTCTTCAGGCGGTTGACCAGATTGAGTTCGGTGCCGATGGCCCATTGGGAACCGGCGGGGGCGGCCCGCACCGCTGCCTGGATCTGCTCGGTGGAGCCCTGCGCATCGGCCAGTTGGCACACCTCCAGGGTACATTCGGGATGGACCATCACCTGGATGCCGGGATGGCGTTGGCGAAACTGCTGGACGTGTACCGGCTGAAAGAGGGTGTGCACCGAGCAAAAGCCCTCCCAGAGAATGATCCGGGCCTTTTCCACCTGGGCGCGGCTCAGGCCGCCGTTGGGCAGGGAGGGTTGCCATAAAACCATCTCCTCCAGGGGAATGCCCAGGCGATAGCCGCTGTTGCGGCCCAGGTGTTGATCCGGAAAAAAGAGCACCTTTTCCCGCTGAGAAAAGGCCCATTGCAGCAGCTTTTCGGCGTTGGAAGAGGTGCAGACCGCACCGCCATGCAGGCCGCAAAAGGCCTTGAGATCGGCGGTGGAGTTGACATAGGTCAGGGGGGTGATCTGCCGCTCGCAATCCAGCCAGTCTCCCAGGGTTCGCCAGGCCTGTTGCACGGCGGGAAGATCGGCCATATCGGCCATGGAACAACCGGCGGCCAGATCCGGCAAAATCACCGTCTGCCGGGGTGCGGAGAGAATATCCGCCACCTCGGCCATAAAATGCACCCCGCAAAAGACAATATATTCGGCCTCCGTCCGCTGGGAGGCCAGCCGGGCCAGCTTGAGAGAGTCGCCGGTCAAATCGGCAAAACGGTACACCTCCTGCCGCTGATAGTGGTGGCCCAGAATGAGACAACGCCCCCCCAGCTCCCTCTTGGCAGCCTGGATGCGCGCCTCCAGTTCCTGGTCCGCAAGGAGATAGAGGGAGTCCAACGACACCGGTGGCGGGAGATTCATCAAACCTTTTTCCCCTGTTGCAACGAGGATGGATAGACAAGAACCGGGGGAGTTTAACAAAATTGCTCTGGAACGGGAAGAGTCCTTGGCACTCCCAACGCAGTGACTCCAAACAGCCCGGTGGGAGCCACGCCTGCCGCACGCCAAAAAACAGGTGGCAACCTGCGGCGGGATCGGATAGACTGGAAGGAGTGGAAGAGCGTCCAGCCAAAGAGAGAGCTGCCATGAACACCACCGCCTTTGCCATCCCGTTTGACACACTGGCCTTTGCCAAGGAGTTGGAGGATGCCGGTGTTCCGCCTGCACAGGCGGAAGCGCAGGCCAAGGCCTTGTCCAATGTTTTTCAGAAGGTGGAGGCGTACCGACTGCAAGAGTTGGCCACCCGGGGGGATATTGAGACCAGCAAAGCGGAGTTGCGCAAGGATATCGAGACCGCCAAAGCGGAGTTGCGCAAGGATATCGAGACCGCCAAGGTGGAAACCATCAAATGGGTGATCACCACCGGCATGGTCATCCTTGGGGGTGTTGCCGCAATCAACCGGATCGCGCCCCCGCTCCCGGCCTACTATCAGCCCCCCGCCCAGGAGCTGCGCCTGCCTGCCCCGCCTCCCGCACCCCCCCGCTGACCCCAGGATGGCCCGCCGGGTTCACGCCCCCCCGTTCAACGTTTCCAGCAACCGCTCGACTTCCACAGCATTTTGATAATCCAACCCTGGGGTGTCGGCCAGGGCCGGCTGCCGCTGGCCGGAGAGGATGGCGAGCAGGACCGCACTCAGGGTTTTTGCCTGTGCCGGCAGTTGGGGATCCTTCGCCACCTGCTCCAGTTGCGCCTGCACCTGCGGCCCGTCGCCCTGGGCGAGGGCGGCGGCCACGGCTTGGCACCATTCTGCCCCTGTTCCATAGTTCTCCCCCCCGTCCCGACGGTATTGGGCATAGAGTTTTCTCGCTTGCAGATGGGCCTGGGCGGCGGCATCCGGTTGGCCGGCGGCGGTTTCAATCGCGGCCAGGATGGCATAGGATTTCCACAGTTCGACGGCGTGGCCGAAGGGTTGACCGCAAGTGATGGCGCGCTCAATCTCCTGGCGCGCCTCTCTCAACCGCCCCAGTTGGCGCAGGGTGTCCGCCAAGTTGTTACGCGCCCTGCCTTCGCCGGCCTGATCCTGCACGCGCACACACAAATCGATGACCTGGCGATGATGAACCACCGCATCCTCCCACCGCCCCTGGGCACTCAACAGAGTGCCCAGTTGACCTAATGTGGCTGCCATGTCCGCTGTGTCGTTCAGGGTGATCTTTATCCGCAAAGATTCCCGGTAGGCTGCCTCCGCCTCCCCCCACACCTGCATCTCTTCATACACCATGCCTATCCGCTGCCAAGTGGCAGCCAGGGAAACAGGCTCCTGCAACCGGGTAAACATCCCACGGGCCTCCTGGAAGGCTGCCAAGGCCTCTGGGTAACGCCGTTGATACATCCGCACCGTTCCCAGTTTCCCCTTGGATACTGCTACCCCGCGCAGGCTGCCCTCCCGTTCATATTCGTCGGCAAACTGCTCGTAACAGCGGGCCGCCTCCTCCAGTTTTCCCAGGTCACACCAGCAATCCCCCAGATCGCTCAAGACAGCAGCCGCCATCAGGCGGGCACCCCGATCCTCCACCCCAAACTTTTGAAAACGTGCACTCGCCTCCTGGAGCAGGGAAACGGCCTGGACAGCGGTACCGACCTCGCGGGTATATCGACCGGCATTTCTGTAGGCCAGGGCCAGATCATAGGCGGCTTCCGGATAGGCGGTCTCTCCGGCGGCCAGACAGAGTTGCAACAGGCCCTGCGCAGCGGTCAACGCTTCTGCCAGATCTCCCTCCTGCGCCCTGCTTTCTACGTGACCCCGTTCAGCCTCGAAACGGAGATGGGACCACCCCTCCCCCAATTGCCCAACCAGCCGCGCCTGGATCTTTGCCACTTGGCGCATGGCCGATGGTTTGCCCAGTTCCTGCAACGCGACGGTCAGTCTGGATACCCAAGGCAGCACCCGTTCGGCGGGCCATTGGCTGGCCGCCCGTTCCAGGCCGGCCAATAAATTATTCAAGTCCAGCAGGGTGAGGGCGGCGGAAAGCTGGGCATCCTGAAATTTTTGCTGCTGCAAAAACCCGATAAAATCCGCCTCCCCCTCCAACCAACGCTGTTGGGCGGCCTGTCGTTCCGACTCGGACAACTCCCCCCACAAAAAGGGGGCGAGGGCAAAGTGGAAGGTGAGATAGCTATTTTCATGGAAATCACACAACCCGCTCTGGAGCAGCTCCCCGACCAGGGGCAAAAGCTGCTCCGGTTCCTCGATTCCCAATACATAGCCAATCACCCTCCAATGGCCCCCACCCTGAAAGACCCCCAGGGGGCGGATGGCCTGCTGCACCGCCGGGGAGAGGCGGTCGAGGGAGAGGGCCACCCCCGCATAGAGGGAGCGTTCCCGATCGTTGGGATGTTTTTTTTCCAGTGCCGCCATCAACCGATGCAACGCCTCTGTGGTCTGCAGCACCGTCCGGCGCGCCAGTTCCGGGGCCAGCAGGGTCAGGGTGCGGGCATGACAACGGACCGAGTGCACCAGTTCCAACAAGCGGGCCTCCCCGTCCAGTGCATCTCCCAGCTCTGGGGTGACATCGGCCCGCGACAGAATATTTTTGACCATCTCCACCGCATCCCACTCCTCCAGGGGACCGATATCCAGATGGTTGTATTCGGCATCAAAGGGTTCCGGCAACCGCTCCCGACTGGTAAAAAGCAGTTTGCTCCCTTTCACCCCCTGCAATCGCTGGAACAGGGCCAGCAGCTTTTCCAATTCTTTCGGCTCGTACTCTCTGGCCAACCCCCCCGGACGGGGCGGCAACACCGTCTCCATATTGTCCAACAGCAACAGAGTGCGCTCGGCCCGCAGGGCCCGCTCCACCGGCAGGCAGGCCTTTTCCCAATCGGCAAAGGTCGACACTGAAACTGAATAGTTATGCACCAACTGCCGACCGATGGCATCCAGCACCGCTTTCCAATGGGTGGCCTCTCCCAGGCTGACAAAGACCACCCGTTGCACCCTCTGAATACGCAACAGCCAGCGGGCCGCCTCCACCCCCAGGGCGGTTTTGCCTTCGCCCCCCTCTCCCAGCAACACCCCATAGTTTTGCGCAAGCAACAGCCGCTCCAGGGCCAACAGATGGCGGCTGCGCCCGACAAAGTGATGGGGAGGGGGCTCCGGCAATTCTCCCAGATGGGCGAGATACCGCTTTTCAATCCACTCTTGGTCCGCCTGGGAGGGCACCTGCGCCACCAGGGCAGGATCTCCCTCCTCCTGATAGAGCACCGGCACAAACCAATCCTGCAGCTCCAGACGACCTGCCCCCAGATAGTCGCCCCGAAATTTGTGGTGATAGAGATGGCGTTGTCCCGCCAGCATGGCCTCGCCCAGACGTTCCCCTTCTGCCAATTTTTGATAAAAAACCTTCACAAAAACTTTTGCCGTCGCCACCAGCACACTGTGACTCATGGCCACCACCGCCGCCGCTCCCTGATCCAGCAAGGCCGCAGCCACAGAAGAGACAGGATCCACCTGCGCCTGACCACCCTGACAGGCGTCCAGAAAGATCAGGGGAATGCGCAAGCCCGCAAGTTCCCCCACCAACTCTTTTGCATCCACCCTATGGGTTGCACGTTTGCGAAGCAGCTCTTTTTGGTCAACCTTCTCAAAGCAGAGTGCCCCCATCCCCTTATCCTGGAGATACACCCCATGGCCATCAAAATGGACCACATGATAAGGCTCACGCGCTCGCTCTGCCCGACGCAGCTCTTCTGCCAAGGCGGTCAGGGTAGGTTCGGGCAGAATGGTCAAGCGGGCCAAATTCCCCAACCCGGCCAAAACCTCCGCCACCAGTTGGGCTGTCCCCCGGTGATCTATATAGCTGGCTTGTTCATCTTCCGGTCGCGGAGAAAGCAGCAATACCCGCAGAGGCGGGGCAGAGGAGAGAATCTCCCTGTGAATACGATTGGGCAACCGCCGCCGCACCCGTACCGGAACAAATCCCTGAAAAAGAAAGCGTGTGCCATCATGGAGCACTTCCCAGGGCAGGGAGAGCAGCTGGGCCATCGCCACCTTTTTTTTCCGGACGGACTGACTCACCGGAGCCGATGGGAAAACCGAGAGTGCCGCATCATCCATCCATACCGTAAACCGCCGCTGATGTCCCCGGCTTGCCGCCTCCCAGGCCATCCGCACCGCAAGAGCTTTTGGTTGACCCAGAGCCGCTTGATAAAGCTGCTGGCCCCAAAGGGAGAGTCGCGCCTCCACCGCCTGGGCCCGCCCCCGAAAGGCCTCTCCCGGCCAACGGGGAAACCGCTCCAGATACCAGGAAATCTCCTCGGCCTCGATGGGCCCCAGGGGCGCAAGGAAAGAATACTCAGGACTCCACATCGGCGAGCTCCCAGCGGCGGAATGATAGACCAGCTTTGCCTTGGCCTTACCCCGCCGCTTGCCCGCCGCATCCACAAGGGTTGCCTGGCTCAAATGGAGAATCAGCTCCTCCACCGGCACGACAGGCAGGGGGGCAGGGGCGGGTGCATGATCCGGCAGACACAACCCCAGGGCCGCCAGGATGGCAGACATGGAACCTTGCAGATCATCCGCTCCCACATCGATGCAGAGCAATTCCCGCCCATCGAAAAACCGTTGGGCATCCGAGGGGGTGACCCCTTCCAACAGCAGGGGGATGAGGGTGATGGCATTCCCTCGTTGCAGTGCCCAATCCCTCTCCTTGGCCACCCAGTGGGAGTCCATGGCCGGCTTCGACAACAGCAGGATAAAAAAGCGCGCCTCCTGGATGGCACCCTTGATCTCGTCGGGGAGATCCGCCCCGGCGACCAGCTCACGGCAGTCAAGCCAAGCCTTGACGACAAGATCATGCAACTCATTCCGCAAGCGGACGGCAACCTCTCTATTCTCGGTCGCGTAGGAGATAAAAACCGAATGCGCAGTCATGAGGGGCGTCCCTCCAAGGCCATAACAGGGTGATAAAAATGAAAAACATCCATCTTTTTGAAGAGATATCTTTTCACGCAGCAGCCCCCCTGCCATGACCAGGAGCGCAGGGTGCTGCTCCTCTGCAACAGAAGGCAAGAACGCTGTCCTACGCAGGATGCGGTCTGCTCTCGCCCCTGCGGTGTGGCCTGATGGTCACACGAACATCCACATCCTGTTCAAGACGATCAAGAATTTTCATCAACCGATCCACGGTGAACCGGTCGAGTTTCACTTGACGAATGCGTGAAAAGTCGGCAGCAGCGCAACCGGTCAAAGACTCCGCCTGACGAACCGTGAGCGCACGATCATCCAGAACACCGATCACCTTGGCGGCCAGCACCGCCTTCAACTGCTCAACCGCCGCGTGTGGGTGACCACAGTCAGCAAACACATTCCCGCTGCCACGGATGACTTCAAAGGGCTGCTCCTTCATCGCAACATCTCCTTCAGCCGTTTCAGACGGTCATGGACAAGGTCTATTTCGTGTTTTGGCGTCCCGATGCCATGTTTTGACTTTTTGTGAAAAGCATGGACCACCCACAGATCATCGCCAATCTGGACAGCATAAACGACACGAAAGGCATCCCCCCGTTGGCGCAGAACAATTTCCATCACACCCCCGCCAAACCCCTTCAACGGCTTCACGTTGTCAGCCATGCGGCCTTCAGCCGCGACAGCAAGCGCACGGAGGGCCTCTACCCGTGCCGGTTCTGGAAAGGCATCAAAGTCGCCACGTGCCGCTTTGATCCATGAGATGGATCGTCTCTTTATCTCCAATGCTCTGCCTCCGATCCGGCCCATTGTTGTCATATCTGACAAAGGCACACAAGAAAAAACGGTCACGGCCACCCGATTTTCCATCCTGCCAACCTCTCCAGGCCGTGGCAACCATGCGTGCAGGTTGATACCAAATAACCGTTTTTATCCCTTCCTGCACCCTTTTTTTGCCCCTCTCCGCCCCCCCACCACCACCCGACACAAAAAAGCCGATA
>JADGCE010000098.1 GCA_015229095.1 Magnetococcales bacterium | reverse complement strand
TGCTCGCAACGCCAAACAGGGTGCGGTCAGGCCAATTCGGGGTGAACGGGTACCTTGGACGGTCTGCCCATGTTCGGTCCTCCTGTTCTTGTCGGTTGTTTGGGTCATTATCCGAAACTGACCGTTTCCAAGCAACCGGGGGCAAGACACAAGCGGGGACCGGTATTGCCAAGCAACCGGGGGCAAGACAATTCTCCTTTGACATGAACCTATCCTCCAGCATAGGATGCTGACCATGAACAGACATGCTTGCCATCCTGAAATCGTTGCGCGCCTGAAACGGGCATCTGGCCACCTTATCAAGGTGATTGCCATGGTCGAAGCAGAGGCGGCGTGCGAAAATGTCGCTCAGCAACTTCAGGCCGTCACCAACGCTTTGGTGGCCGCCAAGCGGCACTATGTCACCGAACACATCGAAAGTTGCCTGGATATCCAGGAAGGCACGGCTGTGCATGAGATTGTCTCCCATGTGCAGGCATTGAAATCCATGACCAAATATCTGTAGATCGTTCGGTTGTTGTCTCCCGCATCACGACAAGGAAAATCCTCCATGCACCCTGTTTCCCCCCCCTCGCACGGCGTTCACGGCGGCCCCCTCTTGAAACATTTCTCTGGATATGTGGAGTTGGCCGTTTTTGAAAGCGGGGTTCCCCCGCGTTTCCAACTCCACTTTCTGGATGAGGAGATGCGGCCCATTGCACCGCCCTTTCGTGCCGATGCCGTTACCGCAGAGACGGTGCGTCCGGGAGATGTGCGGCAGTCGTTTCTCTTCCATCTCCAAGGGGACACATTGGAATCCTCCTCCAACATTCCTGAACCCCATGAATTTCTGGCCTATCTCAACCTGGATGGAGGACGTGAGCGACTGGCCACCCTTTTTACCGAGGAGGGACATGATCACGGGCCTGGCCAAGTCATGGAGACCCATGACGACCACGATGATGGCCATCATGGGCACGACGACCATGACCATGGCCATCATGGTCGTGATAATGATCATAATCATCATGCGCACGACGACCACGATCACGGCCACCACAGTCACCATCACGGTGGCGGTGTTTGGGGGTGGTTCAGGGAAACCTTTGCCCACTCCCATGACGTAGCCGACAAGGTGGATTCGGTGATGGAATCCAGCGAAAAAGGCATTCGGGTTCTCAAGATATCTCTGGTCGGACTGGGTATTACCGCTCTGATCCAGGCGTTGGTAGTCTTCTACTCCGGATCGGTCGCACTGATGGCGGATACGATCCACAATTTTGCCGATGCGGCCACCAGCCTCCCATTGTGGGTGGCTTTTGCTCTGACCAGACGGGGAGCCAACCGCCGGTTTACCTATGGATACGGCAAAACAGAAGATGTGGCCGGCGTGATCATCGTTGGAGTGATCTTTTTTTCCGCCTGCGTCGCCGGCTATGAGGCATTCCTCAAACTGCTCCATCCCACACCGATGACCCATCTCGACTGGGTGCTGCTGGCATCCGTTGTGGGATTTGTGGGCAACGAAGCTGTGGCAGTCTACCGCATCCGGGTGGGACGGGAGATTGGTTCCGCCGCATTGATCGCGGATGGCCAGCATTCCCGGGTGGATGGCTTCACCAGTCTCTCGGTCCTGATCGGTGTTCTTGGAACGTGGCTGGGTTATCCCCTGGTGGATCCCATGGTCGGCATCGGCATCACCATCGCCATCCTGTTCATCGTCAAGGATGCCGCCCGCTCTGTCTGGCTCCGTCTGGTGGATGGCATTGAGCCAGAAATTCTGGATCAAATTACCCATGCCCCCATGCATGTTCCCGGAGTGAAGGCGGTACAGGTCGTCCGAGCCCGATGGGTGGGCCACAAAGTGTACAGCGATGTGGCTGTGACCGTAGATGCCCAGTTGCCCATGCATGTGGCAGATGCCATCTCCAGGGCCGTGGAAAAATCCCTGCGGGAACACATCCGTTTACTGGGAGATGTGGTGGTGCGTGTCACCCTGTGAAAGGGCACTATCCACCTCAGGGGAGTGCCACCGAAACACCCGTGCTTGTCATAGGAGCTTGAAGCTGGCACGCTTGATTTTTTGCGGGGTGCATCATAAATAGTTGACAGAAAGCATCGGAGATTATATCCTCCCTGCCAGTAGAAACTGTCGGCTGTTGGGTCCCACGGACCATCCCAGGATGCATCCATGTTCAGACGCCTTAAAAATGATCTTCGTGCCGTTTTTCACCGGGATCCGGCAGCCCGCACCGTCCTTGAAGTGTTGCTCTGTTATCCGGGCATCCATGCCCTGCAGGGTTATCGCCTCAGCCACTGGTTGTGGGGACATCGCTTCCGTCTGACGGCCCGTCTTGTCTCCCAGGTGGCGCGTTTTCTTTCCGGTATTGAAATCCATCCAGCAGCTCAGATTGGCGAAGGTTTTTTTATCGACCATGGCATGGGCGTGGTTATCGGTGAGACAGCAGAAATCGGTAACAATGTGACCATTTACCATGGCGTCACCCTGGGTGGTACCTCCTGGAACAAAGGCAAACGTCACCCCACGCTGGGAGACAATGTGATCGTTGGCGCGGGGGCCAAAATATTGGGTCCGATTACCATTGGGTCCGGGGCACGGGTGGGTTCCAATGCCGTCGTGGTCAAGGATGTGCCACCGGACAGCACAGTTGTGGGTGTACCGGGACGCATGGTGGTGAGCCACGATCTTCCGGATCCGCACCATCCAGCCCTGTTTCCCTTTTATGGGCAGAGCGGCGATATGCCGGATCCAGTGGCCCGGGCTGTCTCCTGTCTTCTGGATCAGATGCGACATATGGATCGGCGCATCCAGGAGCTGGAGAGCGCACTGGCCAAAACCCGGACACCCCCCCCCGACGTGCTGGATTGCCTGCACCGCAGCGCGAATGCCACCCCGTTTCCCGGAGAACAGCCATGAAATTGACGACTCGTGGACGTTATGCAGTGACGGCCATGCTGGATCTCTCTTTTCACGGTATTGAGAAACCCACCTCACTGGCGGAGATCGCCAACAGACAGGAGATCTCTCTCTCTTACCTGGAACAGCTGTTTGCCAAATTGCGACGACGGGGTTTGGTGCGCAGTGTACGGGGACCGGGTGGCGGTTATATGCTGAGCGGCAAACCGGAGGCCATATCGGTAGCCGATATTATTCGTGCAGTGGATGAGCCGATTCAGGCCACCTCCTGTGAGGGCGGTTCGGAGCATGGGTGTCGCCCAGGGTCCAGCGATAATAAAAATTCTTCCCGTTGTATTACCCACCATCTTTGGGAAGATATGGGGCAGCATATCAACCAATATTTGGAATCGGTCCATCTGGGTCGGTTGCTGTCGGAGAGGCGGGAAGGTGTGGAGGATGGCGCCCCGGCAGTGGACCCGGCATCCGCTCATCCCTTTCGGGGGGAGGATGGGGAGGGAGGGAGCATGACGACAGGAGGGAGAGATGGTCTATCTGGATCATAATGCCACCTCTCCTGTTTTGCCCCAGGTGTTGGAGGGGATGCTGCCTTTTTTTGCAGAGCAGGCCGGCAATCCTTCATCGGTGCATCGCAGCGGTCGCGGGGCGCGCCAGGGGGTGGACGAAGGGCGCCGTCGGTTGGCGGCCCTGCTGGCTGTCCACGAGAGTCAGATTGTGTTTACCAGCGGAGGCACCGAGGCCAACAATCTGGCCTTGATGGGTTGCGCGGCCCGCCGCCGTTTCCAGGGCCATGTGGTCATCAGTGCTGTGGAACATGCCTCCCTGTTGAAACTGTGTGAACGACTCAATCGGTGTGGCATGGCGGTGACGCAGGTAGGGGTGGATGATCAGGGGCGTCTCTCTCCTGAGGCGGTGCAAGCAGTCCTGCGTCAGGATACTGTGTTGGTCTCCATCCTGCACGCCAACAATGAAACCGGCGTTATTCAACCTCTGGAAGAGATTGCGCAGCTCTGTCACCATCATTCCCCTGCCATTCCGGTGCATACGGATGCGGTGCAGAGTGTGGGTAAAGTGCCGATCTGTTTCGGGAGGTTGGGTGTGGACATGTTGTCCTTGTCGGCCCACAAATTTGGCGGACCCAAAGGTGTGGGGGCACTGGTGGTGGAGCATGCCCTGGGGCTGGAACCGCTGTTGCTGGGTGGTGGGCAGGAGCGGGGACGACGGGCGGGGACGGAAAATGTGCCAAGTATCGTGGGGTGTGGTCTGGCCGCGCAGTGGGCCCAGGAAACCTTGGCGGAAGAGGGCCGCCGTCTGCGCCATCTGCAACAAACCCTGGAAGGGCGTATTCAGACCGCCATCCCGGACTCTGTGATCCTGGGACAGCAGGCGGAAACGCGGTTGGCCAATACCAGTGCGATACTGGTGCCCGGCATCCATGGTGAAACGGTGGTGATGAATTTGGACCTGGAGGGCATTGCTGTCAGCAGTGGTTCGGCCTGTTCTTCAGGACGCAGTCAACCCTCCCATGTGCCTGTGGCCATGGGTGTCTCAGCGGAGTTGGCCACCAGCATGGTGCGGGTCAGTCTGGGATGGAACAGCACAGCAGTCGATGTGGACCGTTTTGTGGTCTCTTTTGTCTCTGTGATCAAACGATTACGGCAACTGTCCGCTCCTGCCACACAGGCATGAGAGGCCCTCTTGAACGTGGTGGCTAGGCATTTTAACGGTGGAGATGATGGGCATGAAACATCCGGTTTATATGGACTATCAGGGTACGACTCCCATGGATCCCAGGGTTCTGGAGGCCATGCTGCCCTGGTTTGTAGAAAAATTTGGCAACCCGGCCTCGCGCTCCCATGCCTATGGCTGGGAGGCGGAACAGGCGGTGGAAGAGGCCAGAGAACAGGTTGCCCGAATCCTGGGGGCGGACTCCCGTGAGATTGTTTTTACCTCGGGTGCCACAGAATCGGACAATTTGGCCATTCAGGGAGCGGCCCGTTTTTATCGGCGCGAGGCCAGTGGTGCAGACAAAGGCCGCCATCATCTGATCACCCCGGTGACAGAACACAAGGCGGTTCTGGATACCTGTCGCCATCTGGAGGCGGAGGGCTTTACCGTCACCTATCTGCCGGTGCAAAAAAATGGTTTGGTGGAACTGGAAGCCCTGGAGGCGGCCATCACCGACGAGACACTCCTGGTTTCCATCATGGCCGCCAACAACGAGATTGGTGTCGTTCAGCCGCTGATGGAGATTGGCCGTTTATGCCGGAAGAAAAAGGTATTGTTTCACTGTGACGCTGCCCAGGGGGTGGGAAAAATCCCCCTGGATGTCGAGGCCATGCAGATCGATCTGCTCTCTCTCTCAGGCCATAAAATTTATGGCCCCAAGGGGGTAGGCGCCTTGTATGTGCGGCGGAGACCGAGGGTTCGCTTGAAACCGCTTTTTCACGGTGGCGGTCACGAACGGGGCATGCGCTCTGGCACCTTGCCAACGCCATTGCTGGTAGGATTGGGCAAGGCCTGTGCGCTGGCCATGGAGGAGATGGAGGAGGAAAATCGGCGGGTACTCGGATTGCGCGAGCAGTTGGTGCAAGGCATCCTCTCCCAGTTGACCCATGTGGAGGTCAATGGCGATTTGCAACATCGTCTGCCGGGCAATGTCAACATCTCCTTCGGGTATGTTGAGGGGGAATCTCTGATGATGGCCATCAAGGAGGTTGCGGTTTCATCCGGTTCCGCCTGCACGTCTGCCTCCCTGGAGCCCTCCTACGTGTTGCGTGCCCTGGGTGTCAGTGAGGCGCAGGCGCACACCTCCATCCGATTTGGTTTGGGGCGTTTTACAACGCAGGAAGAGGTGAACTTTGTGGTTCAGACCGTTGTCCAAGCCGTCAACCGCCTGAGGGAGATGTCTCCTCTCTGGGAGATGGCTCAGGATGGTGTGGATATCAACAGCATCCAGTGGGATGCTCACTAACGATAATCCTGCTGCGCGCAGGGGTGCATACGAAACAGATCAAGAAGGAGTTGGATCATGGCATACAATGAGCGGGTATTGGATCACTATGAAAACCCACGCAATGTGGGCAGTCTGGACAAGAATGATCCCCAGGTGGGCACGGGCATGGTGGGTGCCCCGGCTTGTGGGGATGTGATGAAGTTGCAGATCCGGGTGGATGATCAGGGGGTCATTTCCGAGGCAAAATTCAAGACATTTGGTTGTGGGTCGGCCATTGCCTCTTCGTCGTTGGTGACCGAATGGCTCAAGGGCAAGAGTTTGGATGAGGCCCTGTTGATCAAAAACCAGCAAGTGGCAGAGGAGTTGGCTTTGCCGCCTGTCAAAATACACTGCTCGGTGTTGGCAGAGGATGCCATCAAGACGGCTGTGGCCGACTATCGGCAGAAGCAGAAAAGCATGGGTTGAGGGCGTGAGCTCAGGCCAAACCATTCCATGGCATGGGCACTGTGATTGGGAAGGAGATGCAAAAATGGGTGTGGTGATGACGGAACGGGCGGCCGGGAAGGCCCGGGAGATGCTGGCCAGGCGGGGTACGCCAGAAGCGGCGGTGCGGATTGGGGTGACCACCTCTGGTTGTTCGGGACTCTCTTACAAGCTGGAATATACCGACACGGTGGAGGAGTTTGATCAGGTATTTGAAAGTTATGGTGTGCGTATCGTGGTGGATGGCAAATCGCTGTTGGCATTGGATGGCACCCAGGTGGATTTTGAATCGTCGGCCTTCAAGTCCGGCTTCAAGTTTATCAATCCGCAGGTGAAGGGGCAGTGTGGCTGCGGGGAATCCTTCAAGGTATGAAGGCGTTGAGCGGTCTCTCTTCCCCGGCCCCTGAGCGGGGCAAAAGTTGCTGGTCTTGTCAAGGATTGGTCATGGATACGGCCTTTTGCCCCACCTGTCAGGTGATCCAGCCGACAACGGGCAATGTGGACTATTTCAGGCTGTTTTCCCTACAGTTCTCCTTTTCTTTGGCGGTTGAACAGCTGGAAGAGAACTACCAATCCTTGCAAAGACAGTTTCATCCTGACCGTTTTGCCAGTCGGAGTGCCACAGAGCGACGTCTCTCCCTGGAGCATGTGACCCGCATCAACCAGGCCTACCAAACGATCCGGGATCCGCTGCTGAGGAGCGAATATCTCCTGGAAAGGTTGGGGTACAGGGTCGCCGATCCGGGTCAGTCGGAACCCCAGGATCCCGCCTTTTTGATGGAAGTGATGGAGCAGCGGGAGGCATTGGAGGCGGTGGATCTGTCGGCAGCGGGTGCAGCGCAGCAGTTGGGGCGCATGCGTGAAGAGACAGAACGGTGCCTGGAACAGGATGAAGCGCAACTGGCTCGGCTTTTTGCCTCTTGTCTGCCCGCCGAAGCGGGTCGGGAGGCGGTGTGTGCGCCGGAGTTGCGGCAGCAGATTGTGCGGGTCAACCATCGTTTGCGCTATCATCGCCGCTTTCTGGAGGCGTTGGATCAGGCAGAAGAAAACATATCCGAACAGGGAGTATAAGGGTTAACGATGGATCTTTTGTTGGACATTGCCGAGCCGGGTCAGTCTCGTAAGCCTCATGAAGTCGATTTGTTGGAGAGAGGGGGGCGGCAGAGGAGGGTTGTAGGGATTGATCTGGGCACCACATTTTCCCTGGTGGCGGCCATCAATCTGGAGGGCCAACCGGCCTGTATCGCCGATGATGCGGAAAGAACGGCCCTGCCTTCCGTTGTTCATTATGGCCTGGATGGCGCGGTCCTGGTCGGCCATGCGGCAGAGGCGCAGGCCCTGCTGCACCCGCAGCGGACCATCAGTTCGGTAAAACGGCTGATGGGGCGCGGCTTGGCGGAGTTGTCCAGCGGGGAGGGGGGGATGCAAACGCCGCTGCAGTTGTTGGACGGGGAGGGGGGTATGGTTCAGATTGTCTTGGGAGCACGCCGGGTTTCGCCCGTGGAGGTGTCAGCCGAGATACTGAGATCCTTGAAAGTGCGTGCCGAGGAGGCTTTGGGGGGCCCGTTGCAGGGGGCTGTGGTGACTGTCCCGGCCTATTTTGATGATGCACAGCGGCAGGCAACCAAAGATGCGGCCCGTCTGGCCGGATTGGAGGTGATGCGTCTGGTCAACGAGCCGACGGCGGCCGCCCTGGCCTATGGTTTGGATGCCTTCCAGGAGGGAGAAGGACGGCAAGGATTGTTTGCCATCTACGATCTGGGGGGTGGCACTTTTGACATCTCCATACTGCGTCTGAACGAGGGGGTCTTTCAGGTGCTGGCCACCGGGGGGAATTCCCGCTTGGGGGGGGATGATTTTGACCAGCGGGTGGTGGATTATCTGCTGCGGGAGGCGGGCGTTTCGATTCCAGACAGCCGTTTTTTGCAGGCCTGTCGCCGGGAGGCGCGACGCATCAAGGAACAGCTTTCGGAGTGGGAGTCGGTGGATGCGACGTTGCCCCTGCCGGATGGCCTGGAGGCTTGGCCTGCCGGGGAGAGCGGACGGCGCACCATCACCCGCCCCCAGTTTGAGGCGTGGATTGGCGATTTGCTGCACAGCACCGGGGTGGCCTGTCGTCGCGCCCTGAAGGATGCCGGTGTGACGGCGGCGGCCTTGCAGGGAGTGGTTTTGGTGGGAGGATCCACCCGGGTGCCATTGGTGCGGCGTTTTGTGGCGCAGTTGTTTCAGAGAGAACCGTTATGTGATCTGGATCCGGATCAGGTGGTGGCACTGGGGGCGGCCCATCAGGCCGATCTGTTGGCAGGTAACGGGGACACGGAATTGTTGTTGCTGGATGTGACCCCTCTCTCTCTGGGGTTGGAGACGGTGGGAGAGTTGGCAGAAAAGATTATTCCCCGTAACACCCCCATTCCCACGGCTCGTGCCCAGGATTTTACCACGTTCAAGGATGGTCAAACGGCCATGGAGATCCATGTCGTGCAGGGAGAGCGGGAATTGGTGAGTCAGTGTCGGTCGCTGGCCCGTTTTGAGTTGCGGGGCATTCCGCCGATGGTGGCGGGTGCGGCCCGGATTCGGGTGACATTTGGCGTCGATGCGGATGGTCTGCTAACGGTTTCGGCCCGGGAAGAGAGTACCGGGATTGAGCAGTCGGTACGGGTGAAACCATCGTATGGATTGAGCGATGGTCAGATTGAGGAGATGTTGCGGGATGCGTTGTCCCACGGTGCGGCAGACTTGCAGGCTCGTTTGTTGAACGAGGCGCGGGTGGAAGCGGAACGGGTGTTATCTGCGGTGGGGGCGGCTTTGAAGCAGGATGGAGATCTGCTCTCTGAGGCGGAATTGCGCCGGGTCAAGGCGGTTACCTTGCAGCTGTGGGAGGCTTCGCGCGGACAGGATGCGACGTTGATTAACCAGGAGATGGCCCGGTTGGACCAGGAGACGGCCTTTTTTGCCCAACGGCGCATGGACCGTAGCATTCAAGCGGCCATGGTAGGCCGCAACATGACAGATTTTGCCTAAGGGAGTGATTGACCAGATGCCGTATGTCACTTTTTTACCCATGGAGCAGACCGTTGAGGTGGAGGAGGGGACTACCTTGTTGGAGGCGGCGCATTTGTATGACATTCCCCTGGAGGGAGCATGCGAGGGTTCGTTGGCCTGTGCCACTTGCCATGTGATCGTGGCGGCAGAATGGTTTGACAAGCTGGGGGAGATGACCGAGGAAGAGGAGGATCTGTTGGATATGGCCTTTGGCTTGACTGCCACCAGTCGTTTGGGATGTCAGATTGTGATGACGGATGCTTTGGATGGGTTGCGGGTGACAGTGCCGGAATATTCTGTCAACATGAAAGTGGACAAAAAAGATAAAAAATAGCACTGTGTTCGGGCCATTGTGGTGGCTGTGACAATCGTTTTGATCGTTCAATGCGCTGCCCTGGGAGGTGGAGAAAGGGATGAAATGGACAGATGTGCAGGAAATTGGCATTGCCCTGGCTGACAGCAAGCCGGAGGTGGAGCCGTTGTCGGTGCGGTTTACGGATTTGATGCAGTGGGTGGTGGCATTGCCTGGATTTGACGATCTCCCGGAGCGGTGCAACGAAAAAATTTTGGAAGCCATTCAGATGGCTTGGCTGGATGAGCGGGATTGAGGAGGCAAAAAAATTTTCCTCTGGATGCGCGGATGCTTTTCTTTTGGGTTGGATGGGTATACACTCCCCGCTTCCCTGGTAACGGGGTAGTGGTGCAATGGGCCGTTAGCTCAGTTGGCAGAGCAGCAGACTTTTAATCTGCGGGTCGCTGGTTCGACTCCAGCACGGCTCACCATATT
>JADGCE010000097.1 GCA_015229095.1 Magnetococcales bacterium | reverse complement strand
CAGAGGGGCGAAATGAAAGGCCGACTGGAAGGCCGACTGGAAGGGATCCAGATCGGTGAGCAATCGGGCGAAAAAAAAGGCAAGGCGGAGATCCTGACCCGCCTTCTCCAACGCCGCTTCGGTACCCTGCCCCCGTGGGTCAGCCAGAAAATAGCCGACGCCGACCTCTCCACCCTGGAGGCATGGAGTCTCCGTATCCTGGACGCATCGACTCTGGACAGCCTCCTGGCGGATCCTCACGAACACCCGTAACGTTTGCCGCCACTTGGAGATACGGCAGCGCCCCCCGTTAAACCCGGTTGAGAATGTCACACAGCGCATCCACCTCTTCCAGGGAGAGATCAGGAAAATTGCCGATGTAAAACCCGTAAAAATGCACATGCTCCGTTTCAGGAAAGAGCCGATAATGGCCCTCCGGGACGATCCCTTTCAAATAGGGCTGGCGCAGTTGATTGCCACCCCCGGCGCTGCCCCGGCGAAACTCCACCCCGGACTCCCGCATTTTTTGCATCACCCGCTGCACCAGGACATTATCCGGCTCTTTCAGAATCAGGTTGAAGGCATAGTTGCTGGAGCCTTCCAGCTTGAAATCGGTGCGATATTGGCCGGCGTCGATCCGCTCCAGAAACCGCCGCAGATTTTCCGTCCGGCGCTGGACGATCCAATCCAGCCGCTTCAACTGGCTGCGGCCCAGAATGCCGCCGATCTCGGTGTTGCGGGTATTGTAGGCCGGATAGGCAAAGATAAAATCGGGATTCAACTCCGGATTTTCCGCCTGATAGCGCTGGCGCAACCCCTCGTCGGTGGACTCCCGCACCATGCCATGGGAACGCAGCATGCGCACCTGCTGGTAGAGCTCTGCATCATCGGTGCAGATCATCCCCCCTTCGATGGTGCTCATGTGATGGGCATAATAGTAGGAAAAATTGGAGACCCACCCCAGAGTGCCCACCTTTTGGCCGTTGTGGGTCGCCCCGTGGGATTCACACACATCCTCGATCAGCAGAATATTGCGCCGCCGCAGGGCCTCCAGCAGCAGGTCGGTCAAACCGTCAAACCCCTGCACATGGGTGAGAAAGACCGCGCGGGTTTTGTCGGAAATTTTGCTTAAAATCTGCCCGGTATCCATGGCCAGGGAGGCGGGATCAATGTCGGCGAAGACCGGCGTAAAGCCGTTTTGCAGCACCGAGGCCACATCGGAGATCCAGGTCAGGGGCGGGGTGATCACCTCGCCCCCCTCCGGGTAGCGGATCTTGAGGGCGGCCAGGGTCAACAGATTGGCCGAAGCCCCGGAGTTGACCAGCACGCTGTATTTGACTCCCAACCAGGCCGACCATTCCGCCTCGAAGGCCCGCACCTGGGGACCGTTGGTCAGAATGGGATCCTCCTGCTGCAGATGGGCGATGACCGCCTCCCGGTCTTCCCGCAGAATATTGTTGCGCATCAAAGGAAATTTCATGGTCGGTTCACCGAATGAAAGAGGTCAAAGGGAGTCGCGGAAACGGCGGACGGCCTGCCAGACCGCCTCCGGTCCGATGCCCACCTGCTCATGGAGCTCGGCCCGGCTGCCGAGTTCAAAACGGTAGGCGGGTTCCACCCCCACATTGAGCAGACGCGCCGGCAGACGCCGCCGGGCGATAAACTCAAACAGCAGGGCATCGACCCCGCCCCGCCCCCGGAACCCCTCCTCCAGGCTGACAATGCCCCGATAGGGGGCCAGTTGGGCGTGGAGCAGCTCTGCGTCACAGTGGGAGATGTCAAACAGATCGATCACGCCAACCTGTTCCCCCTCTGCCGCCAGGCGGTCGGCGACGGCGAGGGCCGTATGCAGCATATAGCCGGTGGCCAGCAAGCAGAGGGTATCCCCCCGGCGATGCACGTGCAGGCCGCTCTGCCAATCCGGTGGTCCGTCGGCATAGAGCACCGGCACCAGTTGGGCATCCAGGCGCAGATATTTGGGGCCCATGCTCGCCATGCAGCGGTCAAACAGGGCTTCGGCACTGATATGGTCGGCGGGCGACAGCAGGCGCATGGTGGGCAGGGCGCGCATCAGGGTGATATCTTCATAGCATTGATGGGTCGGCCCGGAGACCACATAGCTGTACCCCGCTCCCACCCCGATCAGATTGACATTCATGGGACGCACGGTGGAGAGCAACGCCAGGCTGATGCGGATCTGTTCATAGCAGCGCATGGTGATGAAGGGGGCGATGGCATAGGCAAAGACCACATGCCCCTCCAGGGCCAGGCCGGCGGAGACATTGATCAGGTTTTGTTCGGCGATGCCGACATTGATAAAACGCTGGGGAAAGTCGGCGCGGATTTTGTCCAGGATGGGGGAGCCGAAATCTGCCGTGACAAAAAAGAGGCGGGGATCTTCGGCCATGGCCAACCAGATGCGGTACAGCAGGACATCACGCATGGCGAGGGGTTTGATGGGGCTCATGGATTTTGCTCCAGCAGGCTGTCCAGCAGCTCGGCCTTGGGATTGAGAATGTGGCAGAGCGGCGCATTTTCCAGGCCGGGCACCCCCCGGCCTTTGCGGGTGCGGGCGATCAATGCCTTGGGTTGGCCGTTGCGGGTGGCCTTCATCTCCAGCAGGGCCGCCTGCAGGGCCAGGCAGTCATGGCCATCCACCCTGCGGCACTCCCAGCCGAAGGAGGCGAGCCGCTGGTCGAGGGCGCCGAGGCCGACAATCTCCTCGGTAAATCCCAGCATGCTGATCTGGTTGTCATCGATGATCAGATGCAGGGTATCCAGCTTGTGATGGCCGGCCAGCATGATCGCCTCCCAACAGGAACCTTCGTGCAACTCTCCATCGCCGGTGACCACAAACACGCTGGGCTCCTGCCGACCCTGGCAGCGCAGCCCCAGGGCCATGCCGGTGGCCACCCCCAGGCCATGTCCCAGGGAGCCGTTGACGGTTTCATAGCCGGGGATGACCGGGTCCGGAATGCCGCCGAGAAAGCTGCCGCTGTGGCAGACCCGTTGCAACTCCGCCAGCGGAAAAAAGCCCAGGTCGGCCAGGACGGGATAGAGGGAGATGGAGCCGTGTCCCTTGCTGATGATGCAGCGATCCCGCTCGGCTGCCAGGGGCTGGCGCGGGTCAAAACGGAGCACCCCTCCGTAATAGAGGGCGACATAGATTTCGACGGCGGAGAGGGAGGAGGCCAGACGGGTCTCCGGGGCGCGCCGGTGGATGGCCAGGGTCTCCCGCCAGACCCATTGGGCTTTTTGTTGCAAATCTGCGACTGGAACGCTCATGCTCCCCCCTCCGTTGTGCCGAGATGGTCGAGATACCATTGATAGGTGCTGCGCAACCCTTCGGTCAGGGTCACGGTGGGTTGCCAACCGAAGGCCCGCAGTCGGCTGCTGTCGAGCCATTTTTGCGGGGCGCCATCCGGCTTGCTGGTATCCCACTGCAAGGTGCCTGTATAACCCACCACCTGGGCGATGGCAAGAGCCAGCTCCCGAATGGAATAATCCTGCCCGCTGCCCAGGTTGAGGGGCAGGGGCAGCGCATCGGTCTCCCCGTTGAGCAGGGCCAGGCAGGCGTCGGCAATATCGTCGGCATGGATAAACTCCCGCCGGGGTGTGCCGCTCCCCCACAGGGTCACGCTGGGGGCGTTGCTCTGCCGTGCTGCGTGGAAACGGCGGATCAAGGCCGACAGGACATGCCCGGACTCCTGAAAATTGTCGTTGGGACCAAAGGCGCTGTTGGGAATCAGGGGGATAAAACGCTGGTGGCCATATTGTCGGTTGTAGGCCAGGCAGAGATGCACCCCGGCCAATTTGGCCACCGCATAGGGCAGGCTGGTGGGTTCGGGATGGCCGGAGAGCAGGGCGGTCTCCGCCATGGGCTGCGGGCACTGCCGTGGATACATGCAGGAGGAGCCGAACAGGATCAATTTTTGCACCCCGGTATCGTGGGCGGCCTGCAACACATTCAACTGGATGGCCAGGTTGGTGCGGATAAAATCCGCCGGAAAGCTTTGATTTTCAATGATACCCCCCACCCGCCCGGCGGCCAGCACCACATAGTCCGGTCGCTGCTCGGCAAAAAAGCGGGCGACTGCCAGGGGATCGGTCAGCTCCAACTCTGCGTGGCGGGCCAGCAGCAGACGCTGGAAACCCTGCCGTTGCAGGCGGCGCACCACGGCGGAGCCGATCAGGCCGCTGTGGCCGGCCACATAGATCGTGTCGGTCGTTTGCATCATCAGGGCACCGGTTGTTCGAGCAGTTGCCTGGGCAGCTGGAGACGGGTCATCTGCTGGATTTCCGTCACCACCTGGGGACCGAACTTGCCGAGAACCATCTCCAGATAGCGGGGATTGGTAAAATAGCTGTGCCAGGCCTTGTCCCGGAAGGCCAGGATTTCCGCCGAGGTGCAGTGTTGATTGGCCAGGGGCATGGTGGCGTAGGCGTGCTGGGAAAAATGGCTCCACTCCTTGGGCAGGGCCCGTTTTTCCTGCAGGGCGGTCTGATAGAGCTGGGAGCCCGGATAGGCCATGGCCGAATAAAAGTTGGCAAATTCACAGTTCAATTCCGTGGCCAGATCCAGGGTATCCTGCATGCGCGCCGGGGTGTCATCGGGCAGGCCGAACATATAGTTGCCCAGCACATGGATGCCGGCCTTTTGGATACGCTGGACGGCCTGGGTGATTTCGCTGTTGCCCATGCTTTTGTGGGCCCCATCCCGCACGGTGCTGTCGGCGCTCTCGATGCCCAGGGCCAGCCAGTTGCAGCCTGCCGCATGCAATTTTTCCAGCAGTTCGTCGTAGATGGTATCCACACGGGCATAGGCCCAGATGTTGACCGTATAATCCCGTTGCAGCAGCAGGTCGCACAGGGTGCCCACATGGCGTTTGTTCAGCAAAAACATTTCGTCGACAAACTTGATGTTGTGGACCCCATAATGCTCCACCAGGTGGTCGATCCATCCCACCACTTTATGCGGGGACCACATGCGATAGGAGGGCTTACCGAAGGGGGCGTTGATGCAGCAAAAGTTGCAACTGAAGGGACAGCCCAGGCTGGTGTAGAGGGAGGCGTAGGGGGTGCGCCCGTTGCTGTGGCCGAAGCAGTGCCAGTTGTGGGCGCGATAGCGTTCCATGGGCAGCAGATCCCAGGCCATCTCCGGCATTTCCTGATCCAGATCCTGGATCAGGGGGGCGGGCCCACGGCTGGGAACAATTTTTTGCCCGTCGCGCCACCAGAGGGCGGGGACATTGGCAAAATCGGTGGCCCCGCTGCGGAGGGCCTGCACCACCCCCAGGATGGTATGGGGGCCCTCCCCATCGCAGACAAAATCCACCGCCTCCTCTTCCAGGGTTTGCCGGGGCAGGGCGGCGGGATGGGTGCCGGTCATCAAAATTTTGCGGTCGGGATCCTGTTCCTTGATCAGGCGGGCGATGCGCCCTGCCGATCCCATGTTTTGCGTGGAGGCCGAGGGCTGAAAACCGTAGACCGGCATGACGATCAGGGTGGCCTGGAAATCGGTGCAGGCCGCCCGCGCCGCCTCTTCGGCGCTGCTGAGGAGGGCCGGGGTGTCGTAGATGGCGGCTGTCAGCCCCTTGTGGCGCAGATAGCCGGCAAACAGACCGGCATAGACAGGAGGTTCGATGGCACTGAGCTGATCCCCCAGGCTTTGGTAGATCTGCCGGGTATCGCCGGGGTTGATCAATAAAACATCGACTTTTTCAGCCATGGCCATTGCTCCTGTCTATGCGGAATTCACTATCAATGGGATGGCCGGGCTCAATGATTGCCATAGTAGACGATCTGGCTTCCCACATAATCAAAACGAAACGGCACGTGCAGGAGATCGCGCAAAACCTCGCGCACCTGGGGTTGCTGTTCCGGGCGCACGAAAAAGAGGATAAAGCCGCCCCCTCCGGCACCCAGCAGTTTGCCACCCAGGGCTCCGGCCTGCAGACCGGCGGCATAGATATCGTCGATGCGGGCATTGGAGATCAGATGGGTCATCTGCCGTTTGATCAACCATTGTTCGTGCAGCAGACGGCCAAATTCATCCAGGGAGGTTGTTTCGCTCAGCAGAACGGCCATGGCCTCTTCCACCAGGTCCAGCATTTGCAGCAACTCTTTCTCTTTGTCACCGGTCTGTTTGATCTGTTCGGCGGCCACATCGGAGGCGGTGCGGGAAAAGCCGGTAAAAAAGAGCATCAGATGGCTGCAGAGGAGGTCCAGTTTTTCCGGTGGCAGGACGATGGGGCGGACCAGAATATGCTGGGGGCAACCGAAATCGATCCGGTTCAACCCGCCGAAGGCGGCCACGGTCTGGTCCTGGGAGCCCACATGTTCCTGGATCAACTCCTGTTCCACGTGAATGGCGTTCAGGGCCAATTCGCGTTTGGTGGGCATTTTGTACATCAAGGTATAGAGGGCATGCAGCAAGCCGACGGTAAACGAGGAGCTGGAGCCCAGCCCGGAGCGGGAGGGGAGATCGGCGCTGTGGAGGATCTCCAGACCGCGCCTGACCTGCATGAAACGCAAACATTCCCGCACGGAGGGGTGTTTGATGGCGTCGATGCTCGACACTTCTTCGTTCAGGTAGCAGCGGATCCGAAAGTTGTATTCAAAAAAGGGTGGCAACTCCCGCACTGTGATCAGACAAAATTTATTGATGGAGACGCTGATGACCGAGCCGCCCCGTTGCCGATACCAGGCCGGATAGTCGGTTCCGCCACCAAAAAATGAGATGCGCAAGGGAGTTCTGCTGATAATCACCGATATTACCCCATTGATTCGTCCACAGCGTCCACGGGGGCACCGCAGGCGACGCCCATCCCCCTATGGATCCCTAAAATTCCCCCTCTGTCAATGGTTATCCATCGCGAAGAGAGGGCGGTTCCCTATTCTCCCGGTGTTGCCAGGTTTGGTTTTGGCGTGCTGTTGTTGCACCAAGCCATACCCCTTTGCGGCTGACACCCGTCAGAAAACAGTAATTTTACCATTATTTCTAGCGGATTCCATGTACAAGGATCCGTAACCACGCACAGTAGACACAATGACTTGCTTTTTGTTATCAAGCCCCCATGGTGACAGAGAGAGACGAATCCAGGATCCCCACGTTCCTGTCATCGTTGGCCCTTCGCGCCACGCGCGGGCCATTTTCCATCCCCCCCCTTCATCAGGAGCGTGATCCATGCATGAAACCGAGCAGCTTGCCCAATTGACGGCCAGTATCCAGGCCCTGACCCACACCGTGGCCATCCACGAGCGACGCGCACAGCGGAACGAGAGGTTGTTCCGCTGGATCGGAGCCGGATTGGCCGCGCTCTGCGTGGTGGAGGCCACCACCCATCTGGAGTGGGTTGAGCGGAGTTTTGCCGGCAGCCAGGGCACAACGGAAACTGCCCAGTCCCAGAGCGCCCCGGAGGATTCCTGCAAAACCCTGGAGGGCAAAATCCAGGCGATGGGTTTGAATATGCCCCTGATCGTGCAGGGATTGCACGATGCGGCACTGGTGATGATCCGTGTCAAGCAGGATTCGGATGTGTTGCGGGCCAACATGCTGGCCGCGCCCAAACCCCCGCCCTCCCCGGAAGAGCAGATGGCCAAAGCCATTCTGGTCAGCGGCACCTATCCCCCCGGCATCCCCCAAACCAGCGGGAAGACAGACTCTCCGGCAACCCCCGTCAAACCCCCTCTCTCCTTTGCCCCCCTGGATCAAACCTTGAATGTCATGGAGGCCTCTCCGGCCATGAGCATTCATCGCGCACGGGAAGCCTTGAAAAAAATGGCGAATGATCTCTCCGTGATGTCCTACAGCATGGGTTCCACCATGGGTCGCATGGGGTCGTGGATGCCCTGGTAATGGTGATTGTATTGAGTGTGGCAATCTGTTACTCTTTTGCCTTGATCCGGAAGAGGGGGCGGAGTCAGGGAACTCCCTGCCCCCCCCTCGCCTGCACGACAGGGCCAGCACCGGCCACGCCGCAACGAAGGGATGGCAGGAGTCGAACAATGACAGAGACGACAAAGGGCGCCGTCCCACCCGTGGACGACTGGTCGGATGAGGGAACCTACAACAGGCATCTTATCGATATTGCTGCCGACATGGTGGTCTCGGTCAACAGGGAGCGTCTGGTCAATCTGTTCAACAAAAAGGCCGAAGAGGTGTATGGCTATACGGCCTCCGAAATCTTGGGCCAGCCCATCACCCGCCTGTACGACAACCTGGAGGAGTACCAGACGGTGGGGGCGTTGCTGCAACAGCAGGGGCGCTATGTGGGGGAGGTGACCGGACGCAAAAAAAACGGGGAATCTTTCCCGGTTTTTATCACCGCCATCCTGCTTCACAATGCGGAGGGTGCGGTGATCGGGTCTGTGGGCTATTCCCGCGACCTCACCGCAGAAAAAAAGGCTGCCGCCCTGGAACGGGAATATATCGCCATGCTCGGCGAGGAAAAGCTGAAAAAAGAGGTGGAGCATATCACCCGCCACGACATGAAATCCCCGCTGAACAGCATTATCGGCTTTGCCGATCTGTTGCTGCACGAGGAGACGTTGGGGGAGGAGCACCGGGAGATTGCGCAGATCATTTACAATTCCGGCATGAAAGCCTTGCGCATGGTCAACCTCTCCCTGGATCTGCTGAAGATCGAGCAGGGACGCTACACCCCGACCCCGGAACCGGTCAAGCTGCTGCCGGTGTTGCTGGATGTGCAGACCGACCATGCCAACCTGCTGCGCGGCAAACGGTTGACGGTCACGCTGCGGCTGAACGACACCCCCTGCAGCCTGGCCGAGGCGCAGGCGCAGAAGCAGGCCTGGGTGGTGCTGGGGGAGGAGACCATGTGTTACAATATTTTTGCCAATCTGTTCAAAAATGCCACCGAGGCCTCTCCCCCCGACAGCGTCATTGCCCTCCGGTTGTGCAGCACGCCGGAGCGGGTCGCCCTCTCCATCCACAATCAGGGGGCGGTGCCGTCGGCCATTCGCGACCACTTTTTTGAAAAATCGGTAACCTTTGGCAAAAAGGATGGGACGGGATTGGGCACCTATTCGGCGCGGCAGTTGACCATCACCCTGGGAGGGGAGATTGAGCTGGAGAGTACGGAAGAGGAGGGAACCACCCTGACCGTCACCCTGCCTGCGGCCTCCCCTGAAGCCATCGAGATGGCCTCCCGGCGACCTGCCGTGTTACGTCCGTAGCGGTTCCGGCAGGGAAAAGACCAACTCTTCTTCGCTCACCGAGAGCAGATCCACCTGGGTGACCGGAGCCGGGAGGGTGTCGGAAAGCCTCCCGCCTGGGGAGAGGGCGGTCAGCAGGGCATCGATCAAAATTTCCGGCGCCGAAGCCCCGGCGGTGACGCCCAATGATGCAACCCCTTGCAGCCATTCCGGTTGGACATCCTGGACCGATTCGATCAGATAGGCGGTCACTCCGGCCCGTTGGGCCACCTCCCGCAATCGATTGGAGTTGCTGCTGTTGGGTGCGCCAAAGACCAGGATCAGGTCACACTCCTGGGCCAGGGCTTTGACCGCATTCTGGCGATTCTGGGTGGCGTAGCAGATATCCTCCCGTGCGGGCCCCAGCAGATCGGGAAACCGCGCTTGCAGGGCGGCGATAATGTGGGCGGTTTCATCCAGGGAGAGGGTGGTCTGGGTGATATAGGCGGGTTGCCGCCCGTCCGAGGGGGGAAGGTTGGCCACATCCGCCGTATGGGCAACCACCTCCATGCAACCGGGGGGAAGTTGTCCCATGGTGCCGTCCACTTCAGGGTGGCCGGGATGACCGATCAGGATCACCCGATGCCGACTGCGGTAGAGGCGGTCCGCCTCCCGGTGCACCTTGCTGACCAGGGGGCAGGTGGCATCCAGCACCTGCAGGGCCCGTTCCCGGCTTTCGGTCTGTACCGCCTTGGAGACTCCGTGGGCGGAAAAGATAACGGTGGCCCCTGGGGGCACTTCCTCCAGCTCGTGGACAAAAATCGCCCCCTTGCGACGCAACGCCTCCACCACCCAGCGGTTGTGGACGATTTCATGGCGCACATAGAGGGGTGTGCCAAATTTTTCCAGGGCCCGTTCCACAATGGCGATGGCCCGGTCCACGCCTGCACAAAAACCTCTGGGTTCTGCCAATACCACCCGCATGCTGCGCGCTCCTTTCCGGTCGTCACTGGGGGAGGCGGAGAACCGCCTCCCCCAGACCCCCTCCACCCTTTTTTTCAATC